>NZ_JAGQBF010000013.1 GCF_024345495.1 Synechococcus sp. RedBA-s | reverse complement strand
GCCCCTCCGCCCCCATGGCCCTGCAACCCGCCGCCGGCGCCAGGGATCTCCACCCCCGGCAGGTGGACCGCAACCGTCAGCTCTGCCAGCGGCTGGCCGCGGTGTACAGGCTGTGGGGCTACCAGGAGGTGGCGCCGCCGATGGTGGAGCGCCTCGACACCCTTGAAGCCGGTGGCGGCATCGCCGAGCGGGAGGTGGCCCGCCTCACCGCCGAGGAACCCCTGGGGCTGCGGCCCGAGCTGACCGCCTCGATCGCCCGGGCCGCCTGCACCCGCCTGGCCGATCGCCCCCGTCCGCTGCGTCTGTGGGCAGAGGGCAGCACCTTTCGCAGCTTCACCGGCGATGGCGGCGGCCAGCGCCTGAGTGAGCGGCTGCAGAGCGGCGTTGAACTGCTGGGGGTGCGCTCAGCGGCGGCGGACGCTGAGCTGATGGCCCTGCTGCTGGCCTGCAGCGAAACCCTGGGCCTGCAGGCCAGCCACCAGCCACGGCTGCTGGTGGGCCACCACGGGGTGCTCTCCGCCCTGCTCGAGGAGGTGCCCGCCCAGCAGCGCTCCAGCGCGCGGCAGGCCCTCTCGGGCTTCGATCCCCTGGCGATCGCCCGCCTGCCCCTGCCCCAGGTCCAGATCGAGCGGTTGCAGGAGCTGCTGCGCCTGCGCGGCGAACCGGAGGCGGTGCTCGCCCAGCTGCGCCGTCATCTGGGGGACAGCCCCTTGATCGATGAGCTGGCCGCGTCCCTGGAGATCGTGGCGCCCACGGCCGCCCGGCTGGGCATCGGCCTGCAGCTGGATCCCAGTTTCCAGCCCCATTTCGACCTCTACGACGGCATCGTGCTCAAGCTGGTCTGCCTGGGGGCCGAGGCGCCGGTGGAGATCGCCAGCGGCGGCCGCTACGACGCCCTGGTGGGGCGCTTCGGGGCGGCCGCCAGTGAAGCGGCCGGCGTGGGCTTCGGCTTCTCGATCGAAGACATCCGCGATCTGCTGCTCAGACCCGCCGCCCGTGATCCGGCCGCGCGGCCGGTGCTGGTGGCCTACGGCCAGAACTCCAGCCTGGCCGACGCCCTGACGGTCCTCTGCGGTCTGCACGGGCAGGGCCAGAGCGCCGAACTGCTCCCCGATGCCTGCCCCAGCCGAGGCGCGGCCGAAGCCGCCGCCCAGCGACGGGGATGCTCAGGCCTGGAGTGGCTGAACTGACAGGGCCGAGATTTCTAGGATCATTCCGTTCAGCACGCACCGCCCCCATGGCCCACAGCATCCTCACTGACATCTGCGAGGGCGTGGCCGACTGCGTCGATGCCTGCCCTGTGGCCTGCATCCATCCCGGCAGCGGCGCCAACAGCAAGGGGACCAGCTTCTACTGGATCGATTTCGACACTTGCATCGATTGCGGAATCTGCCTGCAGGTGTGCCCTGTGGCCGGGGCGATCGTGCCCGAGGAGCGTCCCAACGAGCAGCGCCGCGGCTGAGCGCAGGAGAGGACCCTCGCAACGGCAGGCGATGCTCGATTGAGCCGCCACAATTACCCGATTGCTCGGGTGCTGTTCAGGGCATCGAGATTCACTCGGCGCAGGCCATTGGCGTCCTCGGACACCAGATCGGCAAACACCTGACCTTCGAGAATGTCCTCGATCTGGTAGTGATGCAGCTGCAGGAGCGGGGATCCGGTCACCTCGTCGGTGCCCTCCACCAGCACCAGAATGGCCCCGCTGGCCCGCTGGATCGCCTCCAGGCCAAAGCGGACCAAGGGGCTTTCGGCACTCAGGACATGGCTGAGCACGGCGGTCACATGCAGCTGGGGGGTGCTGCTGTTGAGCAGTGGCAGGGAATGAAGGCGCCGCTGCACGACACCCGGTTCGATCTCCTCATCCATGAACAACACCATGGAGTAAGAAACCCTCAGCCAGTACGTGTGATCTCCAGTCACGAAACGGCAGCTGAGATGTCCACCGGGCGAGAAGCTCAGGCACAGGTTGCTGCTGAACCGCAAAGGGGCATCCACCTTGGTGAAGCGTAGAAAAAACAGACCCGTGACCATGGCGTTGGTCAGTAGTCCGAAGATCCGCTGCAACGCCGCCAGAGCCAGGGTGTAGATCGAGGTGACTTTGGCCGACTGGAAACTGGCGCTGAAGAGATTCTGAAGGGAGAACACCGCGCTGGAGGGCAGGCCCATCGTTCCGTCTCCCACGATGTGGCTCCCGTCCAGCTGAAAGGCGAAGGCGAAGATCACCACCTCAGCCAGGTAGAGGCTGGTCATGGCCAGGAAGAACACCGGCCAGGGCATGCGCAGCGCCATGGAGATCGGCTGGCGCAGGAGGCTGGTCCAGGGACTGCGCTGGTGGCCGAGGGTCAGGCGGTGGCGCTGGGCCAGGGGACGCAGGATGGAGCCAAGGGAGGTGAGGGTGGACATGAATGCTCAGGGCCTGACCAGACCAGTGGGCACGTTGCGGAAGCCGCCCTCCCGAAGCAACTGCTGGATCGTTTGCTCCGACTGGGCATAGGCGCCTTCACCGAAGTGGGTGTGGCGGATGCGGCCCTGGGTGTCGATGAAATAGAAGGCTGGCCAGTAGGTGTTGTTGAAGGCTTTCCAAATCGCAAAGTCGTTGTCGATCACCACGGGATAGGTCACCCCCAGCTTTCGGGTCGCCGCCCGCACATTGCCGAGGGCGCGCTCAAAGGCGAACTCCGGCGAATGCACGCCGATCACCACCAGACCGTGGTCCTTGTACTTCCGGGCCCAGGCCCGCACATGGGGAAGGGTCCGCACGCAGTTGATGCAGGAATAGGTCCAGATGTCTACCAGCACTACCTTGCCCCAGAGCTGATCACGACTGAGCGGCGCTGTATTCAGCCACACCGCTCCCTTCGGGAAGGGTGGCAACGTACCCAGCACGGGCAGCTGGCTTGCGGCAGCGACTTGCACTCCGTCGCGGGGCGCGCTGGGTACCTGCGCCAGCAGGGTCTGCTCCAGGGCATTGGTATCCGCTAAGGCGAAACGGGCCAGGGAGGCCTGCTCCAGGCCAAGGGCGATGGCCCCCACGCTGACGATCACGGCTCCCCCCAGAAGCTTTCGCAGCCAGGCGGTGGCCCGCAGGGAAGCTCTCACGGTCTTCGCCAGGCGTCCGCCGGCGAGCAGGGCAAGCGTCAGGGATGTGCCAGCGCCAAGGGCATAGGCCAGCAGCAGCAGGGCCGTGCTGGCACTCGCCCCTTGGATGGCCGCGCCGGTCAGCACCAGACCGAGGATCGGGCCGGCGCAGGGCGCCCACAGCAAGCCGATCGCCACGCCCAGCAGAGCGGATGAAGCCGCCGTTACCCCCGAGCTTCGGGCCTGATCCGATCGTCGCGACAGGTGCTGACCCAGCCGGACCAGGGGCTGGCTGAGCCGATCGGCCACGGCGGGAAACAGAAGTGCCAGTCCGAAGGCACCCAACACCAGCAAGGCCACAATCCGCCCGAAGTGGTGGGCTCCAACCACCCAGCTTCCCCCCACCACGGCCATAACCCCCACGGCGGTGAAGGACAGCGCCATCCCAACCAGCAGGGGCAGGCCCCGGCGGTGGAATGGCCGCCCTGCCCCGGCGAACACGAACGGCAACACGGGAAGGATGCAGGGGCTCAGGATCGTCAGTGCACCGGCCAGGAAGGCCAGGAGCAGGAGGGCCATGGTGTTGTTGACGTCATGGATCAGGGGGTTGCAGAGCTCGGGGCGGGTGCCGGACAGGTTCTCGCCTCGAAGTTGCAGCCATAGAGCGTGGGTTTCTGCCAGTTGAGGGGGATCTCGAGCAGATCCCGGGGGCCGCTGATCCCCTGGGCCAGGAAGATCAGGGCCGCCAGGGCGTTGGCGCTCACATGCAGCCGGCGCCAGCGCAGGTGCTTGTGGATCTCCGGCCGGCAGGCCACCGAGAAGAGCATCAGGCCGCTGAGCCCGATGCCGCCCCAGAAGTGCGACTGCCAGAAGGCCGGATCGAAGGGGTTGTCACTGAGCCGGAACACTTCCGGTTGCAGCCCCAGGCCGATCACCCCCGCCCAGCAGAGCAGGGCAAAGCTGGCGCGATAGACGGGCCGCTTGACCCGCCAGAGGGACGCCAGGGCGACCCCGGATCCGACCAGCACCAGCAGCAGCGGCGCCAACCTCCCGACACCCCCCTCAAAGCTTGAGAGGGAATGTTTGGTGGCGATCACCACCGCCTCGGCGAGCAGCACGATCCCCACCACCGAACCCGCCAGCCACTTGCCGAGATCGGCATGATCCCGCCCCACCGTGGGGGGATGCTTGGCCTGGGTCAGGCGGCGGTCCCGGGTCTGCTGCGCCAGTCGCAGCACCATCCCCAGCAGGGGGTAGACCAGCACCACAGCCAGGGCCGGGTGCATCAGCCAGAGCCAGTCGACGCTTTGCATGGCTCAGGGCTTCAGGGGGGCCCAGGCCATCGTGGCGTTGAACTTCTTGCACCAGATCAGCACCGATCCCTGCTTGCCCAGGTCGATCGAAGCGGGGATCACATAGCTCTGGGCACCGGAAGCAGCTTTGAGTGGAGCGAGGATCGTGTAGCTGCCTGCCTTAAGCGGAAAGCCGGGAGCCTTGGTGCTCGCCAGGGGAGTGGCCGACGGGCTGAAGATCACCTTCAGGTCGGGGGCCATGTCGTTGGTCTTGAAATCACTGCTGAGCACCAGCAGCTGTTTGCCGCCTTCCTTCTTGATCATGAAGCTGCCGCTGACGGGCGCCTCGGCCTTGCGGAAGCTGTGCTTGGCCATGGCACCAGCCGGGGCCATCATCTTGTCCTCCTTCATCATGCTTTGTGCATGAGCGGGAACAGCAGAACCGCCGAGGATGGCCAGGGCCAGTGCAGCGACCAGGGACTTCGAAAGAACCGTCATGACGAATGCTGTCAGGGTGAGAGAAGCGCAAGCTGAGATCCCTCTCGGACCAGCTCACGCCTGCTGTCCATACCCGTGAGCAGGCCGATCGGTTTGGGAACCCGTCATCCCCGGCCTCTCTGGCTGCTGCCACTTGGCATCTACGTTCTGCTCCGGGGACTGGATGCCACCGTGCTGAAGGGGCTTCAGACCTACGGCCTTCAGCATTCAGTGAACGGTCAGAACCCGATCAGTTTCTGCAACGTCTTTTTCTTCGCCCAGCTGATGGTGGGCCTCTCGACCCTGTTGCCTGGGCGCCATGGGCTGCCGGCAACCCTCAAGGCCCTGGTGCCCGCAGAGCGAAGGCTCCTGGTGGCCAATGGATTCCTCGGGATGTTCCTAGGACCCCTGGCCTACTACCTGGCGCTGCAGTCCCTGTCAGTGATCACCCAGACCCTGCTGTTCGCCCTGATCCTGCCGGTCTCAGCCCTGCTGGCCCGCTGGCTGCTGCAGGAACCCCTGCCCCGAGTGTTCTGGCTGAGCCTGACCCTGATCGCCGCCGGACTGCTGCTGCCCCAGCTGACGATGGTGGCCATGGGGGGGGGAATGGACGATCTGATCGGCCTGGCCTGGGGGCTGGTGGGGGTGCTGGCCTTCAGTGGGGCTGCGGTGACTGGGCGATCGATCGCTGGCCGAGGCTGGCCTGCTGCGGTCACGATTGGCCTGGGCTCCACCTGTGCGGCGCTGGCGTTCGGAGCGATCGCCCTGGTGCTGTTCGGCCCCCATCACTTCCTGCTGCTGCAGCTGTGGTGGGTTTTGGGCGTGATTGGGCTCTATGGCCTCACTCTGTCTTTGGGCAGTGAGCTGGCTCTGCGTCTGTCCTACAGGCACTGCAGCGTGGCCACGGTCTCGCTCTGGGGCAGCCTCTCGATCCTGGTGGCCGTGGTCAGTGCCGCCCTGCTGCTGGGGGAGCCGATCCAGGCGCCAGAGGCTGCAGGGATCCTGCTGCTGCTGGCGGGCATCGGTGTGGCTCGTCGATTCAACCCATCCGATCAGCCGTTTCGCCGGTACATCTCCTGATGGCAAGCGAACGGCTCACTCCGTGGACCTGACCCCCACTGGCCCCGAGGCTCCAGCCTCGAGACAGCCCGAACCCCCGGAGACCTCCACCCCCGACCTTGATCTGGCGTCCCTGTACGACAGTTGCGGAGCGCGGGTCTATCACTTGGCCCTGCGCCTCTGTCGCACCAGCCAGGAGGCCGAGGATCTTTGCCATGACGTCTTCCTGCGCTTCTGGCAGCAGGGACGCTATGAGCCGATGCGGGGTCCGGTGCTCGCCTATCTGCTGCTGCTGACCCGATCGATGGCGATCAACCGGATCAACCAGCGCAAGAACCGCTGGCAGCTGCTGCAACGCTGGTCGGAGCAGTTGCTGCCAGCGGCCGTGCGCAGTCCCCACGAGAAGGCCGAGGAGGAAGATCTGGCCGTCCGGGTGGGTACCGCCCTCGGCTCGATCCCCGCCAACCAGAGGCAGGTGCTGGAGATGGCCTACTACGAGGGCCTGAGCCAGTCAGCGATCGGTCAACGGCTGCAGCTCCCCCTCGGCACCGTCAAGACCCGCTCACGGCAGGGCCTGATCCGACTGCGGGAGTTACTGATCGATTACTCGAGCGAACCATGAACCCAACCAACGACACCCCCCAGAGCGACCTCGACGCCCTGCTGGCCGGCCATGCCCTGGGCGACCTGGATTCAGCCGAGTGTGAACAGCTGGCCTCCCTGCTGCGGCAGGACCCAGGCCTGCAGCATCGGATGGACGAATTCAAGACCACTCTCGAACTGCTCCCCCTGGCCCTTCCGATCAGGAAGGCACCGCCTCAGCGCCTGCGCCAGCGGCTGCTGGATCGAGCGGGCACCCCAAACCAGCAGCAGAGCGAGGGCCGCCCTGCCCTCGGGGTCTGGCTTCTGCCCGCCTTCATGGGGCTGGCCCTGCTGGCTGTGGGGATCGAACTGCACCAGACCCAGGTGCAACTGGCCGAGATCCAGCAGCAGCTCAAGCCGCCCGAAGGGCTCACACCGATGAGTCGCCACCTCTCACTGGAGGCCCCCGGTCCTGGTCTCCGGGCCAACGGTGAAGTGATGGTGACGGGCAACCCGACCCACAACGTGCTGATGCTGAACGACCTGCCGCCGCCGCCACCTGGTTACCTCTACCGCCTCTGGGCCAACGTTGACGGACGGGTGGTGGGCTGCGTCTCGTTCAAACCGACCGACCAGGGCCATGTGGCGATGCTGATCCCTCCCATGCCCACCAGCCTGGCCAGCAGCGTGAGTGTGAGCGTGGAGAGGGATCCGCTTGGGGCGGCACCCACCGGAGCGATGGTGCTCACCACCAGCCTCTGAGTGGGGGTTCGGAGACCTCTCCCTGCGACGGCTTGAGCCAGGACCGGTTGGATCCCTAGGGTCACAGCAGTAACTTGGCTGCCATGACGGTGCTGGAACAGGGTCAGATTCAGATCCACACCGAGAACATTTTCCCGATCATCAAAAAGGCCGTCTATTCCGGCCATGAGGTGTTCCTGCGGGAGCTGGTCAGCAATGGGGTCGACGCGATCAGCAAGCGCCGCATGGCCGCCATGGCTGGCGACTGCAGCGAGGGTGAGGAAGGCAACATTCAGATCCGCATCGACCGGGAAGCGAAGACCCTCACGATCAGTGACAACGGCATCGGCATGAGCGCCGATGAAGTCAAGCGCTACATCAACCAGGTGGCCTTCTCCAGCGCCGAGGAGTTTCTGGAGAAGTACAAGCGCGAAGATGATGCCATCATCGGCCATTTCGGGCTTGGATTCTATTCCAGTTTCATGGTGGCAGCCCAGGTGGAGCTGGTCAGCCTCAGTGCCCGACCCGGCGCCGAGCCGGTGCGCTGGAGCTGTGATGGCTCCCCCAACTTCAGCCTCGAAACGGGTGAGCGCGCCGAACCTGGCACCGATGTGATCCTCCATCTGCAGGAGGAGGAACTGGAATATATCGAGCCTTCCCGGATCCGCTCCCTGATCACCACTTACTGCGATTTCCTGCCTGTAGAAGTGCAGCTGGAGGGGGAAACGGTGAACAAGCGGCAGGCACCATGGCGCCAGAGTGCCCGCGATCTCACCGACAACGACTACATCGAGCTCTACCGCTACCTCTACCCGTTCCAGGGCGATCCCCTCCTCTGGGTGCACCTCAACACCGACTACCCCTACACCCTGCAGGGCATCCTCTACTTCCCGAAGATCACCGGCAGAGCCGACTGGGAGAAAGGCGAGATCCGGCTCTACTGCAACCAGGTGTTCGTTTCTGACTCGATCAAGGAGGTGGTGCCCCGCTACCTGCTGCCCCTGCGCGGGGTGATCGACTCCCCGGACATCCCCCTGAACGTGAGCCGCAGCGCCCTCCAGACCGACCGGCGGGTGCGCTCGATCGGCGGCTTTGTGGCCAAGAAGGTGGGGGACCGGCTCAAGGAACTGCACCGCGATGAGCCCGCCCGTTACGCCGAGATCTGGGAGGGGATCGCCCCCTTCATCAAGATCGGCGCCATGGAAGATGAGAAGTTCGCCGATCAAGTGGCCGAGCTGATCCTGTTCGGCACCACCGCAGCGGCGGCCGAGTCCGACCCGGTCGCCGTTGGCGAGAAGGCTTACACCACCCTTTCCGGCTACCGCAGCCGCCTCGGTGAGAAGGATCAGAAGCGCATCCTTTATTGCACCGATGAGGCCGCCCAGGCCGGGCCGCTGGCCCTCTGGCAGGGGCAGGGGGCGGAGGTGCTCCTGGCCGACACCCTGATCGATGCCCAGTTCATCCCCTGGCTTGAAGACCGCCACGGGGAGCTGAAATTCCAGCGGGTGGACGCGGAACTGGACGCCAGCATCCAGGAGCAGGAGAGCAGCCTGAGTGATGCCGACGGCACTGACAGCTCCGAGAAGTTGCGCGAGCTGTTCAAGGCTGCCCTGGCCAACGACAAGGTGACCATCCAGGTCCAGGCTCTCAAGGGGGAGAACACCCCGGCGGCCCTGATTCTGCTGCCGGAGCAGATGCGCCGCCTCAACGACATCGGCGCCCTGATGGAGCAACGCCTGCCCGGACTGCCCGACCACCATGTGCTGGTGGTCAACCGCCGTCATCCCCTGGTGGCGGGCCTGCAGAAACTCTCCAGTGGCGCCGTGCTCACGGGTGTGGGCAGCAGCTCCCCCAGCCAGCAGCTGGCCCAGGAGCTCAGTTGCCACATCTATGAACTGGCCCGCCTGGCGGTGGGGGGCCTGGAGCCGAACCAACTGGCCGGTTTCCAGCAGCGCAGCGCCGACCTGATGGGCCGCCTGATGGAGCGGGGCCTTTGAGGCTCCGGCGCAAACCGCCCTGGACCTGCGCCCTGAAGTGTTGGCTCGAGAGGTTGAAGTCATCACCCGGGTTTCAATTTCATCTATCCCCATCAGCGGCTGAAGCAGGAAGGCCCGGCTGTTGCAGTGCAAGGTGATGCAGTCCGCCTGAGAAGCCCTTGGGCGGGGACGTCTTGGGTCGATTCGGCCGATAGCGTGAGCCCCCTCTCCCGCATCTGAGCCCATGCACCCCAGGCGTCTCGGCCGCCGTCAGATGATGGGACTACTGCTTGGCGCGGCTCTGACGGGCACGCTGCTGCTGGAGCGTCAGAGCCCTAGCCAGGCCGCCACGCCGGCGAAACCTGAAGCTGGCCGCCTGCACTGGCTGGCGGTGGCCGACACCGGCGGCGGCAACGAGGCCCAGCGGGCTGTGGGCAGGGCCATGGCGGCCGTCCATCGCGCCCGGCCCGTGGATCTGGTGGTGCTCGGGGGCGACAACATCTATCCCAAGGGTGACATCAGCCAGGTGAACGACATGTTCACCATCCCCTACAAGGCGCTGCTCGTCGCCGGCGTGCCCTTCCATGCCGTGCTGGGCAACCACGACATCCGCACGGCCAATGGCGATCCCCAGATCGCCTATCGCCCCTTTGGCATGAAGGGACGCTGGTACACCCTGAGCAAGGGGCCGGTGGAGTTCTTCATGCTCGACAGCAACGTCAACGCCGACTGGGGACGCCAGCTTCCCTGGCTGAAAGGGGCCCTCACCGCCAGCAAAGCCCCCTGGAAGGTGGTGGTGGCCCACCATCCGATCCAGTCCTCCGGGCACTACGGCAATAACGAAGCGGCCAGGGCTCGACTGGCTCCCTTGTTTCGACAGTTCGGGGTGCAGCTCTACATCAACGGCCATGAGCACAACTACGAGCGCAGCAAGCCGATCAATGGCACCACCTACCTGGTGGTGGGCGGTGGCGGCGCCTATCTGCGCCCGGTGACCCCTGGGCCCAACAGCGCCCGAGCCATCAGCGTCCACAGCTTCGCCGAGCTCACGGCCAGCAACAAGCAGTTGCTGATCCAAGCCTGGGATTCCAAAGGCCAAGCCATCGACCGAGCGGCCATTACCCCCGCCGGCCAGCTGATCAAGCCCTGACCGCTGCCGCTTCTCCAGACTGAGCAGCGCCTGCAGGTTCCGCCAGGCTGATTCCGCTTTGGCAGGTCCACCCCTTTGTTAAGGTGGCCCCTTGGCGCCATCCAGGTCACTGGTTGCTGCCCGTCCACTGAGTATCGGTTGCCTTCATGTCCCGGGTTTGTCAGCTCACCGGCAAGCGCGCCAACAACGGCATGGCAGTCAGCCATTCCCACGTGCGCACCAAGAAACTCCAGCAGGTGAACCTGCAGGAACGCCGCCTCTGGTGGGCCGAAGGCAACCGCTGGGTGAAGCTGCGGGTGGCCACCAGCACCCTGCGCACCATCCAGAAGAAAGGCCTTGGCGCCTACGCTCGCGAACTGGGCGTCAACCTGGCCAAACTCTGAGTCTCCAAAGCGCACAGCCGTTGTGAATCGCCGCCAACTCCTGCGTGGAGTGCTTGTTCACAGCGGTGCAGCTCTTTTGGTTCCAGGCTTACCCACAGCCCTGCTGGCCTGGCCGAGCAGGGCTGTTGCCATGGGAGGCAGCCTTCCAGCCCTTGATCAGCCGGCTCCTGAGTTCAGCCTGCCTGGGTTCGGGCCCGGGCTTGATCGCTCCGGCGAGCTTGGGCTGGATCAGTTACGGGGCCGTTGGCTGGCGCTTTACTTCTATCCCAAGGACTTCACCGGCGGCTGCACCCTTGAGGCGCGTGGCTTTCAGAGGGATCTCGAGCAATTTCATCAGATCAATGCCGAGGTGGTGGGCATCAGCGCCGATGATCTGGCCGAGCATGCCTCCTTCTGCGACAGCGAGGGACTGGTGTTTCCGCTGCTCTCCGACCCCGGCGGGGCCGTGAGTCAGCTCTACGGATCCTGGATCGCTCCCTTCTCCCAGCGGCACACTTTTCTGATCGACCCCGACGGGGTGCTGCGGGCCCGCTGGGTGGCGGTGCGCCCCCTGGGTCACAGCCGCGAAGTGCTCGAGGAACTCAACCGCCTGCAGGCCTGAGCCGCGTCAGGTTTGTGCTTCCCGACAGCGTTGTTGACGTGGGTCCGATCAGCGCCGATTGTGAGCGGGCCTGTCTTTGAGTTCCGTGCCGGTCTTCGCTGATCTGATCGCTTCCACGATCGTTCCCTTCCTGTTCAAGTTGGTGGGGGCGATCGCCCTCTGGATTGTCGGTGGCTGGTTGATCCAGTTCGCCGTGAAGCTGATCCGGGGGGGGCTGCGCCGCAGCACCCTTGATGCCACGGTGATCTCCTACCTGCTGAACATTCTCGCCGCTGTGCTGAGGGTGATCCTGGTGGTGGCCATCCTCGGCTTCTTCGGCATCGAAACAGCCAGTTTCGCCGCCCTGCTGGCCGGCGCCGGCGTGGCGATCGGGGCAGCCTGGAGCGGCATGCTCGGCAACTTCGCCGCCGGGGTGTTCCTGCAGGTGTTCCGGCCGTTCAGCGTGGGTGATTTCATCACGGCCGCCGGCGTCACCGGAACCGTGGAGGAGATCGGCATGTTCGTGACCTCCCTGCTGGCCCCCGACAACGTGCGCAACATCGTGCCCAACGGCAAACTGTTCGGCGACACCATCCAGAACTATTCCGTGCATGAGTTCCGCCGGGTGGAACTGGTGGCCCAGCTCGACAACAGCGCCGATGTGGGCAAGGCGATCACCCTGCTCAAGGAAGGCCTCGCCACGGTGCCGAATCAGTTCGAGGGCATGGCCGGCGATGTGGAAGTGCTGGAATTCACCGAGCGCGGTCCGAAGCTGGCTGTTCGGCCCTACACCCACACCGCCAACTACTGGCAGGTCTATTTCGACACCAACCGCATGATCGTCGACGTGCTCGTGGCCAACGGCTTCCCCGTGCCGCGCATTCCCGTGGCCATGGGCGCCCCCGGAGCTGCTGCTGCAGCCGCTGCCGGTGCTCTGAACTGATCCTCGCTCAGCTCCCCAGCCAGCGTTTCAGCAGCTCACCATGAACGCGGCTGTCCTGGCGCAGCCCCTCCACCACCTGAGGCTGGGGGGGCCTCCCCAACTGCTCAAGCCACTCCTGCTCCAGAGCGCGGCCGTCCTGCGGCAGCTCCAGATCACGGCAGGGGCAGGCCAGCGCCTGGGCGGCGGCTCGCACCTTCGGGTCGTAGCTGAGGGCCACCAGGGGGGCACCGGCCAGGGCCGCCACGATCAGCCCGTGCAGCCGCATCGAGAGCACCAGGGAGGCGCCGCTGAAGATCTCCATCGCCTCCTCGGGAGTGGCCACGAGCTCTTCGCGGCAGCGCTGGGCCAGCCGCCGGGGGACCAGCCCCTGGCGATCCAGCGAAGCGAGCAAACCCCGGTCCTGATCCCGGTGAAACGGCAGCCAGATCACCTCCCGATCCGCCGCGGCCGCCACGGCATCGAGGGCCTCCAGCAGGGGCCTCCAGCGCTCGCCCTCCAGCAGTGGTGTGGGCCGCCAGCACAGCACCAGGGGGCCTCCTTGCCCATGCCAGCGCCTGGTCGCCAACGACCAGACCGGATCACTGCCGAGCTGGCCTGGCCGTCCCCAGGCAGCCGCCAGCGCTGCAGAGCCCGGATCGCGCCAGCTGCTGGCCTGCACCAGGTTCAGAAGTCGCCGCACCAGCAGGCGGCTGCGGCGACGGCGCAGGGGTCCCAGTCCCTGGCCCCAGAGCAGCACAGGCTTGCCCTGTAGCCGTGCCGAGATGATCAACGCGGCGTAATAGAGGAGGCTGCGGAAGCTGGTGGCGTCCTGGAGCAAACTGCCGCCGCCCAGCACAAGCACATCACAACGGTCGAGAGCACGGCGCACAACCTTGAAATCGCGCCTCGCACAGGTGCGCACCCCCAGACGCTGCTGCACTTCCCCCTGATCGAAGGCCGTGACCGTGGGATCACAGCCCTCGGGCAGCTGGGCCAGCAGGGCGGTGAGCAGGGCATCGTCGCCCAGATTGTGCTCGCCGTAGTAGCCGCACAGCAGCGGTTGAACCCCCTTCTGCCTTGGCCCCACCGAACACCGATGCGATCTGCAGGGAGGCTACGGGACCAGGGACGACTCGCCAAAGATCCCAGGGTCCTGCGGCTAGCCCCAGGACCCTGGCCAAAGCGGTTACCTCCTGTTACAATTTCCGCAACACTGCTTCACATGCAATGTCCAGCTCCGACTCCCGCTTCGGTTTCGTCTCTTTCGCTGAAACCTGGAATGGCCGTCTGGCCATGCTCGGCTTCGTGATCGGCCTGGCCACCGAACTGCTCACCGGCCAGGGCATCCTCGGCCAGATCGGCCTCGGCTGAACCCCCATCGATCAGCATCACTGCAACCCCGTCCGGAATCCGGATGGGGTTTTTTCATGGCTGGCCAGAGCCTCCACCGCTGGCCTTGAACACCAGGCAAAGCACCGAGTCACGGCTCGCCCCCATCAAGCCCTGGCGCACCCAGCTGCAGGCCAGATGCGACGCCGATGGTTTGCCATAGGCGATGCGCCGGTGCTGCGGCGACCTCCACCACTCCAAGGCGACCCGCTCCGAGGTCCAGTAGCCAGGGAGAGCCGGGCAGGCCAGCACCTCCCCCAGCAAGTGCCAGCCAGCAGGCAGCATCAGGCGCTCAAACGGCGACGGGATTCCGGACACCCCCCCATGGATACAACCACCGGCCGCCTCCATGGCACTGCGCTGCTCAACGGCATAGGCCTCCACCTCCCGTTGGATCTCAGCAGGCACACGGAAATAGCTGGAGCCCACGAGGGTCCGCCGACGACGGCTGACAGCCTCGATCGTTTCTTGGGCAGCCGCCTGGGCGGAGGTGCTGACGACAGCCGCTTCGGCTGACACACGCATCAACCCAGCGACCAGCGCCAGCACCGCTGAGAAGCCATGCAAGCGATTGAACCTGAGGCATTGGCGATTCGACCCCATGGCTCAGCCCATCGAATCCGATGATGCCCTCTCTGGCACCAGGCCGCAGCGACTCTCCACCTGAGCCCTGGTTTCCGTACATTGCTGGTCCACCTGGGTGCCGGGCGCCATGCATGCCCTTTCACTGCCCACCTGGTGGATCCATGTGGCCTCGGTCCTGGAGTGGATGCTGGCCATGGCGGCCGTGATGCGCTGGGGTGAGCGCCGCGCCGAACCCCAGTGGCGCTGGCTGGCCCTGGCGATGCTGCCAGCCCTGGTGAGCGCCATGGCGGCCTGCACCTGGCACCTCTTCGACAACCCCATCGAGCTTCAGGGACTGGTGGTGTTTCAGGCCGGCACCACCTTGCTGGGCAATGTGGCTCTGGCAGCGGCGGCCTGGACGCTGCTACCCGAGAGGATCCAGTCATGACGGTCCTTGGCCTCGGGGCCCTGGCGGCGGTGGATCCAAGCCCCCTGTTCGTCCTCTCGCTGCTGCCCTATCTGGCCTTCCTGCGCTGGGCGGCAGCCAGCAAGCGCTTCCCGCCCCTTGCCCTGCGTGGCTTCCAGTTCACCCTGGTGTTCGTGGCGGTCACCATTGCCGCCGCCGTCGTGGCGGAGCAGCGCTTCGGGCTGCAGCTGGCCGATGTGGATCCCCTGCATGGGGGAGCGGAGGTCTTCCTCACGGTGGCCAACCTGATGGTGCTCTGGGGCTTCAGCCGCACTGACAGCCGAACTGACAACGGCGCTGACAACCTCGCGGTCAGAGGCCAGCAGCCAGCCGATCCTGAAGCCCAGGCCACAGGCCCGGGCAGTGAACAAGTCTTAAGCGCCGGTGATCCGCCAGCGGTTCCCCCGCAGGATGGGGCGTCAGTTTTTGATCCACCATGATCGCTCCTCTTCTCGCCATGGCGCCCGCCTCGCTGACCTGGTCGCCGAAGGTGGCGTTGGTGATGATCGTGTGCAATGTGATCGCTATTGGCATCGGCAAAGCCACCATCAAGTACCCCGCCGAGGGCGCCAAGCTCCCCAACGACCGTTTCTTCGGCGGCTTCAGCCACGCCTCCCTGCTGGCCACCACCAGCCTGGGGCACATCTTCGGCATCGGCGCCATCCAGGGCCTGGCGTCCCGCGGCGTGCTCTGAAGCCCAGAGCTTCCGTCACGCACCAGCCCTTCACAAGCGAAGCAAAAGGCGGGCTCCCCACCCGCATTTTGTGCTGAGCGCTCAGACAGGCCTCCCAGCCTGAGCTGAGCGCTCAGACAGTGAGCGGCTGGCGTGGGATCCCCAGCAGGGCGAAGCGCTGCAGAATGCCCTCGGCCATCTGGGGCGGGGTGAGCCGGAGAGCAACCTTGCTCTGATCCGGGCTGGCATGGTCCACCAGCTGGTCGGGGATGCCGATGCGATACACGGGCACCATCACGTCGTGGTCGTTGAAGGATTCGACCACCGCTGCGCCGAAGCCTCCGGCCAGGGCGCCTTCCTCCATCGTCACCACCCGACCGATGCGCCGGGCCAGAGGCAGGATCAGGCTTTCATCGAGGGGACGCAGGAAACGGGCGTTCACCACCGCGGCCCTGATGCCCTTTTCCTGCAGCAGCCCGGCGGTGGCCATGGCCGGAGCCACCATGGCCCCGTAGGCCACGATCAGCAGATCATCGCCATCGGCCAGCTGCTCGCCATGGCCGATCTCCAGAGGTTCCCAGCCCTCCTCCATCAGTGGCACCCCTTCGCCTTCGCCGCGGGGGATGCGGATGGCGCAGGGGCCGTTGTGGCCGATGGAGGTGACCAGCATCCGCTGCAGCTCCGCCTCATCCTTGGGCGCCATCACCGTGAAGTTGGGCACGGCGCGCAGGTAGCTGATGTCGTACTGGCCCTGGTGAGTGGGGCCATCGGCCCCGACGATGCCGGCGCGATCGAGCACGAACGTCACCGGCAGCTTCTGGATGCCCACGTCGTGGATGAGCTGGTCGAAGGCCCGCTGGAGGAAGGTGCTGTAGATCGCCACCACCGGCTTGAGTCCGGCGGTGGCCATGCCCGCCGCCATGGTGACGGCATGCTGCTCGGCGATGCCCACATCGAAGTACTGCTTGGGCAGGGCCTTCTCGAGCAGATCAAGGCCGGTGCCGGTGGCCATGGCCGCCGTGATGCCCACCACGGTGGGGTCCTGCTCACAGATGCGCACCAGGGTCTGACCGAAGACCTTGCTGTAGCTGGGCGGTTTCGGTTTGCCGGAGGGGAAGCCCTTGCCGGTCTTGAGGTCGAAGGCGGACTGGGCGTGGTACGCCACCTGATCGGCTTCGGCGTAGGGGTATCCCTTGCCCTTGATGGTGGCCACATGCACCAGCACCGGACCTTCGCAGCGGTGGGCGGCACTGAAGGTGCGCACCATCTCGGCGATGTCGTGGCCGTCGATCGGACCCATGTAGGTGAATCCCAGCTCCTCAAACACGGCGCCCACCTTGGGCACCGCCAGCCGGCGCATGCTCTCCTTCAGCCGCTCCAGCTCGGGCGGCAGTTCGCCGTGCATGAAGGGCAGGTGCTTGAAGGCCTCCTCGGCGCTGCCGGAGAGGAACTGCAGTGGCGGGCTCAAGCGCATGCGGTTGAGATAGGTGGAGAGGGCGCCCACCGGAGCTGAGATCGACATGTCGTTGTCGTTCAGCACCACCAGCAGGGGAGTCCTGGGGAGGTGACCGGCGTGGTTGATCGCCTCCAGCGCCATGCCACCGGTGAGGGCGCCATCGCCGATCACCGCCACACACTTGTAGTCGTCGCCGCGGCGGTCGCGGGCCAGGGCCATGCCCAGTGCCGCCGAAATGCTCGTGGAGGCGTGACCGGCGCCGAAGTGGTCGAAGCGGCACTCGCTGCGCTTGAGGTAGCCGGCCACCCCGCCCTGCTGGCGCAGGGTGTGGAACCGGTGGTAACGCCCCGTGATCAGCTTGTGGGGATAGGCCTGGTGGCCCACATCCCAGACCACCCGGTCCGTCTCCAGGTCGAGGGTCTGGTAGAGGGCCAGGGTGAGTTCCACCACACCCAGCCCCGGTCCGAGGTGACCGCCGCTGGTGGACACCACCTCCAGATGCTTCTCACGAATCTGACGAGCTATGGCTTCAAGCTCGCCGATGCTGAGGCCATGCAGCTGGTTGGGATGGCTCAGCTCGCTGAGATGCATACCCTGATCAGTTCTGAGAACTCAATCTACGGCCTGCCTTCGGGGGAGTGGGGGCAACGGTCACCTTTCCTGAGGCCAGCTGCTCTTCGGCCCGGCACACTGGAGCCATGGACGACATACTGCAGCGCATCCTGCGGGCGCGGGTCTACGACGTGGCGATCGAGTCGCCGCTCGATCAGGCCCCCAACCTGTCGCGGCGGCTCGGCAACACCGTTCTGCTCAAACGAGAGGACCTCCAGCCGGTGTTCTCCTTCAAGCTGCGCGGGGCCTACAACCGCATGGCCCAGCTCAACCCGGCTGAACTCAAGCGTGGGGTGATCGCCGCCAGCGCCGGAAACCATGCCCAGGGGGTGGCCCTGGCGGCCGAGAAGCTGGGCTGTCACGCCCTGATCGTGATGCCGCTCACCACCCCGGCGGTGAAGGTGCGGGCCGTGGCCGCCCGCGGCGCCGAGGTGTTGCTGCACGGAGACACCTACGACGAGGCCTGCCAGCGGGCCAGAAGCCTGGAGCAGGAGCTGGGCCTCACCTTCATCCATCCCTTCGACGATCCGGAGGTGATCGCCGGTCAGGGCACCGTGGGCCTGGAGATCCTGCGCCAGTGCTCTGCTCCCCCCGATGCGATCTATGTGGCCGTAGGCGGCGGCGGGCTGATCGCCGGCATCGCCGCCTTCATCAAGAACGTCTGGCCCCAGGTGGAAGTGATCGGTGTGGAGCCGGTGGATGCCGATGCCATGACCCGCTCCCTGGCGGCGGGCCGGCGGGTGAGCCTGGACGAGGTGGGACTGTTCGCCGATGGGGTGGCCGTGCGCCAGGTAGGGGAGCACACCTTTGCCCTGGCCCAGCGCTACGTCGATGCCATGGTCACGGTGGACACCGATGAGATCTGCGCCGCCATCAAGGACGTGTTCGAGGACACCCGCTCGATCCTCGAGCCGGCGGGGGCCCTGGCCGTAGCTGGCATGAAGGCCGACGTGCAGCGACGGGGCCTGAAGCAGCGCACCCTGGTGGCCGTGGCCTGCGGCGCCAACATGAATTTCGATCGCCTGCGCTTCGTGGCCGAGCGGGCCGAGCTGGGGGAGGAACGCGAAGCGATGCTGGCGGTGGAGATTCCCGAGCGTCCGGGCAGCCTGCGCCAGCTCTGCGAACTCCTGGCCCCCCGCAGCCTGACTGAATTCAGCTACCGGATGGCCGACCACCGTCTGGCCCACATTTTCCTGGGGGTCCAGATCGAAGGGCACCGCGACACCGAAGCCCTGATCAGCCAGCTGGGCGCCGGCGGCTTCCCCTGCCTTGATCTGAGCGGCAACGAGCTGGCCAAGCTGCACCTGCGCCACATGGTGGGTGGCCGTCTGCCCGAAGCCGCCTGCCATGCCGGCTGCCCCGCACCGCGGGAGCTGCTCTACCGCTTCGAGTTTCCCGAGCGGCCGGGCGCGCTGATGGCCTTCGTCAACGCCCTGCACCCCAGCTGGACGATCAGCATTTTTCACTACCGCAACCAGGGGGCCGACGTGGGCCGCATCGTGGTGGGCGTTCAGGTGGAGGAGCAGGAATCCGGCGCCTGGGAGCTTTTCCTCTCCGGCCTGGGCTACCGCCACTGGGATGAGACCTTAAACCCGGCCTACCGGCTGTTCCTCGGCCCCGCCAGCCAGCCGGTGCCGGCCCTGGCCTGAGACTGCTCTGTTCAGCTGCGGTACGGTGCGGCCAACGATGGGCCGGCTGGGAGCATGTCCAGCGCTTCTTTATCCCTTCCGGCCCGGCTTGAGGCCATCCTGTACCTCAAGGGCCTCCCCCTCAGCCTGGGCGAGCTGGCCGAGATCGCCTCAGCTGGCCTGAGTGAGCCGATCGAGCGCGACGCCGTGGAACTGGCCCTGATCACCCTGATGGCCGACTACGCCCACCGGGACACGGCCCTGGAGATCCGCCAGGACGGGCCACGCTTCAGCCTGCAGCTGCGTGACAACCACGCCGATCTGGTGCAGACGCTGCTGCCGGTGGACCTCTCCACCGCCACCCTGCGCACCCTGGCGACGGTGGCTCTGAAGCGGCGCATCCTGCAGTCGGATCTGGTGGAGCTGCGCGGATCCGGCGCCTACGACCACATCAAGGAGCTGCTGGCCCAGGACTTCATCGAGCGGCGGCGCCAGAGCGATGGCCGCTCCTTCTGGATCAGCCTCAGCGACAAGTTCCACCGCACCTTCGCCGTCACCCAGGTGACGGGCAACCCAGCTGCATAGAGTCAGTGTCGAATTGCTTCAGGCCTTGCCCATGATGATCCTGAGTCAGATCCTGGCTGTGCTGGCCCAGACCCTCAGCATCTATAGCCTGGTGCTGCTGGTGCGGGTGCTGCTGAGCTGGTTCCCCAACCTCGACTGGAGTAACCCGGTACTGAGCACGGTGAGCTCGATCACCGACCCCTACCTCAATGCCTTTCGCAGTCTGATCCCGCCCCTGGGCGGTCTCGACCTCTCGGCGATCATCGCCTTCATCACCCTCAGCCTGGTTCAGGGTCTACTGGGAAACCTGAGCGGATCGCTGATGGGCGGCATCAGCTACTGAAGCGCCGGGCCACGCCGCTCAGAGCGGATCGAGCAGCGCCTGTTCCAAGGGCAGCAGCTCATCGTCGGCACCGGCCCGCACCCGCACCGGTGCCTTGAATCCCCTGGCCTTGGCATGGCTGACCACCAGCGGCCCGGGGGTTCCGGCCGGCACCGCCAGGCGCAGGGCGAAACTCGACTCGCCAGGGGGAACATCACCGATAGAGCCCACCCTGGTGCGGTTCTGCAGCACCGGTTCCCCGCTGCGGTCGCTGATCACGGCGAAGAGATCCGTGTCGATCACCGGCTGGGAGCGGGGGTTGCTCACCGTGCCGCGCAGGGCGTAACAACTGGCCCCGCTCGGGCGCTTCAACTCCGGCTGGGCTCCCGGATCAGTGGCCGGGCAGGGCTCCACGGTGATGTCGGTCACGGCCAGATCCAGGGCCCAGACCGGCGCTGCGGGGGCCAGCAGCACCAGCAGGGCCAGCAGCAGGGCGAGGCCTTTGGGCAGAGCTCCCAAGGGGGGAGCGATTTGGGCGAACGGGGATCTGGGCTTCAAACGATTCTCCGGGTGGTTCGGGCTGCTGAGGGCTGGCTCGGGTGGGCTCATCTGGACCCAGTCTGGCGAGCCGCGTGCGGGTCTCAGCAGCAGCAGCACCCCTAGCGGTGATCACCGCTCCCCCCAAGGGTCTGGCGGCTGGCCCGTCCCGCCAGTTTCGCCAGGTTCAAGCGGGCCACAGCGTCGAGCGTCAGCCCCAGTTCACTGGCCAGCTGCGACACATACCAGAGCACATCACCCAGTTCCAGGGCCAGGTCGTCCACCAGCTCGGGCTCGAACACGCCGCCGCGGTCGCGCAAGACCTTCTTCACCTTGTCGGCCACCTCACCGGCTTCACCGCAGAGACCGAGGGTGGGATAGATGGGATTGGCGCCCACCTGCGGGTAGCGGGCGGTGGAGCGAGCCTGGAGCTGGTAGTCGTTCAGATCCATCGGTTCAGCACCATCGGCGGCAGGGGAGGGGCGGGACCGGATGGTAGTTTCCGCCTGATCCTTCGGCTTTCCGATGGCCCAGCCCGATCTGTCGCGTCGCACCAAGATCGTGGCAACGATCGGTCCAGCCACGGAGTCTCCCCAGCGCCTGCGGGAGCTGATCCAGGCCGGGGCCACCACGTTCCGCCTCAATTTCTCCCACGGGGACCACTCCGAACACGCCGCCCGGATCGCCACGATCCGTCAGGTGGCCCACGAGCTGGGTATCCACGTGGGCATCCTCCAGGATCTCCAGGGTCCGAAGATCCGCCTGGGGCGCTTCGAAGGCGGCCCGATCACCCTGGCCAACGGCGATCCCTTCGCCCTCACCTCCCGGCCGGTGAGCTGCGACCAGTCGATCGCCACGATCACCTACGACCGCCTCGCCGATGAGGTGACCGCCGGCAGCCGCATCCTGCTCGATGACGGGCGGGTGGAAATGGTGGTCGAGTCTGTCGACATCCCCGAGCGCACCCTGCACTGCACCGTGGTGGTGGGTGGGGTGCTCTCCAACAACAAGGGGGTGAACTTCCCCGACGTGCAGCTCTCGATCCGGGCGCTCACCACCAAGGATCGGGAAGACCTCAGCTTCGGCCTCCAGCAGGAGGTCGACTGGGTGGCCCTCAGCTTTGTGCGCAACCCCTCCGACATGCTGGAGATCCGCGAGCTGATCAGCAGCCAGGGATACAACACCCCGGTGATCGCCAAGATCGAGAAGTTCGAGGCGATCGATCAGATCGACGCCATCCTTCCCCTCTGCGATGGCGTGATGGTGGCCCGGGGCGACCTGGGGGTGGAGATGCCGGCCGAGGAGGTGCCGCTGCTGCAGAAGGAGCTGATCCGCAAGGCCAACACCCTGGGCATCCCGATCATCACGGCCACCCAGATGCTCGACAGCATGGCCAGCTGCCCGCGCCCCACTCGGGCCGAGGTGAGCGATGTGGCCAACGCCATCCTCGATGGCACCGACGCGGTGATGCTCTCCAACGAAACCGCCGTGGGTGATTACCCGGTGGAGGCGGTGGAAACCATGGCCCGCATCGCCCGCCGCATCGAGCGCGACTACCCGCGCCGGGTCGTGGACAGTCACATGGCCTCCACCATCCCCAACGCCATCAGCCAGGCGGTGAGCACGATCGCCCGTCAGCTCCAGGCCGCCGCCATCCTTCCCCTCACCAAGAGCGGGGCCACGGCGCGCAACGTCAGCAAGTTCCGCCCCTCCACCACGATCCTGGCCATCACCAGCGAGGTGAAGGTGGCCCGCCAGTTGCAGCTGGTCTGGGGGGTGAACCCCCTGCTGATCGGCCATCAGGCCTCCACCACCAGCACCTTCACCCTGGCCATGGGCGTGGCCCAGGAGAGGGGACTGCTCAAGGAGGGCGATCTGGTGGTTCAGACCGCCGGCACCCTCTCGGGAGTGAGCGGCTCCACCGATCTGGTCAAGGTGGGCATTGTCTCCGCCGTGCTGGGCCGAGGTCTGGGCATCGGCAACGGCTCGGTCAGCGGCCGGGTGCGGGTGGCCACCACCGCCGAGGAGGCGGCGCGGCTGGAGAGCGGCGAGATCCTGGTGGTGCGCGATACCAATGCTGGCTACCTCGATGCCATCCGCAAGGCCCGAGGGGTGATCGCTGAGGAGGACGGCTGCGACAGCCATGCCGCCGTGATTGCCCAGCGGCTGGGGGTGCCGGTGATCGTGGGTGTGGCCAATGCCACCTCGGATCTGCGCCTGGGTGAATTCGTGACCCTGGAGGTGCGGGAGGGGGTGGTGCACCGCGGCGCCCGCAACCACACCCAGGCCGATCGCAGCGAAACCATCCTCTGAGGCTCACGCCAGCTGCCGCTGCCGCTGGCCATGATGCGGCTCTGAACGCTGCTGGCGGCCATGGCCTCGAAACTGCCCCTGGCGGAGACCGTCGGGATGGCCCTCAACACCCTCAAGGCCAACCGGCTGCGCAGCCTGCTGACCATGCTGGGCATCGTGATCGGCAATGCCTCGGTGATCACCCTGGTGGGGGTGGGCAAGGGGGCCCAGAACCTGGCGGAAGGTCAGCTGAACACCCTGGGGGCCAACGTGCTCTTCGTGGTGCCCGGCAACAACGACACCCGCCGCCAGGGGATCGAAAATCCGCGCACCCTGGTGCTGGAGGACGCCGAGGCGATCCTTGAGCAGGTGCCGAGTGTGCGTCGGGTCGCCCCCCAGATCACGATCAACGCTGTGGTTCAGTCGGGGGGCAATAGCTCCAACGCCTCGGTTTCGGGCATCACGCCGGAGTTTCTGCCGGTGCGGCGCTTCGAGATCGCCCAGGGGCGCTTCTTCAGCGACGACGACATCAAGGGGGCCCGCAATGTGGCTGTGATCGGCCCGGACCTCAAGCAGAAGCTGCTGCCCTCGGGCTCCGCCATCGGCCAGTCCCTGCGCATTCGCGATCAGTCGTTTGAGGTGATCGGCGTGACGGCCGCCAAAGGCGCCGCCTTCGGCACCAACCAGGACGAGGCCGCCTACATCCCGCTCTCGACCATGGTGAGCAAGCTGAGCGGCCGTGACCCCACCTACGGGGTGGTGCTCACCTTCATCAGCGCCGAGGCCCGCGACGAGGCCAGCACCAGCGCCGCCAAATTTCAGATCACCAACCTGCTGCGCCAGCGCCACCGCATCCTGCGGGAGGACGATTTCGCCGTGCGCTCCCAGCAGGACGCCCTCTCAATCGTGGGCACGATCACCGGCGGCCTGACCCTGATGCTGGGGGCGATCGGCGGCGTGTCGCTGCTGGTGGGCGGCATCGGCATCATGAACATCATGCTGGTGTCGGTGAGCGAGCGCACCCAGGAGATTGGCCTGCGCAAGGCGGTGGGGGCCCGCAGCGGTGATGTGTTGCTGCAGTTTCTGGTGGAATCGTTGGTGCTCGCCAGCCTCGGCGGCCTGATCGGCAGCGCCGTGGGCCTGGGCACGGTGATGGCGGTGAGCCGTTTCACCCCCCTGCCGGCCTCAATCGACAGCGGCAGCGTGCTCTTCACCGTGGGCCTCTCGGGGTCGATCGGCCTGTTCTTCGGGGTGGTGCCGGCCCGCCGGGCCTCACGGCTGGATCCGATCGTGGCCCTGCGCAGCCTCTGAAGGCGAGGGGCCACGTATCCTGCGACACCTCGCGGCGTACCCCGAAAGGATCAAGAAAACCTTAAGAAAACGGAATAGTGCCGTCTGTGACCAAAGCCCCGGATGGATGGTGGCTTAGTAGATCAACCCCGTTGAAACTCTTCCCTTGGCTCTGCACTCCTGCGGCTATCGCAATACCAGCGACCGTATGGTGATTCTGCGGTCCTGCGGGCCTGGTGAGTTCTACCTGGAACGGGTCATTTTCCCGTTTGAACTGCTGAGCTTCCAGGCCCCCAAGGGGGCGGAGCTGGAAATCTGGACCCACGGCCTCGGCGGGCCTGAACTGCTGGAAACCCTGCCGAGCGCCGATCTGTTGATCGAGGCACCGGATCTCGATGGCAGCGAGGGCAGCGACGATCCGGCCTGGCTGACCATTCGCTGAAGCTCTGTCAGCAAGGCCCGGCGGCTGGGGCAAGCATGACAAGCTGAAGTCAGTGGCGCTGCGGCCGAAAGCTCTCGGCTGAGGGTGGCGCGCTTTACACTTGTTAAAAATTCCCCTCAGCCATGAATCAGCGCTGGCGTCTGTTCGCTCTCTGGCTGCTCCCGATCGGAGTGGCCCTGTTCCTCGGCTGGCAGGTGCTGGGGAATGGAGGCGCAAGCCGATTCACCCCTGAGGGTCGCACCGACACAGTGGCCCCACGCAACGCCGCAGTGGCACGCATGAGCTATGGCCGCTTCCTCGACTACGTCGAGGCCGGCCGCGTCACCGCCGTCGACATCTTCGATGGAGGCCGCACCGCCGTGATCGAAGCCGTCGACCCGGATCTCGACAACCGCGTCCAGCGCCTGCGCGTTGACCTGCCCGGCCTGGCACCGGAGCTGATCAACACCCTCAAGACCCAGGGCATCAGCTTCGACATCCACCCCCCCCGTAGCACCCCCCCGGCCCTGGGGATCCTGGGGAACCTGCTTTTCCCCCTGTTGCTGATCGGCTCCCTGATTTTCCTGGCCCGCCGCTCCTCATCGATGCCCGGCGGCCCCGGCCAGGCAATGCAGTTCGGCAAGACCAAGGCCCGTTTCGCCATGGAGGCTGAAACCGGTGTGATGTTCGATGACGTGGCCGGCGTCGAGGAGGCCAAGGAAGACCTCGAGGAGGTGGTCACCTTCCTGAAGCAGCCAGAGCGCTTCACGTCCGTGGGCGCCAAGATCCCAAGGGGCGTGCTGCTGGTGGGCCCCCCCGGCACCGGCAAGACCCTGCTGGCCAAGGCCATCGCCGGCGAGGCTGGAGTGCCCTTCTTCTCCCTCTCCGGCTCGGAGTTTGTGGAGATGTTCGTAGGCGTCGGCGCCAGCCGGGTGCGCGATCTGTTCAAGAGGGCCAAGGAAAACAGCCCCTGCCTGATCTTCATCGATGAGATCGACGCGGTCGGCCGTCAACGCGGGGCCGGCATCGGCGGCGGCAACGACGAGCGGGAGCAGACCCTCAACCAGCTGCTCACTGAGATGGACGGCTTCGAGGGCAACAGCGGCATCATCATCATCGCCGCCACCAACCGCCCCGACGTGCTCGATTCAGCCTTGATGCGTCCGGGCCGTTTCGATCGCCAGGTGAGCGTCGATGCCCCCGACATCAAGGGACGGCTCTCAATCCTCAAGGTCCACTCCCGCGACAAGAAACTCGCCGAAGACGTGTCGCTCGAGGCCGTGGCCCGCCGCACCCCCGGATTCACCGGCGCCGACCTGGCCAACCTGCTGAACGAGGCGGCTATCCTCACAGCCCGCCGCCGCAAGGAGGCCACCACCCTTGCCGAGATCGATGACGCCGTTGATCGGGTGATCGCCGGCATGGAGGGCAAACCCCTCACCGACGGGCGCAGCAAGCGCCTGATCGCCTATCACGAGGTGGGCCATGCCCTGGTGGGCACCCTGGTGAAGGACCATGACCCCGTTCAGAAGGTCACTCTTGTCCCCCGCGGCCAGGCCCAGGGCCTCACCTGGTTCGCCCCCGATGAGGAGCAGATGCTGGTGAGCCGCTCCCAGCTCAAGGCCCGCATCATGGGAGCTCTCGGCGGCAGGGTGGCGGAGGACGTGGTCTTCGGCCACTCCGAGGTCACCACCGGTGCAGGCGGTGACATCCAGCAGGTGGCCAGCATGGCCCGCCAGATGGTGACCCGCTTCGGCATGAGCGATCTCGGTCCGATGTCTCTGGAGTCCGGCAATCAGGAGGTGTTCCTCGGTCGCGACCTGATGACCCGCAGCGATGTCTCCGATTCGATCTCCCGCCGCATCGACGAGCAGGTGCGCAGCATCGTTGATCTCTGCTACCGCGACACCCAGACCCTGGTGGCCAGCCACCGTGACTGCATGGACCGCCTCGTCGAGATGCTGATCGAGAAGGAAACTCTCAATGGCGATGAGTTCCGTGCCGTGGTGGCCGAGTTCACACCCATTCCTGAGAAGGACCGTTTCTCACCGCTGCTGCCAGCGGCCTGACCAATCCGAGTGAGCCCCCAGCTGGAGGAGCCCTATGGGACTAGGTTCTTAACCGAACCTTGCTCTATAGGGCTTCATTCACAGTTTAATATAAGTTGTAGCCAAGCGTCCAGCTCTTGATGAACACCCGCTCTCCGATGGAGTCGTTCAGCGCCTACCACGGCGACGACTGGAGCCCCCAGCGGCTGGCCTTTCACCAGAATCTTGAGCGTTTCGCCGATCGTGTTGGCCTGATTGTCGGCCTTCAGAGCAATGGCAAGCTGGATCAGGATCAGGCCTACGACGAAATCCGCATGCTCTGGAAGGACCTGAAGGTCAGCAAGAATGGCCTGGAGATTCCAGGTAAGGAGTAATCAGAATAAAGTACCCAGCCTTGTTTCAAGACTGGGTTATTTATTGTCGATCGCCAATCCTCGATTCAAGCGATTGGATGATTGACGGCGCGCTGCTGCTGTCAGACCGGGCGGACTGGACGTTTCTCGATCACCTTGTCGATCAGTCCATAACTCACCGCTTCGGACGGTGACATGAAGAAATCGCGGTCAGTGTCCAGCTGGATGCGCTCCAGTGGTTGGCCGGTGCGCTCCGAGAGCTCCCGGTTGAGCTTGTCTTTAAGAAAGAGAATTTCATCCGCCTGGATGCGGATGTCGCTCGCCTGACCACGGGCCCCGCCCAGGGGCTGGTGAATCATGATCCGGGAATGGAGCAGGCTGCTGCGCTTGCCCTTCGCCCCCGCGGTGAGCAGGAAGGCGCCCATGCTGGCGGCCAGCCCCACACAGACCGTCTGCACGTCAGGCTTGATGTGCTGCATCGTGTCGAAGATGCCAAGGCCGTCGTAGACGGAACCACCGGGGGAATTGATGTAGAGAAAGATATCTTTCTCAGGATCTTCAGCCTCCAGGAAAAGCAGCTGGGCTACCACCCGATTGGCTGATTCAGCGGTCACGGGCTCTCCCAGGAAGATGATGCGCTCGCGCAGGAGCCTGGAATAGATATCAAAGGCGCGCTCACCCCGGCCCGAATCCTCAATCACGATCGGGATCATCGGCAACGGCAGAGCAACTCGTTGGATCCTACTGAGGACGCTGCACCCTCCGCCCGATCGGCCCGGGGGGCTCCAGCGCTAAGGTCCACTGATTCGAGCGGATGAGTGTGAGCGCCTGCCTCACCGTTGCTGACAGCAAGCGTGCTTTCCACGCAGCCTTCCCCTTTGTGATCGGTGCGCTGTACCGGCGCATGGTCGATGAGCTGCTCGTGGAGCTGCACCTGCTCAGTCGGCAGAGCGGATTCCGCAGTGACAGCCTGTTTGCCGTTGGGCTCACGCAGGTTTTTGACGGCTTTGCCAAGGGGTATCGGCCCCAGCAGCAGAGCGAGCCCCTGTTCGTGGCCCTCTGCGCCTCCTCCGGCTTCGACGCCCAGCAGATCCGCGCCCAGCACGCTGCTGCCACAGCAGCGGTGGGGCAGCACAGCCTTGAGGAGGTCAAGCAGTGGCTGGCCGACAAGGGCAAGGGCGCCCCTGAACCGCTCGCCGGGGTGCTGGCCGGTATCGACAGGCCCGACTTCCACTACTCACGCCTGTTCGCCGTGGGGCTGCTCAGCCTGCTGCAGAAAGCCCGCGGTGCCGAAGCGGTGGAACCCCAGGCCCTGCGGGACGCGGCCCACGAAATCGGTGAATCGATGGGTCTGATGAAGGAGAGGGTCGACAAGGATCTGACCCTCTACGCCAGCACCCTCGAGAAGATGGCCCAGGCCGTCGAACTGATGGAGGAGACCCTGGCCGCCGAACGGCGCCGGCGAGAGCGTCAGGCCCATGAGAGCAAGGCGGCCGCCGCCCCCAGCCAGGCCAGTGAATCAGAGGCTTCAGCAGCCGAAGCAGCCGTGACGTCTGAGACCAATCCCCCAGCCGCCGCCCAGGGAAACTGAACGGGTCAGCGGCCCGCTGGAGCTGACGTTGGGGCTGGAGTTGGTGCCAGTGGCGGCTTTGCAGATTGAGCCTTGGCCGCTGGTGTTGCCTGGGGAGCCTCCAGCGTCAGGGATCCCCACAGCCATGACAAGCCACCATCGCCCGATGGCGAGGTAGCCCCAGGCTTGACCCCCGGTTTTGGCGTGGCCACCGGGGACGAGAGGATCTCCAGCTGGCTGGAGCGCCTGACCACCGCCGGCAGGTCCTGCGGCAGCAGGCCCAGGGCAGAGAGGGCAACGGGCCTGGCCCGCAGGTTGAGCCCACCGCCGGCCGGTGGTCTGGCCGTCGCGAAGCGCTCCGCGCCGGGCAGGCCCGCGCCAAGGACGAACAGCAACTGCGGAGCACCACCGCTGGCCGGCACCACCCAGCGCCAGCCCCCCAGGGGGGTGCCGTCATCGCGCAGCCAGAGGCTGCTGGGCAACCGGGATGTCACAGCGCTGGTCGCCGCCGCCGGACCAGAGCTCGTGGGGGAGCGCTGGTCGCTGAGGCCCTGGCGCTCCAGGGCCTGGCCCAGGGCCGTCAACCAGCGGGTCCAGCCGGAGCGGTCCTGGCTTACCGCCAGCTGCAACTCCAGCGAGGCCTGGAAGGGACCCTTGGGCTGGGGCCTGAGGCGCAGGAGGAACGGGGTGCTTCGCAATCGCTCCAGGGCGGCCTGATCCAGGCCGTAGCGCTCCATCAGCGGTTGGCGGATCACGGCATTGCTGAGCAGGGCATCGAGGAGCAGATCCAGCCTTGCTCCGCCCACCTCCAGCAACAGATCGGCAGGCAGAGGCCCGCCGCTGGTGCTCGGCTGGGCTGGCTGCGGCGGGGCGGCAGCCACCGAATCAGGTTTGGCGCTGGCCTCCCCCTGCCAGCTGAGGCCGTCGGCCTCGGCACTCACCGCCAGGCAGCCCTGCTGAAAGCGCTGCAGCAGCGGGGCGAGATCACCGGAGATCTGAGCCAGGGCGAGCTTGGTCCAGGCCACCGCCTGACGGCTGCGCAGCAGGTTGACGCAGCGTTGCTCCAGACCCCGGGGCTGCCGAGCGGTCTGACGCAGTTGCTGCTGGAGTGTCTGGTGGGAGAGGGGATCGGGAGCGATCACCACCAGATCGTCCACCCGCACCGCGGCGCCCGGCAGGGCAGCGTTGGCCTGGGGGCCGAACAGCCGGGCCGGCACCACCAGGTGAGCCGACCCCTCCCGCCCCCAGAACTGCCACCAAGCGCCCCGCTGGCGTGCCCAGAGCTGAGCCGCCGGCTCCGCGCCCAGGCGCTCCTGCCAGAGCAGCGGCACCGGTCGGGCGTCGTCGGATTGGAAGCTCTGAATCAGGCTGGCCATCGCCACCACCCGCTCCAGCCCTTGGGCGTTGGAGCGGGGAAAGCGGTGGAGCTGGCTGGCCGGGGCGATCACCAGCAGGGCGATCAACGCCGAAGTGATCGGCAGCGGTCCCAGGTGAGGGGCCGGAGGCAGACCCTTCCAGCGCGGCAGGGTGAGGGTCATGGTGACGGGGAGGTCAGCTCCGTAGGTTCAGCGCCGTCCAGAAGACAGACGACCTGAGGAGGAGGCGGGCCGTGGGGCCCGCTTGGCCCGGCGACGGTCACGCCATTCGATCGTGGAGAGGTAGATCACCCCGCCCGTGACGAAGACCAGCAACACCGAGGCGGTCAGCGCCAGGACATTGGTGCTGGAGAGGGAAAAGTCAGGCATCCGGGTGAGGAGTGGGCCCTGGGGCGATCAGAAGTTGATCGTGCCGTCGCCGTTGCGGCCCCAGACCACCATGGCGATCGAAAAGCTGAACAGAGCAGCCAGGGAAGCCCAGGCGAGGGAGATGAGCATGGGATCGCCCAAGCAACGGTCGTTCAGACTTTACCTAGGATGGGGTCGACTCAGACGCGATCCAACGATGGCTGCCCCGGGAGTCCAGACGATCCCGGCGGGGATCCGGCAACGCCAGCCCTATCCACACCTCCGTGTCGTTGTGCTCGACGACGACGTCAACACCTTTCAGCACGTGGTGAATTGCCTGGTGCGCTACCTGCCCGGCATGGGACCCGAGCGGGCCTGGGAACTGGCCCATCAGATTGACTCTCAGGGTTCTGCCGTGGTCTGGAGCGGACCCCAGGAGCAGGCCGAGCTCTACCACCAGCAACTCAGCCAGGAGGGCCTGACGATGGCGCCTCTGGAGCGGGACTGAGGGACTGATCCCCAGCCAGGTTCAGGGCCGGCATGGCCCTGCCTAGGCTTGCTGAACGGTGAGAAAGTCCCATGGGCCGGGTCGTGATCACCCACAGCACGTATGTGGAAGGCCTGATTCCCGTGCTCAAGGCCCTGGCGCGGGACGAGGGCATCGACACGATCACCCCGGCCGTGATCAGTCGCGTCAAGGGTCACAGCCCTCGCCTGCGTCTGCGGGTGTCGGTTCCGATCAACGGGGGCTACAAGCTGCTGGCCCGCCGCGGCAGCACGGCCCAAGAGGTGTTCGTGCTCACCAACTGGCCCAGGGAGCAACTGCAGGACCGCCTGGAGCTGCTCTGTCTCAAGGCTTGAAAAGGGTGAACCACCGTGCCGTCTTGCCCCAGTGTTCGACCTGGTAGAACCAGAGGAGCAGTCAAAGTGGGGCTTCGTTTCCGGCAACGGGGCCGGTGTACGTCACCGTCACGACAGACCACCCACGTCGAAGAGGGAGTCAGATCAGAACCTGTGAAAGGCAGTCACCAACACAGCAGTTCAGGGAAACTCTAAGGGGTAATCGCGGGTGGCAGAGGCCAGATCGCCCGCACCTCCGCCAGCCGCAGGGCGGCCTCCTTGGCCCGCTCGACCGTCCCTGAAGCCTGCAGCTCCAGGGTGATGTGACCCAGCTTGCGACCGGGCCGGGCCAGACGTTTGCCGTACCAGTGCAGGTGGGAGGACTCCAGAGCCTCCAGGGCCTGGCGTTGCCTGGCGTAGGCCGCTGTGGAGGTCTCGAAACCCAGCAGGTTCACCATCAAGGTGCCGGCCAGCTGCATGGAGGTGTCGCCGAGGGACTCCCCCGAGACGATGCGCACCTGCTGGGCGAACTGGCTGGTGGCACAGGCCTCGATCGTGTAGTGGCCGGAGTTGTGCGTGCGCGGGGCGAGCTCATTGATCAGAAGTCCCGAGGGCCCGTAGAAGAACTCGATCGCGAGGACACCCTCGTAATTAAGGGCCGCCAGCAGCGAGGCCGCCACGTTGCGGGCCCGGGACTCCACCGCCTGGCTGGCGGCCGCGGGAGCGAGCACCCAGTCGCAGATCTGATCGTGCTGGTGGGTCTCCACCAGCGGGTAGCACTGCACCGCCCCGAACTGATCACGGCAGGCCACCAGCGCCAGCTCCCGCTCGAAGGCCACGAACTCCTCCAGCATCCACAGGCTGGGGTCCACCGCCTCGATCAGAGCCTCCAGTTCCGCCTGGCTGTGGATCACCCGGGTGCCACGGCCGTCGTAGCCGCCCCGCACCGCCTTGGCCATCAGCGGGAAGTGGAACCCCGGCGGAGGCTGGGGGGGCAGAACCGGCGCTGGCTCCTCCGCTCCAGCGTCCCCGGGCTCAGCCCCTGAGCTGGCGGGCTCCTTCAGCTCGGCCGGAGCCGGGGGGATGAGGATCTCCTCCAACGCAAACCAGCGGGGCGAGGGCAGGTGCAACCGCTCCAGCAGCAGGCGCTGGCGGCGCTTGCAGACCAGATCCGCCAGGGACTGCAGCCGGGGGAGGAACACCACCCCCTCCTGCTCCAGCGGGGCGAGGGTCTCGAGGTCGAGCCACTCGTTCTCGAAACTGATCGCCGTCGCCTTCTCCGCCAGACGCCGGGTGGCCTCCAGATCCGCCAGCGGCGCCCGCACCACGCTGGTGGCCAGCCGGGCAGCGGGATCGGAGAGCTCCGGAGTCTGCACATGCAGCTCGATACCCAGCTTCCGCGCCGCGGCCGCCAGCATCCAGGCCAGTTGGCCGCCCCCCACCACGCCGATCCTGCCGCCCATCGCTGACCTCCCGGACCACGCGGCGCCAGGGCCACGCACCAATTCAGAAGCTTGCCATTCCCTCGCCCAACCCCCTCTTGGCCCGCCTCAGCTGAAGCCCTTCTCGCCCACCGCCAGGAACCGCAGCAGGCTGAAGATCAGCACGATCAGGAACAGGGCCAGGCCCACCGTGCAGGCGTAGCTGATCTCCAGCTCGGAGAACGCCTGGTCGTAGACGTAATAGACGAGGGTGCGGGTGGAATCGGCTGGCCCCCCCTGGGTCATCAGGTACACCTCCTCGAACACCTTGGTGGCGGCGATGGCGGAGATCACCCCCACCAGGGTCAGGTAGGGCCGCAGCAGGGGCAGGGTGATGTCGAGATGACGGCGCCAGCCCTCGCTGCCATCGAGGGCGGCGGCTTCGTAGAGCTCCGGCGAGATGCCCTGCAGGCCCGAGAGATAGATCACCATGTAGTAGCCGAGGCCCTTCCAGAGGGTCACGAGCATCACGGCGGGCAGCGCCAGCCAGGGGGTGGTGAGGAAGCCAATCGGTGTGAAGGCCTCCCCCAGCCAAGCCCCCAGCCAGCCATTGACCAGACCGTTCTCGGCGTAGAGCCAACGGAAGGCGATGGCCGCCACCACGATCGACACCAGCACCGGCGTGTAAAAGGCGGCTCGGAACAGGTGAATGCCGGGCAGCTGGCGGTTCACCAGCACGGCCAGCGCGAGGGAACCCAGCACGATCGGCGGCACCACCCCGATCAGATAGAGGAAGGTGGTGCCCAGCACCTGCAGGAACACCGGGTCAGCCAGCAGCCGCCGGATGTTGGCCAGGCCGATGAAGCGCAGCGGTTCGCTCACATCAAGGCCGGTGGCGGTGAAGCTGATCACCAGGGCCATCGCGGCCGGGACCAGCACCGAAACACTCAGCAGCAGCAGCGCCGGCGTCAGAAAGCCCCAGGCCGTGGCGCTGCGCCCCCACCAGGCCAAGCGGCGACGGGACGACGGTGAGGCAGCGGGGGAACCATCCATGGGGCCATTGTGGGACGCACCATGACGAGAGCCAGGGTCGTGCAGAGCAACTTCGGCGGCAGCGACCCGCTGCGGGTGCTGCGGGAGGTGTTCGGCTACGACCGGTTCCGTGGTCCCCAGGAGGAGATCGTGCGGCACGTGATCGCCGGCGGCTCCGGTCTGGTGCTGATGCCCACCGGTGGCGGCAAATCGCTCTGCTATCAGGTGCCGGCCCTCTGCCGGGAGGGCCTGGCGGTGGTGGTCTCACCCCTGATCGCCCTGATGGACGACCAGGTGCTGGCCCTGCGCCAGGCCGGGGTGAGGGCGGCGGCCCTGCACTCCGCTCTGGCGAGCGAAGCCGTGAGCGACCTCTGGCGCCAGTTGCAGCGGGGCGAGCTGGATCTGCTCTACGTGTCACCGGAGCGGCTGCTGGGCGGAGATCTGCTGGAGCGTCTGCAGGAACGTCCCCTGGCCCTGTTTGCCATCGATGAGGCCCACTGCGTCTCCCAGTGGGGCCACGACTTCCGCCCCGAGTACCTGCAGCTGCAGGCCCTGGCCCAGCGCTTTCCCCAGGTGCCGCGGCTGGCCCTCACCGCCACCGCCGATCCCCGCACCCGCGGCGAGATCATTCAGCGCCTGGCCCTGGAGCAGGGTCGGGTGTTCCTGGCCAGCTTCGATCGGCCCAACATCCGCTATCTGCTGCGACCCAAGCAGGAGGCCAGGGAGCAGCTGCTGGCCTTCCTCGAGGAGTTCCGAGGCGAAGCCGGCATCGTTTACGCCCGCTCCCGCAGCCGGGTGGACAACTTCGCCGCCCTGCTACAGGCCGCCGGCCATGGGGCGGTGGGCTATCACGCTGGCATGGACGCGAGCCAGCGCTCCAGCGCCCTCAGCCGCTTCCGCAATGACAGCGGCGTGGTGGTGGTGGCCACGATCGCCTTTGGCATGGGCATCGACAAACCGGATGTGCGCTTCGTCGCCCATCTGGATCTGCCCAAGAGCCTGGAGGCCTACTACCAGGAAACCGGCCGTGCGGGGCGCGACGGCCTGCCCGCCACCGCCTGGATGGTGCACGGACCGGGGGATGAGCCCCAGTTGCGGCGCTTTATCGAAGACTCTGAGGCCGACGCCGCCCAGAAGCGGATCGAGCACGGCAAGCTCGACGCCCTGGTGGGCTTCACCGAGGCGCCGGGTTGCCGCCGTCAGGTGCTGCTGGCCCATCTGGGCGAAGCCCTGGCGGAGCCCTGCGGCAACTGCGACCGCTGCCTTGAGCCCCAGGTGCTGGAGGACCGTACGGTGGCGGCCCAGAAGGCACTCTCGGCGGTGTGGCGCACGGGCCAGCGCTTCGGCGCCGCCCACCTCACCGATGTGCTGCTGGGTGCTGACACCGCCCGGGTGCGATCCCTCGGCCACCAAAGTCTCAGTGTGTACGGCATCGGCAAGGAGCTGAACCGCGAGCAGTGGCGCACCCTGCTGCGTCAGCTCACCAGCCAGGGCTGGCTGGAGCCGGTGCCCGAGGGCCGCGGCGGGTTGCGCTGGGGGGAGGAGGCGCGGGTCAGGAGCCTGCTGCGGGGAGACCTGAACCTGGAGCTGCCCGCCGCCCCGCCGCGCCAGGAGCGCAGGCGGGCTGCAGCCGCCGCCGCCGCTGAACCTGAAGCCGATGCCAGCCTGATGACGGCGCTCAAGGACTGGCGCCGGGCCCAGGCCCGTGAGCAGGGGGTGCCCCCCTACGTGGTGTTCCACGACCGCACCCTGGCGGAGCTGGCGGCGCGGCGTCCGGCGCGCCTGGCCGACCTGGGCCAGGTGAGCGGCATCGGCGCCACCAAGCTGGACCGCTACGGCGAGGCGGTTCTGGCGGTGATCGAGGGCTGGCAAGCCCAGACCTAGCCTGACCAGCCTGCCTGCCGCACCGGCCGAAGATGATCCCGCCCCTTTCGATCGAGGTGGCCCTCAGCAGCCAGCCTTACTCGGTGCTGATCGGCAAGGGCAGCCTCGATCAGCTCGGCCCGCTGATCCGCTCCAGGGGAGTGGCGGCCGCCACCAAGGTGCTGGTGGTGACCAACCCGGTGGTGGAGAGCTTCTATGGCCCCAGGGCCCTCGCGAGCCTTCGCGGTGCGGAGCTGGAGCCCAGCCTGCTGGTGCTGGACGCGGGGGAGGATCAGAAAACCCCTGCCAGCGTGGCCCTGATCCACGACAGGGCCCAGGCCCTGCGGCTGGAGCGCAGCTCCTTGATCGTGGCCCTCGGCGGCGGGGTGGTGGGCGACATGGCGGGCTTCGCCGCCGCCACCTGGCTGCGCGGGATCGCCGTGGTGCAGGTGCCCACCACCCTTCTGGCGATGGTGGATGCCTCGATCGGCGGCAAGACCGGGGTCAATCACCCCGGTGGCAAGAACCTGATCGGGGCCTTCCACCAGCCCAGGCTGGTGGTGATCGATCCCAGCAGCCTGGCCACGCTGCCGGAGCGGGAATTCCGCGCGGGCATGGCCGAGGTGATCAAGTACGGCGTGATCGGTGATCTCCAGCTGTTCAGTGAGCTGGAGGCCGCCGCCGACCTCTCCAGCCTGGAGGCTGTGGGAGACGACCTGCTGCAGCGGTTGCTGGAGCGATCCGCGGCGGCCAAGGCCCGCGTGGTGGCCGCTGATGAACGGGAAGGGGGGTTGCGCGCAATCCTCAACTACGGCCACACCCTCGGCCACGTGGTGGAGACCCTCTGCGGCTACGGCACCTACCTCCATGGCGAGGCGGTGGCAGTGGGGATGGTGGCGGCCGGCGAGCTGTCGGTGGCCATGGGCCTCTGGAGCCGGGCCGAGCAGCAGCGGCAATGCGCTCTGATCGCCAAGGCCGGCCTGCCTGTGCAACTGCCGCCCCTGGATCCAGAGGCGGTGCTGCTCACCCTCCAGAGCGACAAGAAGGTGAGAAGCGCTCAGGTGCGCTTCGTGCTGCCCACGGCCATCGGCCAGGTGGAGATCCGCAACGACGTGGCCGCTGATCAGATCCGTGCGCTGCTCAGCTCAGACGCTATGGAGCCGGGCTGAGGCATCGGGCTGCAGGCTACGGCTCAGCCTTCGCCGCCCTCTCCACCTTCTCCCCCTTCCTCCTGCTTCATACCGTCGTGATTCCCCGGCTTCTCCGGCTTGCTGGAGGGCTCAGCGCCGGGGCTGCCCAGCTCGCCGGCTTTTCCATCGCCGGCGAGCTGGGCTTGGGCGCCTCGCTCTGACCGCAGCCAACCACACCCGCAGCCAAGCCAGCCGTGGCCAGCATTAAAGCGATGCTGGAGCGGTTCATGGGCGAAAGCGAAGCAATCCGAGCCATTGCTCACCATTCGCCATGCGCTTCCTCCTCGAACCCCTGCTCCAGCCGCAGTGGCAGCGGCGAGGGCTACGGCAGCTATGTCGACAATGCCTTCATGGCCGGCGGCCGCTCCGACCTCTCCTTCACCGTGTTTCTCAGTAATCCAGACGCCTACAGCGGCGGCGAGCTGGTGCTGCGGCTGGTGGCCGGTGGGCTGGATCCAGAGCCGGGTGCGCCGGGCCGACCAGCGCGAGCTGCTGTTCGAGCTCGACACGGCCCGGCGGGCGATCTTCAGGCGCGACGGCAAGGATGAGGTGTTTGATCTGATCAGCCGCAGCTACACCAACCTGCTGCGCCAGTGGGGGGAGTGAGACCGGCGGCCCCGGCAGGAGCCATGCTGGGGACCACCACGATCGGCCCGCCCGCCATGTCCCAGGAGCAACTCAGGGCCTTTCTCGCCAGGGTTCAGGACGATGGGGAACTCAGGCGTCAGGTGCTGGGTTCCTCCACCGCCGATGACGTGGCCAGGATCGCCACCTCCCTGGGCTTCGATGTCTCCGGCGACGAACTGCTGCGGGCCTCCGGCAAGCGCATCGGCAGGGTGACGATCACCAAGCAGGACATGCCCGGCGAATACAACTGAGCGACAGCGGAGTCAGCCTGGACTCCACGGCAGGCCAGCAATCAGCAAAGATGAAGAACAGCCATTCCCACTCAAGATTTATGCCGAAGATTCATGTTGAAGACTCACGCTGAAGTTTTCCAGCGGAGATTCTGGTCAAAGATTCAAACCAGAGATTCGAATTGGTGATCAATGCTGGTGATCAAAGCGGATCGGCGTTTGAAGTCAGATGACAGGCTCACCCCCTATGCCAGACTACGTACGGATCGGCATGTCACGATGACGATGCTTTCGGGCAGGAGCTTGGGGTGGTGGTTCACTCTGGGCTCTTCCACCCGCCAGCTCACAGGTGCAGCGCCAGTCCGTCTCGCCGGTGGAAATCGGCCACTGGGCCGGGATGGGTCACGGCCCAGTAGCTGAGTAGCCCCTGGCGCTGCTCGATCACCGCGCAGACCCCAGCTTCGAGGGGTGAAGAGGGGGGGTGAAGGTCGTCCGGTAGAGGCAAAACCAGTTCCAGCTCAAGGGATCCGCTCAGGAGCCTGAGCGCGAAGGGCAAGGCCTGCAGCGAGGGCTCGATCTCCATCCCCTGGCGATAGCCGCTGAAGCGGTAGACGTTCCAGTGGCCGGCGGCTGAAAGGTTCACTTCCCAGTAGGGCGGCTGCCCTTCGGCGGCAAGGAAAAGCTCGAAACAGGTGCTGCGCCAGAGATCATCACGGCGTTCTCGCCGGAAGGAGGGATCGGCCAGCACCACCGAGGCGAGATCACCACCGAGGCTCAGGTGCAGCTCCAGGGTCCCCGCCCGACGCCTGATCGCTCCGCTCAGCTCCAGGCCGGCTCCGGCCACTGCAGGAGTCACTGGAGCCGTGGGTGCAGCAGCATCGAACGCTGTGGGCGTGAGCTGACCCCGCCGAGCGTCCTCGGACTCGAAGCGGTGCAGAACAAACCCCTGCCAATCCGAGCTGGGTGCCTTCATCGAATCGCCGCCACGACGGCCTCGATGGCCGCGTGCTGCGCCTCGATGCTCCTGGTGAGCTGAAACTGAACCCTGGCCCGCAGCAGGTTGTGCCCCCTGTAGCGGGTCTTGAAGTAGACATCACCGGCGAGATGATCGGTCAGGAAGCGCAACCCCAGCTCGAAGCTGATCACCTGGATGGCCACAACGATGTGGTCGTAATCGGCGGGGGTGAGGAAGGAGCGGGCCACGCTGCCGTAGCCCCCGAGCAAGGCCTCGCACAGCCCCAGATCAAACTGCACCTGCCGCCAGTCCTCGGTGTCTTCCCCCAGGGGATTGCAGGCGGAGCGCAGGCAATCGCCGATGTCGTAATGAATCAGCCCGGGTTTGACCGTGTCGAGATCGATGAGGGCCACGGCCTGGTCGCCCTCCAGATCAAGCATGACGTTGTTGATCTTCGGATCACCGTGGATCGGCCGCTGGTGCAGGAGTCCCGCGGCGCTGGCCTGCTCCAGCACCGGCACCAGGCCGCGGCGCTGCTCCACGAAGGCCAGGCAGTCGCTGAGTTCGGGGTCAGTGGAGGCTCCGAGCCGGCCGAGCACCTGATCGAACTGTCGCAGATAGGTGGGGGTGACATGGAACCCCTCCAGGGTGTCGGCCAGGTTCTCCACGGGCAGATCACTGATCAGTTGGTGGAACATGCCCAGGCCGAAGCCGATTTCACGGGCATGGCCGCTGTGGCCGATCCGCTCCAACGAATGGGCCCGATCCACAAAACCCAGGGCCCGCCAGAAGCTGGAGCCTTCCCACACCCAGGGGAGACCATCGGCGCAGGCAAGAAACACCCGAGGCACCTCCCAGCGGCGCCCGGCCAGCTCCCTGGGGGGCTCCAGCAGTCGCCGGGCCACGTGCTCACTGAAGGCCACCAGGTTGGCCATCACCGCCTCGGGGTCCGTGAACACCACCGTGTTGACCCGTTGCAGCACCACGGCAGGGCGCTCCAGCTCCCCCAGCCGCACCAGATAGGTGTCGTTGACGTTGCCGTTGCCCAGGGGGTCGATGCCGCTGATCGGGCCACCGAGATCGAAGCGCTCGGCGATCGCGCTGAGTGCCCTGAAGGCGTTATCTCCGCAAAGTGCCGGATCACTCATCGACTGGGATGAGCACGGTGGTCTGCAGGCTGTCGGTGCCGAGGTGGTCGGTGATCACCCAGATGGACAGCCCCTGGCCCAGGTCGTAGACGCTGCGCAGCCGGCCGCACTGGTGATAGGCCGCCAGGGTGTTGGCCCTGGCATCGCGGGCATCCACCTCACCCCAGTCGCCGCGGCGGTGGCGGGCCACCAGGCGTTGCAGGGTTTCCAGATCCAGCCATTCCCGCACCTGCGGGCAGACGTGCACGGGCCCGAGCACCAGACGAGCGCTCATCCCTCCACTCCACCACGGCACCAACGACCAGCGGCGGCCAGCGCAATTTCCACGCCGCCTTCAGGCTCCACGGTTGGCGGCCGGCGGGGCGCTGGCGGGGAAACGCTGGAGGTAGAGGGCCACTGGGATGGGTTTGGTCTGGGAGTAGCCCACGGGCAGCCAGAGGTCACCGGCATTGGAGGCATAGTGGATTTCCCAGTGGTAGAGGCTGGTGTAGGCGGCGGGATCCTCGCGCAAAAGGGCGGCGTAATGGAGGACGGCCTTGCCGTAGTAATCGCTGTTGTTGTAGCCCCAGAGCCCCTTGCGAATGTCCTTGAGCCCACCCCGCCGCACCAGGTAGCGAGCGGCGGCATGGATGGCGTCGTGGGGATCGCGGATGTTGCCCTTACCGATCCCGGGCTCCGCCCAGGTGGTGGGCAGGAACTGCATCGGCCCGCGGGCATCGGCCACCGAAACGCCATCAATCCGGCCCATCCCTGACTCCACCAGATTGACGGCCGCCAGCACTTCCCAGTCGATGCCGGTGGCCGCGGCGGCACTGCGGTAGTAGCCCAGCAGCTTCTCCGCTGGCTCCGGCGCCACGATCCGCCAGGCGGGCAGGGTGGGACTGCCCGGGCCGCGGCGGCGCATGGAGAGAAAGGCCCGGCGGGCCCCCAGGTGATGGTCCAGCACCGCCTGCCAGCGGGGGGAAAGGCGCTGCCGCACTTCCTGGGCCTGGCCCTCGCGCACCGCCAGCACCCGCAGGATCACCTGCTGCTGGTGGCCCAGGGCCGGCAACGACTCCGCCGGGGTATCGGGCGAGCGCAGGGCTTCCTCCAGCGACACCAGCAGGTCGGCCACCACCTGGGGATCGCCGGGCACCAGTGGGTAGTGGCGGCCATCAGCCGCCAGGGGCAAGCCCGGCTGCGAGGGCAGCAGCACCACCGTTGAGGACGAGGACGGAGACGGCTCTGCCGCCTGGGGCGGATCCGGAGCGGGAACCTCAGTGGGCGGTGCGGGTGCCTCCACCGCCGCCAGGACGGGATCCGGCAGCCGTGGCCCCAGTGCCACTGCGGCGCCGATCCCCAGGACCGGCAGTCCCGCCAGGGCCAGCAGGCCCCATCGGCGCAGGTGAGTGGTCATGGCGGGATCCGGCGGCTGGTCGCAGGCAGGACCTTATCGGTGTTCGCCTTGATCTGACACGCATCTGTGCTGCTCAGACCGAGACCCCCAGCAGGGAGCCGATCAGGGCCGTGGCCGCCATCGCCAGCGCTCCCCAGAGGGTGACGCGCAGGATGGCGGTGCCCAGCCTGGCGCCACCGGCCCGGGCGGAGACCCCACCGAGCACGCCAAGGAACACCAGGGAGGTGAGTGAGACCCCCAGCGCGATCCGGGAGGCGGGCAGCAGGGAAGCGGTGACCAGGGGCAGGGCCGCTCCGATCGAGAACATCACCGCCGAGGTGAGGGCGGCCTGAACCGGCCGGGCGGCCAATGCCTCGCTGATGCCCAGCTCATCACGGGCATGGGCGCCGAGGGCATCGTGGCGGGTGAGCTGCAGTGCCACCTCGCGGGCCAGGGCCGGATCCAGGCCGCGATGCACGTAGATGCCGGTGAGCTCCGCCAGCTCCGCCGCCGCATCATCAACGAGCTCCTGACGCTCCCGCGCCAGGTCAGCCTGCTCGGTATCGGCCTGGGAGCTGACCGAAACGTATTCACCGGCCGCCATCGACATCGCCCCGGCCACCAGTCCGGCCGCTCCGGCCACCATGATCGCGCCGTGCTCGGCCTCGGCCGCTGCCACCCCCACCAGCAAGCTGGCGGTGGAGACGATGCCGTCATTGGCCCCGAGCACCGCAGCCCGCAGCCAGCCCACCCGGTTCGTGCGGTGTTTCTCCTGATGGCGGCTGCCATGGCCGTGAGGCAGGCCGTCTCGCAGTCCGTCTCGTTGCTGTGCCACGGGGGTCCTGTCGAAAGCCTGAATCAGGCCGCACAACGACCCGGGGACCCAGTTTCGTCCTTGCGGCTACGCCGGCGCTGTCAACTGGAGGCCGAGGTGTAGTAGCGCAGGGCATGGCGCCAGAGAACACGGCTGAGTGTCAGGGACAGCAGCGCCATCCCCAGGCTGGCCAGCACCCAGGACGGCGTGGCACGACCCAGGATCGCTTCCGCCGGCACGGTGGTGAGAAAGGCCACCGGCAGCACCAGGGTGAACAGGGTGCGCAGGGCGGGGGGGTAGGCGCTGACGGGGAAGCGGCCGGCCACAAGGGTGCTGCGCAGCACCTCCGTGGCGTTCCAGACCTTGACGAACCAGATGCTGGTGGCCGCCAGCACAAACCAGAGGCTGTAAAGGATCAGGGCACTGCTGAGCAGCAGCAGGGCGGTGCCCAGCAGGGTGGGCAGCGAGGGGCTGGCCCCCGCCCGCCGCGCCGCCAGCCCGATCAGTGCCAGCCCCGCCAGCACCCCGGGCAGACCCCAGGGGGAGAAGCTGCGGGCCGAGAGCCAGAACTGACTGTCGATCGGCTTGAGCAGCACGAAATCGAGGCTGCCGGTGCGCACATGGTTGACGATCGCCCCCAGGTTGGGCTGCAGCAGGGTGCTGGTGTAGCCATCGAGCAGGGTGTAGATCCCCAGCACCACCAAGGCCTCATCCCAGCTCCAGCCGCCCAGGCCATGGCCGCGGCCGTAGAACAGCGCCAGCAGCACCACGCTGCCGGCCAGGTTGCCCAGCACCGAGAGCAGCTCAATCAGGGCATTGAGCGGATACTCGAGCTCCATCGCCAGCGACGACGACCAGAAGGACCCCAGGCTGCGCAGATAGCGGCCCATCAGGCCCCCATGGCCGCGTAGCGCCGCAGCCCGGCCCGCCAGAACAGCAGAAACAGGGGCAGCAGCAGAGCCGTCCAGGCAGCCATCGTGAACAGCCCCCCTAGCAGGTCCACCTCGGCGCCGGAGAGCAACCGAGCCGGGAAGTCGACCATCGAAGGGAAGGGGGTGGCCAGTGCCAGGCGGCGCAGGGCGGGGGGGAAGGCCTCCAGCGGCGCCACCAGCCCGGAGAGAAAAAGGTAGGGGATCAGCAGCAGGCGCTCCAGCGCCGCTGCCCGCTCGCTCCAGAAGCAGGCCATGGTGATCACCGATTGCAACAGGAAGCGCAGCAGAAAAGCCAGGATGGTCACCAGCAGGCCCAGCAGCCAGGTGGAGGGAGGCGGCCAGCCGCTGGCCCCGGCCCCCAGCAGCCAAACCGCCAGCACGATCGCCAGTACGAAGGGCACCCGGGTGGCCTGCTCGGCGATGTGGGCCGCCAGGTAGCGCCAGAAGGGGTGAAGCGGTTGCAGCAGATAGGGGGAGAGCCGTCCCTGCAGGGCGTCCTCTTCGAAGATGTGGATCACCCACACCACCGTGAACTGACGAACGACAAAGGCCGCCAGGAAGTAGCGCCTCAGCTCCGCCGGGCCGAGGCTGAGATCAGCGGCCGCGCCGGCCCCACTCCAGAGCGCCAGCATGATCAGCGGCAGCAGACCGGAGAGGGCCCAGAGCGCGATCTCGGCGCGGTACTCGAGCATGTAGGCGTATTGCACCGAGAGCAGCACCCGCGCCAGCCTCAGGGAGCGTTTCATCCCACCGTCCCCTCACGGAAGAGGCGGCCAATGATCTCCTCCACCGGCGGATCGTTCACCTCCAGATCGAGCACCGGGAAGCTGGAGAGCAGCCGCGAGAGGGTGGCCGTGAGCTGCTCCCGCGACACCAGCAGCCGCAACCGCTGACCGATCAGGGATTCCAGTTCACCGAAACCGGCGAAGGCCTCCGGCGGATAGGGCGCCGCCAGATCGCAGCAGACCTCTCGGTAGGGGGCCAGCCGCTGGGTCAGCTCCTGCAGGCTGCCGTCATAGAAGAGCCGGCCCTGGTGGATCAGCAGCACCCGCTGGCAGAGGGCGGTGATGTCGCCCATGTAATGGCTGGTGAGCAGCACGGTGGCGCCGGTGCGACGGTTGTAGTCGGCGAGGAACTCACGCACCCGCACCTGGGCATTGACATCCAGCCCGAGGGTGGGTTCATCGAGGAAGAGCACGGAGGGGCGATGCAGCAGCGCCGCCAGCAACTCGGCCTTCATGCGCTGACCGAGCGAGAGCTTGCGCACCGGCCGGCGCAGCTCCTCCCCCAGCTCCAGCATTTCGGCGAGCTCCTCGATACGACGCCTCGCTTCGGCCTCGGGGATGCCGTAGACCGCCGCATTCACGCGCAGGGAATCAAGCGGTGGCAGATCCCAGATCAGCTGCTGCTTCTGCCCCATCACCAGGGTGATCGTGCGCAGGAAGGACGCCTGACGGCGGAAGGGCCTGAAGCCCGCCACCTCCACCGCCCCGGCACTGGGCTCGATCAGGCCGGTGAGCATCTTGAGGGTGGTGGTCTTGCCGGCGCCGTTGGCCCCCAGGAAGCCCACCACCTCGCCGGGCTCAATACTGAAGCTCACATCCCGCACCGCCGGAATGTCCTTGAGGCGGCGGGCAAAGAAGTGGCGCAGGGTTCCACCCAGGCCAGGCTGCTTGTCAGCCACCCGGAAGCTCTTGCCGAGCCCCTGGGCCTCGATGATCGCCATCTAGGACAGCCCCGGGAGCCGGGGGCTGGCTGGGCCGATGGGCCTCAATCCCCCTCCTCGTCTTCGAGCAGGAGGGAATGGAAGGCGGTGTAGAGATCGGCGTGCTCGTCCGCCAGGCGGGGGTCGGCCCGGGGGGAGGTGCTGCGGCCGGGGGTAGATCGCCGGCTGGGCTGGCCGGCTGGGCTGGGGGTCTGGCCGGCCGGCGCGCGCCGCTCGCTGGCCTGCTGGGCCGTGCGGCTGGCTTCGAGGGTGCGCAGGCGCTCCATCAGGTGGGGCGGCACGCTGCCGTCGGGGCTCACCTGCATCAGCTCCCGGAAGAGCTGCTCCGGGTCGCGCTCCAGCTCCACCGGATGGCGCTGCTCGCTGGCCCTGGGCTGGGCACTGGCGGGCGCCGCCGGTGCCGGCAGAGGCTGGGGCAGCTGGCGGCCCAGCTGGCGAAGGCGCTCGAGGCTGTGGGCGTCGAAGCTCATGGCAGCGGGGACGGGGGCATCAGGGACCTTGGGATCGGGGACCTTGGGATCAGGAGCAGCCGAGGCTCTCACGGGTGGAGCGGCCCGTGACGGGATTGGTGCCGCTGGCGATGGCGCAGAGGGAAGTGAGCACGTCCCCGCGCAGGGGCACGTTGGTGAAATCAGCCCCGTCGATCGCCACGTCGGCGAACTTGGTGTTGAAAGCGAAGGCATCTTCCAGCACGGCTTCGCGCAGGTCGGTGCCTTCGAGCACGGCCGAATCCAGGGTGGCTTCACGCAGGTCGACACCATGCATGTTGGCGTCCTGAAGCTTGGCGCCGAACAAGCTGGCGTTGCGCATGTCGGCGCCGGAGAGGTTGGCGTCGCGCAGGTTGGTGAGATTGAAGGTGACGCCGCGCAGGTCTGCGTCGTGGAAATCAGCACCGATCAACACCTGTTTGGCGTAATCCATCGCCGCGCTGGCGGGAGCGGCCGGCAGCAGGAGCAGCAGGAGCAGCAGGGCCAGCAGGCCGCAGCCCATCCAGGTCACCAGGCCCGAGACCAGCGAACGCAGCGGGGCAGCCATGGCAGGGAAGGGACAGGAGGGGAACCCTAGGAAAATCCGGCGGCCAGCCCCTTGAGCCAGAGCAGAACGCAACGCGCCCGCAGCCGCAGCGCCCTGCCGGGGGCCTGGGCCGAGCAGCGGGCCCTGAGGCTGCTGCGCCAGCGCGGCTGGCGGCTGCTGGCCAGCCGCTGGCGCTGCCGCTGGGGGGAGCTGGATCTAGTGGTGGCCAAACCGGGTCGGCTGCTGGTGGTGGAGGTGAAGGGACGCCGTCGCAGCGGCGCCGATGGCTGGGGAGTGGCCGCCCTTGGCGCGGGCAAACGCCGGCGGCTGGCCCGGGCGCTCAGCTGCTGGCTGGCGGAGAACCCCCGGCAGGCCCAGCTGCCCCTGGAGGTGGTCTGTGCGCTGGTACCCCTGCCACCGGCGTCCGGTGCGGTGCGCTGGCTGCGCCTGGAGGACCTCCCCCTGGTTCAGGGCGAGGGCTGATCCCGCTGTTGGTCTGGCAGTTGCTCTGCTGGCCGGCTGAACTCCACGATGCAGCGGTAGCGGTAGTTGCCGGTGCCCACCATCATCTGCTGGCAGCGGTGCCGGCCCGGGATGGCACCACGCGGCACCAGTTGCCGGGCCCGCTCCAGGGCGTTCTCCCTGGTCCAGACGGAGTCGGCACTGACACTGCCCGAGCGGGCCGGCGCCACGCCCACCAGGGCAACTGCTGCAGCGGCCAGGCTGCACAGCCACCACGTCGGCCAGCGGGCCAGGGCCGCCCTGGGGGAGTGCTTGATCACGGGGCCCATGGCCACCTGGAGGATTTGTGCTCCAGAACTAGCCAGGACAGCGCCGCCCGGCCGGGCAATCTGGTGAACCTGCCCGATCACGCCCATGTCCTTCGGGGGCCACCAGACCCGCAAGCGCTTCGGCCAGCACTGGCTCACCGACACCGCCGTGCTGGAGCGGATCGTGGCGGCGGCGGAGCTGCAGCCGGGTGAGCGGGTGCTGGAGGTGGGTCCGGGCCGCGGAGCGCTCACGCAGCGGCTGCTGGCCACAGGGCTGGGGGAGCTGCACGCGATCGAACTCGACCGCGACCTGGTGGCCGGCCTGCGCCAGCACTTCGCTGGGGATACTCGCTTCCAGCTGCTGGAGGGTGACGTGCTGCGGCTGGATCTACCCGCCGCCGACAAGGTGGTGGCCAACATCCCGTACAACATCACTGGTCCTCTGCTGGAGCGGCTGGTGGGCCGCCTCGATCGCCCCCTGGCCGTTCCCTATCAGCGGCTGGTGCTGCTGGTTCAGCAGGAGGTGGGCGAGCGCATCCGGGCGCTGGCCGGCAGCAGCGCCTTCAGCGCCCTGAGCGTGCGCCTGCAACTGCTGGCGCGCTGCCGCTCGGTCTGCGCCGTGCCGCCCCGCTGCTTCCAGCCGCCGCCGCGGGTGATGTCGGAGGTGATCGTGCTCGATCCCCTGCCACCGGCCGAGCGGCTGGAGCCAGAGCTGGCCACACGGCTGGAGGGTCTGCTCAAGCGCTGCTTCGCGGCCCGGCGCAAGATGCTGCGCAACTCCCTGGCCGGGCTCTGGAACGAACCGGAGCTGGCCGAGCGCGCCCAGCGGGCGGGAGTGTCGCTGCAGCAGCGGCCCCAGGAGCTCTCCCCCGAGCGCTGGGTGGAGCTGACCCGCCAGATCTGCCCAGCCACCCATGACTGACCTGCGCCCCATGGACCCCTTCCCAGTGGATGAGCTGACCGTGGAGGCGCCGGCCAAGATCAACCTGCATCTGGAGGTGCTCGGGCTACGGGCCGATGGCTTCCACGAACTGGCGATGGTGATGCAGAGCCTCGATCTGGCCGATCGACTGACGATCGCTCCGCGAGGCGATGGGGCGATCGTGCTGCACTGCGGCACCAGCACCCTTCCCACCGACGGCGGCAATCTGGTGGTGCGGGCCGCTGAGCTGCTCCGGCAGCACGCCGAGCGGCCGGAGCTGGGGGCCACGCTTCAGCTGGAGAAACGCATCCCCATCGGCGCCGGCCTGGCCGGTGGCTCCAGCGACGGGGCCGCGGCCCTGCTGGGGCTGAATCGGCTCTGGGGGCTCCAGCTCGATGCCGCCAGCCTGCTGCAACTGGCGGCGCAGCTGGGCTCGGATGTGCCCTTCACCCTCAGCGGCGGCACCCAGCTCTGCTTCGGCCGCGGGGAGAGGCTGGAGCCAGTGCTGCTCCCGGCCGCGGCTCCAGCGGTCCTGGGATCCGAGGTCGCGGGGCCCGAGGAGCTGGCGGTGCTGCTGATCAAGGATCCGGCCGCCAGTGTCTCCACCCCCTGGGCCTATGGCCGCTGCCGGGAGCTGCGGGGCGACTTTTACCTGGAGCGCGAGAGCGAATTCGAGCAGCGGCGCCAGATCCTGCGCGATGGAGCGCTGCTGGCAGCCCTGAGGGGGCAGCGGGCCCTGCCGCCCCTGCGCAACGACCTGCAGTCGGTGGTGGAGCCGGAGCAGGAGAGCGTGCGCACCGGGCTGGGGCTGCTGCGCCGTGCGATCGACCCCCTGGCGGTGGCGATGAGCGGTTCTGGTCCCAGCCTCTTTGCCCTCTTCGCCGGGCTGGAGCGGGCCGAGGCGGCCCGTGAGCAGTTGCACGACGCCCTAGCGGCGGAGGGATTCGAGGCCTGGTGCTGCCGCTGCAGCCACCAAGGGGCGAGGATCATCGCAGCAGTTCAGGCCCCATGAGCACTCCGGAGCCCAGCGAGTCCCCAGCGAGTCCGCCGCGCAAAGGGCCCCTCAGTTTTCTCTCCGGCGCCCTCACCAGCGGCCTGCTGGCCTGGGTCTGCCTGGGGCTGAGCCAGCGGGTTGTGCGCTGGTACAGCCTGCATCCGCCGCAGTACAGCAAGGCCTTCGCCCAGAGCATCGGCACCGCCATGAAGACGCTGATAGTGGGCATGAGCTTCCTGGCCACCTTCACCTTCGCCTTCGTCGCCCTGGGGCTGACCCTTGTCTTCATTCGCAGCCTGCTGCCGGTGCGCGAAGCCGAGCCTTCCTAAGCTGAGAATGCTTCCTTTTTCACCATGACTCCCCACGACCTCGGCCTGCTGGCCCTGCTGCTCTCCCCGGGCATGCTGCTCTCGGTGCTGCTGCTGGCCACCTTCGCCGCCGGGGGCTGAGGGCCGCCGCCGGCTCCTTTTCGCCGACACCTGAGATAAGTTGGCCGCTCCACCGGCACTCGCCGGGTTCGCACACCGTCCGTGGCCGAGACCCTTCTCTTCAACGCCCTGCGCGACGCCATCGACGAGGAGATGGCCCGAGACCCCTACGTGTGCGTGTTCGGCGAGGACGTCGGCCAGTACGGCGGCTCCTACAAGGTCACCAAGGATCTCTACGAGAAGTACGGCGAACTGCGGGTGCTTGACACCCCGATCGCTGAGAACAGCTTCACAGGCATGGCCGTCGGTGCCGCGATGACGGGCCTGCGCCCGATCGTGGAAGGGATGAACATGGGCTTCCTGCTGCTGGCCTTCAACCAGATCTCCAACAACATGGGGATGCTGCGCTACACCAGCGGTGGCAACTACACCATCCCAACGGTGGTACGCGGCCCCGGTGGGGTGGGTCGCCAGCTGGGGGCGGAGCACAGCCAGCGCCTGGAGGCCTATTTCCATGCGGTGCCTGGCATCAAGATCGTGGCGGTGAGCACCCCCACCAATGCCAAGGGCCTGATGAAGGCCGCCATCCGCGACAACAATCCCGTGCTCTTCTTCGAGCACGTACTGCTCTACAATCTCAGTGAGGAGATCCCCGAGGGGGATTACATCTGCTCCCTGGATCAGGCCGAAGTGGTGCGTGAGGGCACCGACGTGACGATCCTCACCTATTCGCGCATGCGCTATCACTGCCTCAAGGCGGTGGAGCAGCTGGAAGCCGATGGGGTGAGTGTGGAGCTGATCGATCTGGTCAGCCTCAAGCCCTTCGACCTGGAAACCATCACCCGCTCGATACGCAAAACCCACAAGGTGATCGTGGTGGAGGAGTGCATGAAAACCGGTGGCATCGGCGCCGAACTGCTTGCGCTGATCACCGAGCACTGCTTCGACGATCTCGACGCCCGGCCCATCCGCCTCTCCAGCCAGGACATCCCCACCCCCTACAACGGCGCCCTCGAGAATCTGACGATCATTCAGCCGAGCCAGATCGTGGAAACGGCGCGCCAGCTCAACGCGGGCACGATCTGAGATGGCACGTCAGCAGGGGCTGTTCGCCCTGATCCTGGCCCTGGCGATCGCCGCCGGGGCCGTTCTGTTCAGCTTTCCCCTGCAGCTCGGCCTCGACCTGCGCGGCGGCAGCCAGCTCACCCTGCAGGTACTGCCGGCCGGGGCCATCAAAGCGGTGAAACGGGAGCAGCTGGAGGCCGTCAAGGAGGTGCTTGATCGCCGTGTCAACGGGCTCGGCGTGGCTGAATCCACCCTGCAGACCATCGGTGACGACCAGCTGGTGCTGCAGCTGCCGGGAGAGCAGGACCCCACCCGGGCCGCCAAGGTGTTCGGTACCACCGCTCTGCTGGAATTCCGCGCCCAGAAGCCAGGCACCGAGCAGGAGATGCAGGGGCTGCTGCGGCTCAAGCGTCAGGCCCAGTCGGTGCTCGACCTCAGCCGACGGCGCACCCCAGCGGATCCGGCTGATCCCGTGGCACCAGACCAACCGCCGGCCCCGGTCCCCAGCTTCCCCGCCGAGGATCTGGCCAAGGCCTTGCGAGAGCTCGGGGTGGCGGTGCCGGCAGGGGCCGGTGAAACCGAGCAGATCGAAGCCCTGCTCGATGAAGTGAACAAAAGGGTGGTGGCCCTTTACGAGCCCGCGCTGCTCACCGGCAAGGACCTCGTCGGCGCAGGCCGGCAGCAGCAGCAAACGGGCACCGGCTGGGACGTGACCCTGAACTTCAACCGCCAGGGCGGCGAGGCCTTCGCCAAGCTCACCCAATCGATCGCCGGCAGCAACCGCCTCCTCGGCATCGTGCTCGATGGCCGTTCGATCAGCGAAGCCTCCGTAAGCCAGGAGTTCGCCGCGGCCGGCATCACCGGGGGTGCCGCCAGCATCACCGGCAACTTCACGGCCGAAGAAGCCCGCGACCTGGAGGTGCAACTGCGAGGCGGCTCTCTGCCCCTGCCCGTGAAGATCATCGAGGTGCGCACCGTCGGCCCCCTGCTGGGGGCGGAAAACATCCGCAGCAGCCTGGTGGCCGCCCTTGCGGGTCTGGCTCTGGTGGCCGTGTTCATGGTGGTGGTCTATCGGCTGCCCGGGGCCGTGTCCGTGGTGGCCCTCAGCCTCTACTCCCTTTTCAACCTGGCCAGCTATGCCCTGATCCCCGTGACCCTCACCCTGCCCGGTATCGCGGGCTTCATCCTCTCGATCGGCATGGCTGTGGATGCCAATGTGCTGATCTTTGAGCGGGTGAAGGAGGAACTGCGCTCAGGCAACACCCTTATCCGCTCGATCGACACTGGCTTCTCCCTGGCCTTTTCCTCAATTCTCGATGGCCATGTCACCGGCCTGATCAGCTGCATTGCCCTTTTTGCACTCGGGACTGGCCTGGTCAAAGGCTTTGCAGTCACCCTCGGCATCGGTCTGCTGCTCAGCCTGTTCACCGCCCTCACCTGCACCCGCGTTCTACTGCGCCTGATGATGAGTTATCCCAGCCTGCGGCGCCCCAGCTACTTCCTGCCCAGCCGCCAGCTGCCTTCGCCAGCCGCCTGAGCACCCATGAACTCCTCCACGTTGGGATCGAGCGCATTGCCGCCGATCCAATTCTTCCGAATCACGCGCCACAGGCGCCTTGCCTGGTGGGGTTCGGCCATCGCCTGCCTGATCAGTCTTATCGGTATTGGCTTCTCCTGGCTCAATCCCTCCATCGGAGCCCCGCTCAAACCGGGCCTCGATTTCACCGGTGGCACCCGCATTCAGTTGGAGCGGGCCTGCGAGCCCAGTTGCTCGGCGATCACCGTGCCCCAAGTGGCCGAACAAGTCGACAGCCTGAAGCTTCCTGCCGAGGGTGGTGAGGCAGTGCCAGTTCTGCGGGGCGCACCGGTGCAGGTGCTGGATCAGGGCCGCTCAATCGAGCTGCGCCTGCCCAGCCTCAGCGCCGAGCAGGGCAAGGCAGTAATCAGCCAGCTGGCCGCGACATTAGGGCCTTTCAAGGATGGCGGCACCTCCGTAGACACGATCGGACCCACCCTTGGAGCCCAATTACTGCGTAGCAGCCTCGTCTCCCTGTTGGTGAGCTTCGTGGCGATTGCTCTTTACATCACTTTTCGCTACGACAGGATCTTTGCCTTCCTGGCGATCCTCTGTCTAGCCCACGACGTGCTGATCACGACCGGGCTTTTCGCTTGGCTCGGGCTACTAGCTGGAATCGAGGTGGACTCCCTCTTCGCCGTCGCCCTGATCACGGTGGCCGGGTACTCATGTAACGACACTGTGGTGGTGTTCGACAGGATCAGGGAGCAGAAAGCAAATTTGAAGGGCTTCTCCTTCAGTGATCAGGTGGATGTGGCCGTCGATGCCACTTTGACCCGCTCGCTCTACACCTCACTCACCACCCTGATGCCCCTGTTGGGAATCCTCTTCTTCGGTGGCAGCAGTCTGTTCTGGTTTGCCGTAGCGCTCACAGTCGGCATCAGTGTCGGCAGCTGGTCGAGCATCGGTGTGGCCCCCACCCTGCTGCCTCTGTTCAGCGGCAAGGGCTTTGAGGGATCAGCTCCAGAGGATGGGGCGGCCCCGGCCGGCGCGGCTTGATGCGGCGCCTCCCGCCGCTCATCCCGGTGCTGCTGGTTCTGTTGGCCCTGGGGGATCTCGCGACGGAACTGCGGTTGCTGGCCGACCATTTCACCTGGTCGTCATTGATGTCGGCCATCCAGCAGCACCCCCTCGCCGTGGTGGTGCTGCTGCTCACCCCCAGCCTGATCAGGCACTACCGCTGATCAGGTCCAGCGGTCCATCACCTGCTCCACCAGCACCCGCTGGAAGACCACCTGCAGCACCACCACCAGCGGCAGGGCCAGCAGCACCCCCGGCAGCCCCAGCAGGGCGCCAAGGCTCAGCTGGGCCATCAGGGCCACGGTGGGCAACAGGTTGACCGTGCGGCTGAGCAGCAGCGGGGTGAGCACGAAGGCCTCAGCGTTCTGCAGCAGCAGACGCAGCACCAGCACCTGCACCACCTTGGCCGGGGAGATCAGCAGCGCCACCGCCAGGGGCAGAACCGTGGCCACCGTGGGGCCGATGGTGGGAACGAAGGTGAGCAGACCGCAGACCAGGCCACTGAGCAGGGCCAGGGGCACCCGCAGCAGCGCCAGGCCCGCCCAGGTGAGCAGGAACACCGTCACCGCCGAGATGGTCATGCCCGCCAGCCAGCCGCCGAGGGCTTCGCGCCCCTCGCGCAACAGCGATCGCATCGACTCACGCCAGAACTGGGGCGTGGCGGCCAGCACCAGCCGTTGGTGGGGCTTGGGATCAAGGGCCAGCAGGATCGCCAGCAGCACCATCAGCAGGATCTGGATGGTGGAGTTGGCGGCGCCTCCAGCCACCCCCAGCAGCTGCCCGCCCAGGGGCTGGAGCTTGTCCCAGGTGGCCAGCTCCAGCAGCCGATCCTCGAAGCCGCGAAAAGCCACCGACCCCCCGGCCAGGTCGCCCAGACGCTGCAGCAACACCGGCAGCAGCTGGGTGAACTGATTGGCCTGCTGCAGCAGCTCGGGCAGCAGCAGCTCTGACACCTTCCAGCCCACCACCACCAGTACGGCGATCACCAGGGCCACGGCGCTGGGACGGTTCAGGGGCAGCCGGCGGCGCAGCACGCTCACCGGCACATCGAGGGCCACCGCCACCACCACGGCCCCGAAGAGCACCAGCAGCACCCAGCGCAGTTCCCACACCAGCAGGGCCAGCAGCACAAGGGCGAGGGTCCCCAGCAGGGCACGGCCGTTCATGGCGACAATCGCTGGCGCTTCCAGGGATCCAGGATGTCGTGGATCAGGAGCTCCCGCACGATCACCTGCAGGCATACCGCCATCGGTAGGGCCAGCAACAGCCCCAGAGGCCCGAAGATCACGGTGAACAGGAACTGAGCGCTGAGGGTGAGGCCCGGCAGCAGTCGCAGCTTGGCATGCATCACCGAGGGGGTGATCACATAGCTCTCCAGGTTCTGCACCACCAAGTAGAGCCCCAGAACGGCCAGGGCCTTCCAGGGGGCCTCGAGCAGAGCGACCGACATCGGGAAGATCGTGCTCAAGGTGGGGCCCACATTGGGGATCACGTTGAGCAGGCCCGCCAGCAGGGCGTTGGCCACCACTAGCTTCACCCCCAGCAGCGACAGGCCGATGCCCGCCAGCAGGGCCACGCACACGGAGCTGATCGCCACTCCCACCATCCAGTCGCTGAGGGCCGCACCACAGAGATCGAGCACCTGGCGCAGGCGCCGGCGGTAGAAGGAGGGGGCCAGCAGCAGCAGCACGTCTCGGTAGGCGGTGGGCTGCACCGCCAGCATCAGGCTCACCGCCAGCACAAACACCAGCTGCAGGGTGCCGCTGCCCAAGTTGCTGGCCAGGCCCACCAGCCGCAGGGCGCCGCCCCCCAGGCCACCGGCCAGCACATCGGGGCTGGGCCCCTTGGCCGGCCAGAGCTGCTGAAGCCACTCCAGCGATCCGTCATGGCGGCCATAGAGCGCCTGGCTCGCAGTGCCCAGCAGCCTTCTGACCAGGCCGATCAGCACATCCGCCGCGTCGGGCAGTTTGGCCAGCAATTCAGCGAACTGCTCGGCGAAGGGGGGGATCAGCACCGCGCCACCCACCACCACCACAAGGGTCAGACCCCCCAGGCTGAGGATCAGGGCCAGGGGCCTGGAGCAGCCCAGCCGCCCCCGCACCGCCCCCACCAGGGTGCAGATGGCCATGGCCAGCACCACGGCAGCGAAGAAGTGCAGCAGGATCCCCTTCAGGCTCCAGAGCAGGGCACTGGCGGCAAGGATCGCCGACAGACCCAGCCATTGGCCGAAGTTCAAGCGTCTGCCGGCTCGCCCTCAGCGGCCAGAGCGGGACTGGAGCCATCGGAGCCATCGCCAGCGGACTCGTCGTCCTTCTCGGCGAAACCGAGACCGTGGCCTGCGGCATAGCGATCGGCGAAGCGCATGAAGCGATCGAAATCCTCTTCCGTCTTCCAGGTGTAGGTGGCCTCAAGGGCGCTGGCTTTGCCGTTCACGAAGCGCGCCTTTACCTCCCGGGTCACCAGTTCACCCTCCTCGTCGAGCAGGAACATCCCGGTGATGTCGCCCATGGTTTCAGGAGCGAGCGCCAGGGGTTGCTCGAAGACGAACAGGGCCTGGCCGGTTCGTCCATCGCGGGAGCGGGTCAGCCGGATATCGGGAACCACGGGCTCGTCCACCCCGCGAAAGAACTGAATGGCCGTCATCGGGGTGGGGCAAAGTTCGATCCTAAGCAGACTCTTCGATCACGCCTTCAGAGTTCACAGGAGCTTGACCCTGCAGCTGGTGCTGTTGGAGCGCGGTGGCGGAACGGTCCTCGTCCCAGTCGTGCAGGTCGAGGGAGTGGTGGGCGGCGCCGGGCTCCGGTCGCCGGCGCTCCAGCTCGTGGTCGTAGCAGCGGTCGTAGTAGTCGAGCATCCAGCGGCAGGCCTCCTTCCAGTCGCGGCGCTCGATCGCCGAGAGCGCCTCCTGGGTGCGCAGTGGCCCCAGCCGCCGAGCGATCCTGCGGGTCGCCTCCGCCAGGTCCTCGGGATCCTGCACCCCATAGACCGCAACCAGCCGGCTCAGCCGTTCCTCCAGGGGCCGACGGATCTCCAGAACCGGTGCGGCCTGCATCTGCCGCCAGAGGCCCGCCGGGATGCGGCAGCGCCCCACCTGGGCACTTTCCGCCTCCAGCCAGATCGGGGAGAGCCCAGCACAGGACAGAAGTGCTGCCGCCAGACGGTTCTCGTAGTGCTCATTGCTGGGCTGGGGCGGCAGTCCGAGCCCCCCGAAGCTGCTGCCGCGGTGGTGGGCCAGACCCTCAAGATCCACCACCGCCAGCCCGCGGCGGTCCAGCTCCAGCAGCAGGTCGGTCTTGCCGGTGCCGGTGCGCCCCCCCAGCAGCAGCAGCGGCCAGTGGCGCTCGAAGCAGCCCAACACCCAGCGCCGGTAGGCCTTGTAGCCCCCCTCCAGCAGCTGCACCGGCAGGCCCAGGGTTTCGGCCAGCCAGCCGACGCTGGCGGAGCGCATCCCCCCCCGCCAGCACTGGAGGCGCAGGGGCCCAGCGCCGCCGGCGTGCCGGTGGGCCAGCAGCGCATCCCCCAGGGCCGCCAGCTTCGGGCCCACCAGGGCCAGCCCCACCTGAACCGCAGCCTGGGAGCCCTGTTGCTTGTAGGTCAGTCCCACCTCTGCGCGCTCCAGGTCGCTGAACAGAGGCAGATTGCGGGCCCCGGGAATATGACCCTGGGCGAACTCCGCCGGGCTGCGCACATCCAGCAGGGTTCCTTCGCCCGCCAGGAAGGCTTCGATCGCCAGCCACGACGCCATTTCGCCCCACCCCCACGGACCTTCCCTGACATAGTGGGCCCACGCCGGCCCGGCTCAGGCCCGCCGAACTTCATGCTCTCTGGTCCACCCGCCTCCGCCACGGCCAGCGCCGACCAGCTGCTGGAGCGTTTCAGCTCAAGCTCCCCGCGCCAGCGACGGAACCTGCTCCCCCAGATTGAGGCCCGCTCCCAGGAGCTGCGGCCTCTGTTGCTTGAGGCCCTCAGCCACCACGATCCCGACGGCGACGACTGGATCTCCGGCCTATGGGTTCAGCTGCTGCTGGCCGAGGACGACAGCCACGGGCAGGCCCTGCTGGAGCGCCATCCCCAGGGCTGGCTGAAGGCAGCCAGTGCTGACGGCATCGACTACGCCCCCCTGCAGGAGGCCCTGGGGATGGGCTCCTTCGAGCGGGCCGATCGCATCACCAGCGAGGTGCTGCGCCAGCTGGCCGGCAGCGAGGCGGTGCGGCGCGGCTACGTCTATTACAGCGAGGTGGCCCCCATGCCCATCCTCGATCTCACCAGCCTCGACCGACTCTGGGTCTGCTACTCACGGGGCCGCTTCGGCTTTTCCGTCCAGGGGCGGCTGCTGGGGGCCTGCAATGGCCGCTGGGACCAGCTCTGGCCGAGGCTGGGCTGGAAAAGCGGAGGCACCTGGACCCGTTACCCCAGTGCCTTCCAGTGGAAGCTGGAGGCGCCTGAGGGGCATATGCCGCTGATCAACCAGCTGCGGGGGGTGCGCCTGATGGATGCCCTGCTCAAGCATCCGGCCCTGCAACAACGAATCAGCACGGGCTGAGCCGGAGGCGGCCTGGAGCGTTAGGGTCAAACTGAGCCATGGTTGGTGTGGATGCCTCGGCGCCTGATCAGTCCGCTGCGGTGGACCGACTTCATCACTCCCTCCACCCTTCAGTTAGCCCCCCTGCTGGAACTGCTGCTGGAGCCCATGGCCACGGCGGCCAACCTGGCGGAGCTACAACTTGGCCTGCAGGAGGCCTTGGTGAATGCGGTGCGCCATGGCAATGGCGGCGACCCTCGCAAATGTCTGCGCATCCGCCGCATTCTCAGCCCCAACTGGGTGATCTGGCAGATCCAGGATGAGGGCTGCGGTGTGCCGGTCTGTGCCCGAACGAGCGCCTTGCCCGAGCGCAGCGATGCCTGCTGCGGCCGGGGCTTTTTTCTGATTCACCACTGCTTCGACGATGTGCGCTGGAGCGGGCGCGGCAACCGCCTGCAGCTGGCGGCCCAGCGACGCCCAGCCTGAAAACCCAGGCCCCCTGACCTGAGCCCTGGAGCGGGATCAGTGGCCGTGGCTTGGGCAGCCGGGATCGCGCAGATCCCCCTTCAACCAGGCCAGCCCATGCTCCAACAGTTCGATCGCCCGCGCCTGGGCGTCGCCATCCAGGCGCTGGGGTGGGCTGTCCTCGGCCAGCAGATGCACCAGCGCCGCCGCCAGCTGCTCGGCCGCCCGCCTGGGCTTGTGACCTTTGAGGGCGTGCCAGTCGCGGCCATCGATGGCCAGGAGGCGCTGCAGGTCCTCCGCCAGTTCACGGCTGCTGGCAGGCCAGCTCTGGGGAGATCCGCTCCGAGTGGTGGCAGCGGGCGCTGAGGGAAGCGGCACTGGACGGGAGACATCGTGGGGATCCATCCTGACGCGATGGCCCTCCCTTCGCGGCGTCGAGCACGGCGCCGAATCTCCGCTTCACCCAAACGGCCGCGCCGCCGTCGCCTGGGCTGGTTGCATGGACTTTCCACCGTGCTCAGCGTGGCCAGCCAGGGGGAGCGGCTGGCGGCGCAGGAGCGGACCGACTCTGCCACGATCTCCAGCTCCGGCAGGCGGCTAAGCCAGAGGCTGGAGCTGGGTCAACGTCTTCTGGACCCCCTGCCCGCTCCCCTGAAGGGGGGCCAGGATCAGCTGTTCTGGCGGGCCCTGCGCTGGGGCGGCGCCGGAGGGATCCTGGCCTGGTGGCTGCTGCGCTAGGCGGCCAGCACCAGCTCGGGGAGCGCCTCGCTCACCTCGACCAGGAAGGGACTGCCCACGGCGAACAGCCCACCGCTGGCGAAGAGCACGTCCTTGCTGGGAGCCGGCAGCGGGGGCTGCAGCTGGCTGCGCTGCCAGGAGTGGTACAGCGAGCGGCGGTGGCGATCCTCCTGAAACACGAGCCTGTCGGCGCCCGAGCGCGGACTCTCGCCCGCCAGCAGGGGGGTGCGCAGGCAGATGCCGTAGCCGTGGGCTTCGATCTGCACATGCCCTTCCATCAGAACCGTCTGAAAGGACCAGCCCTGCAACCAGCGCAGCTGAAACGAATTGGACATCAGGCGAAGCACACCGGAGTAGCGAAAACCTATTCACATTCGGCAAAAGCTGCGGCACCTGGGCCCGCGATGTGCTGCGGTCCTGACCCCGCTCAGACCAGAGGCTTGGTGGCGGACCAAACCCTGGTCATGAAATGGGACCGGGCGCTGATGCCGGCAAAACCGGCCTGGGCCAGGCGCGCTTCGATGTCGTCGGAGATGTAGTCGCGGTAGTAGGGCTCATGGAAGGCCCTGCGGAAATTCTCCAGCACCGCGGCAAACTCGGGCGAATCGGCCAGCTGGATCGAATCGGCCAGCACCAGCACACCGCCGGGCTCCATCACCCGGAAGCACTCCTGCAGCACATTCTGGCGGGCTTCTGGCGGGAGCTCGTGGAAGAGGAACATGCAGCTCACCGCCTGGAAGGTGGCGTCGGCGAAGGGCAGCGCCTCGCCATTGCCCTGCACCAGCTGGGGCAGCTCCCCCGGCAACTGGCTGAGGCAACGGTTGGCCTCGCGCAGATACGAAGCCGAGAGGTCGAGACCCACCAGCTGGATCTCCCCCAGGCCACCGCGCAGTTGACGCAGGGTACGGCCGGTGCCGGTGGCCACATCCAGCAGTCGCAGCTGGCCGGGCGAGCGCTGGGAGAAGGCCCTCAGCCCCCGCTTGAGCGGGGCGATCAGACGACGGCGCATGGCATCGGCGCTGCCGTTGAAGAGGATCTCCACCTGAAGGTCGTAGAGCGCGGCGGAGTGGTCGCTCAGGTAGCCATCGGTCTGGTGGTGGAAGTTCTGCAGGTAATAGGGCGGGTAGTCCTCAGGACGCACGTCGCGGGGCAGATCCCGAACCTTGCGCTGGGTGCGGCGGTTCCACTGGCGGGGGGTGTCCAGCCAGACCAGGGGATAGCGGGCCGCCCAGTCGAGCCAGGGGGCATCGAAAAGAAGGGAGGGGGGGTACAGGCCGCTCTCGGCCTCCTGCCAGTCGGTCTCCAGCAACCGGTCCATCGAGGCCTTGAGTGCCACGGTCATCGGCGCCGGCACCGGCACCGTCTGGGGGGCACCCTGGGGATCCACCAGGCGCATCAGCCGGCCCCCCAGCTCCTTGTGGGCCAGACCCATGATCGTCTTGCCCTGCTGCAGAGCCTGGTAGGCGAACTTGCTGACGGTATCGGGCATGGGGTGCCGGGGGAGAGGCGGCGCTCAGGGCCCTCCATTTCAGCCGATCCGCCTGGCCGCCGCGAGGTTCAGGCGTCGTAGTAGAGGCTGAATTCGTAGGGATGGGGTCGCTGCCGCAGCTGCTGCACCTCCTCGGATTTGAGGGCGATCCAGGTGCTGATCAACTCGGAGCTGAACACGTCCCCGGCCAGCAAATACTCGTGGTCGGCGCCAAGGGCCGCCAGCGCTCCCTCCAGGCAGGCGGGCACCGTAGCGATCTGGGCCAGATCCTCTGGGGGCAAGGCAAACAGGTCGAGGTCCATCCCGTCGCCCGGGTCGATCTGCTGACGGATGCCATCGAGCCCGGCCATCAGCAGGGCGGAGAAGGCCAGGTAGGGGTTGGCCATGGCATCGCCGCTGCGGAACTCCAGGCGCTTGGCCCGGGGGTTATCGCCGCTGAGGGGAATGCGCACCGCCGCGGACCGGTTGCCCTGGGAATAGACCAGATTCACCGGCGCCTCGAAGCCCGGCACCAGGCGCTTGTAGCTGTTGGTGGTGGGGTTGGTGAAGGCCAGCAGACTGGGGGCATGGCGCAGCAGTCCGCCGATGTACCAGCGGGCCGTCTGGGAGAGATCGGCGTAGGTGCCCAGCCCGTAGAACAGCGGTTGACCCTCGCGCCAAAGGCTCTGGTGCACATGCATGCCGCTGCCGTTGTCGTCGAACACGGGCTTGGGCATGAAGGTGGCGGTGCGGCCGTATTTGCGGGCCACATTGCGCACCACGTATTTGTAGATCATCACGTTGTCGGCCGAGTTGATCAGCTCGGAGAACCTGATGCCCAGCTCCTGCTGGCCAGCGGCCGCCACTTCGTGGTGATGCTTCTCGATCGGCACCCCCAGTTGAGCCATGGTCAGCAGCATTTCGCTGCGGATGTCCTGGAAGGTGTCGCTGGGGGGAACTGGGAAATATCCCTCCTTCGCCCTCATCTTGTAGGCCAGATTGCCGCCCTCCTCCAGCCGGCCGCTGTTCCAGGGGGCCTCAATCGAATCGACGCTGTAGAAACTGCCCCCCGGACTGGAGCCATAACGCACGTCCTCGAACAGGAAGAACTCCAGCTCAGGCCCGAAGTAGGCGGTGTCGGCCAGTCCGGTGCCGGCTAGGTGAGCCAGGGCCCGCCGGGCCAGGGAGCGGGGACAACGGCCATAGGGTTCGCCGCTGCGGGGCTCCTGAACCGAGCAGATCAGGCTGAGGGTCTTGTGGCGCAGAAAGGGATCGATCCAGGCCGCGGTGGGATCGGGCACGATCGCCATATCGGATTCATGGATCGCCTTCCAGCCGCGGATCGAGGAGCCATCGAAGGCCAGGCCGGTCTCAAAGGAGTCCTCCTCCAGCAGGTCGGTGCAGACGGTGAGGTGCTGCCACTGGCCATGGAGATCAGCGAACTTGAGATCGATCAACTCAATGCCCTCCTCCCTGATGCGGCGGAGCACGTCCTGGGCTGGGTTGGCCATGGGGGCAGAGAAAGGTGGAGGGGAGGGGGCAAGGGCTGGAGCGAGCCCGCAGGCCCTTGGTGCCTGTTGTAACCCTCGCCTGCGTAACCGTTTCTGTCAGATTCGCCAGATCCCATGGCTGGACAGGGATCTGGCCAAACCAGGGTGCTAGCTTCCGCACCAGGTGAGACGATCTCAACGTCATGCGCGATGCCATCACCGGTCTGATTGGCCGGTATGACCAGCTGGGGCGCTACCTCGATCGCGACGCGATCGATCGCATCGCCACCTACCACTCCCAGGCCGAAGTACGCCTGGCCGCGGTGGAATTGATCAACCGCGAAGCGGCGGAGATCGTCCGCGATGCCAGCCGTCGCCTGTTCGAGCAGGATCCTGAGCTGCTGCTGCCCGGCGGCAACGCCTACACCACCCGCCGCCTGGCCGCCTGCCTGCGGGACATGGACTATTTCTTGCGTTACGCCAGTTACGCGTTGGTGGCAGGCGACCCCACCATCCTCAACGAGCGCGTCCTCAACGGCCTCGACGACACCTACAAGAGTCTGGGGGTACCCACCGGGCCCACGGTTCGCAGCATCGTGCTGTTGGGCGAAGTGCTGGCCGAGCGGCTGTCGGAGGCAGGGCTGGAGCCAGGCCAACTGATCAGCGCTCCCTTCGAGCACATGGCCCGTGGCCTGGCTGACACCAATGTCAGGGCGAGCTGAGAGCCGCTGGCTCCCTGCCTAGTCTGACGTTCATCGATCCTTAGTTGCGCTACAGGCCTTGGTCACCCTGTCTTCTTCGCCTTCCACAGCTCCCGCGGCCGTCGTGAGCGATCGCCATCGCCTGCAGCTGGGGCCGATCGCCACCCCGGATCGCCTGTTGCTCGGTCCAGGCCCGTCCAACGCCCATCCCACGGTGCTGCAGGCCCTCTCTCGCAACCCGATCGGCCACCTCGATCCGCTCTACATCGAGCTGATGTCAGAGGTGCAGGATCTGCTGCGCTACGCCTGGCAGACCGAAAACCGTCTCACCATCCCCATGAGCGGCACCGGCAGTGCCGCCATGGAGGCCACCCTGGCCAACACTGTCGAGCCGGGCGACAAGGTGCTGGTGGCGGTCAAGGGCTACTTCGGCCTGCGCCTGGTTGATATGGCCGGCCGCTACCGGGCCGAGGTGGCCACGATCGAGCGCCCCTGGGGCGAGGCCTTCACGCTCGATGAGATCGAGCAGGCCCTGATCAGCCACCGTCCAGCGATCCTGGCGATGGTGCACGCCGAAACCTCCACCGGCGTCTGCCAGCCGATGGAGGGCATCGGTGAACTCTGCCGCCGCCACAACTGCCTGCTGCTGCTCGACACGGTCACCTCCCTCGGGGCCGTGCCCCTGCACCTCGACGCCTGGGGCGTTGACCTGGCCTACAGCTGCAGCCAGAAAGGACTGAGCTGCCCTCCGGGCCTCGGACCCTTCACCATGGGCGAACGGGCTGAGGCCAAGCTGGCGGCCCGCAGCGGCAAGGTGCCCAATTGGTACCTGGATGTGTCGCTGCTCAACCAGTACTGGGGCAGCAACCGGGTGTATCACCACACCGCCCCGGTGAACATGAATTTCGGCATGCGCGAAGCCCTGCGCCTGCTCGCCGACGAGGGCCTGGAGAACGCCTGGAGCCGGCACCGCAGCAACGCGGAACGCCTCTGGGCAGGCCTGGAGCGCCTGGGCCTGGAGCTGCACGTGCCTGAGCACCTGCGTCTGCCCACCCTCACCACGGTGCGCATACCCGAGGGCATCGATGGCAAGGCCTTCACTCTGCACCTGCTCAACAGCCACGGCATCGAAGTGGGCGGGGGCCTCGGCGCCCTCGCAGGCAAAGTCTGGCGCATCGGCCTGATGGGCTTCAACAGTCAGCCTGAGAACGTCGATCTGCTGCTCAACCTGCTGGAGACGGAACTGCCCGCCTTCCGTCAGTCGCCAGCTGCTGCTGCGATCGCCTGAGCTCGCCGCCGGCGCCTGAACCAGCTCTCCAGCAGCTCCCTGGCCTCCGGCCCTCGCACACCCGCCAGCACCTCCATGCGGTGATGGGCGCTGGGGTCAGCCGCCAGGTCGAGGCTGCCCCCCAGGGCACCGCGCTTGGCATCGGAAGCGGCGAACACCACCCGGCCCATGCGGGCCTGGATCAGGGCGCCGGCACACATCGGACAGGGCTCCAGGGTCACCAGAAGGCTGCAGGCGTTGAAGCGCCAGTCGTCGAGCAGGCGGGCGGCCTGGCTGAGCGCCACCAGCTCGGCATGGCCAAGGGGATCCTGCTGGGTCTGCCGCCGGTTCGTGCCCCAGCCCAGGGCACGACCAGCTCCATCGAGCACCACAGCTGCCACGGGGATTTCCCCTGTCTCACCAGCCCGCCGGGCGATCCGCAGCAACCGCTCCATCCAGAGCTGCTGGCTGCTGAGCGGCAGGGGGGCAGGCGGGCGCATGGCGTCAGGCCGCGGCCGGCCCCAGTCACAAGTGAGAATGATGGCCCCGACCGCCTTGCCCTTGGCCGTCACGCCACACCAGGAGCGGGCACTCGATCCCCTGCCCTTCGCCTCACCGGATGTCTTTGACGCGGATCTGGAGGCCTTTCTCCAGGACGCCTCCCATCAGCTCTGCCGCTGGCTGGGCTCCGCCCTGAGCCGGCCGCCCCTACCGGGCCTGAGCCTGCTGCCGGCCGTGGAGCCCGAGCACTCGGGGCTGGGCGCTGAGCGGCTGCTGGCGGATCTGCACCTGGTGATGGAGGGGGCCTACAACCCCAACCACCCCGGCGCCCTGGCCCACCTCGATCCCCCCCCCCTGAGCGCCTCGCTGGTGGGGGACCTGATCTGCGCGGGGCTGAACAACAACCTGCTGGCCGAAGAACTCTCCCCCTCGCTCAGCAGGCTTGAGCGCAGCCTCTGCGGCTGGCTGGCCAGGCGGCTGGGCCTTGGGGAGCACTCCGGCGGGGTGCCCGCCAGCGGCGGCAGCCTCAGCAATCTGATGGCCCTGGTGACGGCCCGGGAAAGCCGTGGCCTGCGCGGCGTCCCTGAGGCGGTGGTGCTCTGCGGCCTCGACAGCCACACCTCGCTGGAGAAGGCCGCGATGGTGATGGGTCTTCCGGCCGCGGCCCTGCGCCGTCTGCCCCTTGATCACGACGGCCGCCTGGTGCCGGAGCGGGTGGCTGAGTGCCTGGAAGCCCTCAGTGCCGCTGGCAGTCCGGTGATCGCCCTGGTGGCCACTGCCGGCACCACCGTGCGCGGGGCCGTGGATCCCCTGGTGGAACTGGCCGCCCTCTGCCGCCGCCACGGCGTCTGGCTGCACGTGGATGCCGCCATCGGTGGGGTGCTGGGCCTCAGTGAACGCCACCGCCACCGGGTGGAGGGACTGGGACTGGCGGATTCGATCACGATCAACCCCCAGAAGCTGCTGGGAATCACCAAGACCTCCTCGCTGCTGCTGCTGGCTGATCCCTCCGCCCTGGAGCGGAGCTTCGCCACGGGTCTGCCCTACATGGAGCTCAGCCGCGAAGGGGGCCATGGGGGCGAATGCGGCCTGCAGGGCAGCCGCGGCGCCGAGATTCTCAAGCTGTGGCTGGGCCTGCGCCAGCTGGGCCTCGAGGGCATCGAGGCCGTGATCGAGGGTGCGATTCAGCGGCGGCGCAGGCTGCAGCAGCTGCTGCAGAGTGCCCAGCACGCCGGTGAGCTCAGCCTGCTGAGCGGCCCGCTGCATCTGCTGGCCTTCCGGCCCAGCCAGCTGGGGGCCAGCGGCTGCGAGCAGTGGTCGCAGCAGTGCCGCCAGCAGCTGCTCGCCCACGATCTGATGCTCTCCCGCCCCCGGTATCAGGGAAGGCATCACCTCAAGGCGGTGCTGGGCAATCCCCACACCGAGGAGGAGCATCTACAGCGCCTTGCCGCGGTGGTCCACAGGTCGTTGCCGCCACGCGTGAGCGGCCATGGTGGACCCGGCCCAGGCCCGAGTGAGCAGCAGCCATGAGCGATCAGCAACCCCAGAGCAATCCCCGCGGACGCTGGGTGGCCATCGTCACCGGCGCCCTGTCGATCCTGATCGGGGTGCTCTACCTGGGCCTGATCACGGTGCTCGACGCCCGGGGCCCCCTCCAGCCCCCTCCCCCCGAGGCCCTGGGCGAGGTGGCAACTGCCGGTCCCGCCGCCGCTGCAACGGCTCCACCACCCGCCGCAGGGCCACCTCCAGAAAACCGCGCAACGCTCCCTCCCGCCGGTTGAGGTCGTACTGGCGGCGCACCACCTCCTGCAGCCCCCCATCGCCCCAGTCCTGGCCCTGCTCGAAATAGGTCAGGAAGCTGAGGCCGGCGATTCGCGTCAACCAGGCCGCACTCACCCCCTGCACCGCCTTGCTGACCACCAGCGCCGGCAGGTTCAGGCTCAGGGCCGCGGTGATCAGTCCCAGGCCCCCCTTGATCACCCCGAGGCCCGCCAGAGTGCGGCCCACCGAGAGGGCCAGGTCCTGGCCGGCCTCCCGCGTCAGCGTCACCCCATAGACCCGGCCCAGCTCCACCACCATCTGGGCGTTCACGGCCGCGGTGCCCAGCAGGTCCACCACCGGCAGGGGGTTCACCACCAGCACCCCGGCGCCGATCCACATGTAGCGATCGACAATGGACTCTCCGTCCTGGCGCCGCTGGCGTGAGAGCAGGGCGCGGCTGGCGTCACTGAGGCGCTGGCTCTGCAGCAGGATGTTGTCGGCGATCAACTCCTCGCCGTCCTGGTGCAGCACCTCCGAGAGGCGGCGCAGCAGGTCCTCCACTTCCGGAGTGGGCTGCAGCGGCCGGCCGCCGGGCCTGGGGATCGACTGGGGGGCGGCGGCGGCGGCGATCACATCCTCGGCGGCGATCCTGCCGCCGGCGCGCTGGCGCAGCAGGGCCAGCAGGCGACGCTCCTCCTCCTCGCCGCGCAGGTCGCACTTGTTGAGCACCAGCACCAGGCGCTTGCCCAGGCTGGCGAGGGACTCGAACACCTGGAACTCGGCGGCCCGCAGGTCGCCATCCACCACCAGCACCAGCAGATTGGCCCTGGCCGCCTGGGCGCGGGCCTCCCGCTCCCGTTCCTGGCCATCGCGGCCCGATTCGAGAATTCCGGGAGTGTCCACCAGTTGCAGCCCCCGCTGCAGGCCCTTCAGCCGCAGCCGGTAGGTATGGCACGTGGTGGTGGTGCCCATGGCGGCCCCCACCTCCCCCACCACCTGCTGCAGCAGGGCGCGGATCAGGGAGGTCTTGCCGGCCGAGCCACTGCCGAACACCACAAGCATCAGGTCGCCGCGGGCCAGGTCCGCCTCGACGCGGTCGCGCTCCTGGCGCAGGGCCTCTCGGGCCACCTCATCGCGCACCCGCTCCAGCACCGGATCAATGGCCCTCAGCTGCTGGCCGGCCGCCTCCTGGCGACTGCTGGGGGCGGAGAGGGGTGGGCGCTCGGGGCCCGCCTTCATTCTGGGAGTGCGCCAGGCCCGCAGCCAGGGCCAGGCCAGGCGCAGCAGCAGCACGGCGCCGCCCCCCAGCACCAGCAGCAGCAGCGGGCCCACCAGGGCCGGTGGCAGCAGGTAACTGAGCTGCCAGACCAGGTTGTTGAAGGCCTGCAGCAGCAGCGAAAGGGCCACGATCACGGCCAGCGCCACCCCCGCCCAGATCCAGAGCCTCAGGCGTGGCATCAGCGATTGGCGGCGGGAGGGCCGCTGCTCGACACACCACGGCTCGGGGTGGCCTGGCGCATGATGTCGCCCCAGAGGCCGGCGGCCAGGGCGCTGCTGCTGCGGGTGGGGCTGTTGTCATCGTTGCCCAGCCAGATGCCCATCACCCAGTGACGACTGGGCTCAGAGCCGATGAACAGCAGATCCCTCGCCCCGTTGGTGGTGCCGGTCTTGCCCCCTTCTTCGCCGCCCAGGTAGGCGGCGTGGCCGGTGCCGGAGCGCACCACGGCCTGGAGCATTCCCTGCATGCTGCGGGCCACCTCGGGCTTAAGCACGCTGCGGCCGGCCTGGATGGCCCGGTTGGGCTGATCACCTTTGTTACGAAGCTGTCGGCAGCGCTCGCTCTCGAGGCCGGTGCAGGTTTCGGCGTCGGTGAGGCGGCGGATGGTGCTGGGTGCATGCCAGATGCCGCCGTTGGCCACGGCGGCATAGGCGGCGGTGAGCTCGATCAGCCGCACCTCGCTCTGGCCCAGGGTCAGGCCTGGCACTGGGCTGAGGCTGGAGCTGATGCCCAGGTCCTGGGCCTGCTGGACCACGGCCTCCAGGCCCACCCGCCGGGCCAGGCGCAGGGCGGCGGTGTTGCTGCTGATGGCGAACGCCTGGCGCAGGCTGAGGCTGCCACCGCATCCGCTGGAAAAGGACTGACCGCCCCAGCTCAGAGGACTGCAACTGATGGGATCGCCCGATCTGGCGCCCCGCTGCAGGGCCGCCAGATAAGTGAAAAGCTTGAACGTGCTGCCTGGCTGGCGCTGGGCCTGGCTGGCCCGGTTGTACTGGCTGGTGCGGTAGTCGCGGCCGCCGGCGATGGCGATCACGCCGCCGCTGCGGCTGTCCAGCAGCACCACCGCCCCCTCGTTCACCCCAAGGGCCGCGGATGCGGCCAGGCGACGGCGCAGTTCCCGTTCCACCACCGCCTGCACCGCCGGATCCAGGTGGGTCTCCACCAAGAAATTCCCCTCCGCCGCCACATCCGCCCCCAGCAGTCGCTCCAGATCAAGACGCACCTGATCGGTGTAAAACGGCACCGGGCGCTGGCTGCCGCTGCGACAGGCCTGGCTCCCCAGCTGGATGGGGCTGCGGCGGGAGCGGCGGGCCTGGTCGGCACTGACCCGGCCGCTGTCGGCCATCTTCAGCAGCACCACGTTGCGAGCCTCCAGGGCCGCCTGGGGATTGAGGCAGGGATCGTGTCCGTTGGGGGAGGGCAGCAGACCCACGAGCAGGGCCGCCTCCTCAAGGCTGAGCTGGGCCGCCGGCTTGGCGAAGTAATGGCGGGCGGCATCCTCGAATCCCCAGCCCACCCCCAGGTACACCCGGTTGAGGTAGCTCAGCAGCAGGTCGCCCTTGCTGAAACGGGCCTCCAGTTGCAGGGCCACCAGCAGCTCCCGCCACTTGCGCATCAGCGTCTCGCCCTGGCCCACCTGATCGGGGTAGAGGCTGCGGGCCAACTGCTGGGTGAGGGTGCTGCCCCCCTCCAACACCCGACCTCCCAGCACGTTGGTGGCCAGGGCCCGGGCGGTGCCGATCGGATCCACGCCGGGATGCCACCAGAAGCGGCTGTCCTCACTGGCGAGCAAGGCCTCCACCAGCACGGGCGGGAAATCGGAGAGGGCGTCGTTTTCGCGGTGTTCGCTCGATTCGGCGGAACTGAGGGGTCGATTCAGGCGGTCGTAGAGGGCGAGGGGGCCCCGCACCGGCGCAAGACTGCCCCGCACCGGCGTCCACAGGGAGGCCAGCGCCAGGATCAGCGCTCCCCCCGCCCCCAGGCCCGCCAGCAACAGGGTGAGGCCGCGGGCCAGCCGCGGGCCCAGGGGCTCCGGCTGGCGCTGGAACACCAGCTCCGGCAACGCCGGCTGATCAGGCGGGCCGAAGCGCAGCACATCGCCATCGCGCAGCAGTAACTCTCGAATGCGCTGGCCCCTCCAGAACAGACCATTAGTGGAGCCGCTGTCACGGATCAGCCAGTGGCGTCCCACCGCTTCGAGCCGGGCGTGCTGCTTGCTGACAGCGGGGTGGTCGAGGCACAGCTCCAGGCCAGGATCACGGCCGAGGCGCATCGCTGGGCCGTGGAGCGGCAGCCGCCGAGCCGGCTGACTGCTCAGGTGGAGCTCCACCTGAGCCGGCGCCGGACTCCGCCACTCCAGGGGCCCCCGTTTCAGGCCCTCAACGGCGCTCACGGGGGCGTCCCTCCCAGAGGTCGAGGACCAGGCAGACCACCGCCACGTTGATGGCCACATCGGCCAGGTTGAAGACCGGGAACTGGAGGGGCACCAACTCGAGAAAATCGACCACACCCCCGATCCGCCAGCGGTCGAGACCATTGCCCACAGCCCCCCCCAGCAACGATCCCAGCCCCAGCCACTGCCAGCGCGGCAGCGATGGGTGACGCTGGATCCATACCGCCAGCACCACAGCCACCACCAGGCTCACCAGAGCCAGCCATACGGTGTGGCCGGTGAACAAGCTGAAGGCGGCACCGGTGTTGAACACCAGCCGCAGCCGCAGCAGCCCTGGAATCAGGGGTTCCGCCACACCCGCAGGCAACGCTGCCGTGGCCCATGCCTTGCTGAGCTGATCGAGCACCACCACCAGCCCCGCCACGGTCCAGGCGAAGCGGCGGCTGGGGCTTCCCGCCCCACTCATGGCTCCACCAGCAGAAGGCGACGCAGGGGCCAGGCCAGCACCGCCACCCCGCAGCAGAGCAGCAGCTGGGGCAGCAGCGGGCCGAGGCTGTAGGCGATCAGCAGATCAGCAAGGCCAGCGGCCCAGCGGCCCGCCAGCGCCCCCAGCAGCAGGTTGGCGATGCCGCAGAGCTGAATCACCGCCAGCCCCAGGCAGGCCGCTCCCAGCAGCGACAGCAGCTCGCCCATCCTGTCCTGACGCGCCATCCGGCCACTCACCCAGGCCGCCGGCACGAATCCAGCCAGGTAACCGAAGCCGGGATCCAGCAGGTAGGCCACGCCACCGCCGGAATGGAACACGGGCAGCACCAGCAGACCGAGGCTGAGGTAGGCCACAGCCGCCAGCAGGGCGGGCCTGGGACCACAGACCAGAGCCGTAAGCAACAGGGCCGGCACTTGGGCGGTGACAGGCAGATCCAGCAGCCTCAAACCGTGTCCGGCGAGGGGCAGGGGGATGGCGGCCTGGATCAGACCTCCCATGACGATCAGCAGCAACCCCACGAGGGCACCGCTCCAGTTGGCTAAGGCCCGCAAACGAAGGGTGATTGGCTGCCCCCATCCTGCTGTAGTGGAGGCCAGCTGAACAGCGGTGGCGATGAGCACTCCCGATCCGACCACCAATGCCACCACAGATCAACCCATGGATTCACCGTCATCTGGGGGCGGTGAGCCCAAAGCAGCGGCCTTCAGCATGGGCGACTGGGTGCGGATCACGGCCCGGCTCACCTACCTCAAGACCGCCGATCCGATGCCGATGCTGCGCCCGCCGGATCTGGTGGATGGCGATGAAGTGGGCCAGGTGATGGGCCTGCGGGCCATCAGCCAACTGGCGGTGCGCTTCCGGCGCGGAACCTTCCTCCTGGACGCCGATCAGCTCAGCGCCTGCACTCCAGAGGGCCTGCTCAGGGGGTGAGCGCCCCAGACCGTCCCGGCGGCCCGCAGGGCCTCGGATGGTCCGCAGAGGCTCAGGCTCGGCCGGCTCAGCAGTTGGCGGGCCACGACGTGAAGGCTGTCTGGGTCGAGGCTGCCGGCCCGCTCCAGGGCCTCATCGGCGTAGGACCAGCCCAGGCCATGGCCCAGCACCATCGCCTGGCGATCGGCGATCTGACCGCAGGTCTGGCGACCGGCGGCGGAGGCGCCACGGAACTTGGCAATGGCCAGGGCCAGTTCCTCCGCGCTCAGGGGCTGATCCAGCAGCCGCTGCCACTCGGCCAGCAACTCGGTGGTGGCCTCGGCGGCCCGCTCGGCGGAACTGGAGAGGTGGAACACGAAGGGGGCGGCGCCGCAGCGGGCCGGGGCATGAACACCTACGTCGTAGGCCAGGCCGTGGTCTTCGCGCAGGGCCACGAACAGCCGGCTCGACATGCCCACCCCCAGGTGGCACTGCAGCAGGCGCAGGGCCAGGGAGCGGGGATCGGCCAGGGGCACGGTGGCGGTTCCGAGCATCAGCACCAGCTGCTCGGTGTCCTGCTCCTCCAGCAGCAGGCCAGGCTCATTCTGAGCTCCCTGCCCGTTCAGCAGCGACGCTGATCGGCTGCTCCAGGCCGGGCTGTCTGGGGGCTGCAGCAGCGCCTCCAGCCCAGCGGGCGGGCGGCCCACCAGCACCAGGGCCGCCCCCTGCCCCCCCAGAACCGCCGCGGCATCAAGCAGCTGGGGACGATCCAGCCCGGCCAGCTCCGCCTCCACCCCCAGGGGGTCATGGCCGTAGGGGCCCTGGCCGAAGAGGTGGGAGCGCAGTTGGTCGTGGGCCTGCTGGAAGGGGTCTTCGCGCAGGCGGCCAAGGGTCTGGAGGTTGAGCTGGCGCTCCAGGCTGATCTGGTCGGGGTCGAGCCAGGGGCGCTGCACCATGACGCCCAGCAGCGGCAGCAGGGCCGGGGCGTCGTCGCTGGCGCACTTGAGGCTGATCACCAGGGCGTCTTCGCTGGCCTCGCAGCGCAGCTCATCGCCGAGGCCCTCCACGAGATCCGCCAGCTGATCGCCGCTGAGCTCGCCGCAACCCCGGCTGAGCAGGCCCGCCAGCAACTGGGCGCGGCCGCGCTGGCCCGGTGGATCGGCTGCGCTGCCGCCACGGATCCAGAGCCGGGCGGAGAGGATCGCCGGCCCCTGGCGGTGCAGCACCGACACCGGGCAACCGCCGGGCAGCTCGAAGCGCTCGGGCTGGGGCAGGGGGGGAAGGGGGGTGGAGCGACTCATGCGGGCAGGGCCAGCAGACGGCAGGCCCGCTCGGGCGCCAGCAACGGCAGCAGCTCGCTGCTGAGGCGCTCCACGCTCCAGCGCTGCAGCAGCTCCAGGGGCTGGCGCAGCGGCTGCAACCGTCCCCAGAGACATTGGTGACCGATCAGCCCCGCCACCGACGAAGCCGATTCCAGGCCAAAGCGGTAGCCATTGGCCACCAGCCGCCTGGCACGCTCCAACTCGCTCTCCGGCGGGGGGCTGCAGCAGATCTCTTGCCAGACCACCGCGATCTGCTCCTCCACCGCCGCCACCTGCTCCGGGGCACAGACCGCTTCGAGCAGGGCAAGGCTGCCGGCTTCGAGCACGTTCAGATCCAGATCGATGCTCTCCACCAGGCGCAGCTCCTCCCGCAGCCGCTGCACCAGGCGACTGCGGCGCCCTTCGGCCAGCAGGCTGGTGAGCAGATCGGCGCCGGCCACCGCCTCCTGATCGTCAGCGGCGGGCAGCTGCCAGGCCATCAGCAGCCGGGCCGCCTCCAGGCGGGGCAGCTTCAGCTCATGGACCCCAGGGCTCAGCTCCAAGGCTGGGCCCGCAGGGCGGGCTGAATCCAGGGGTTCAAGGCCGGCCAGGGCACTGTTCGCCAGCAGAGAGTCGATCGGCAGCTGATCGGTGGCACCGGCTACCGCCAGGCTGCAGCGGCGGGGCCGGTAGGCACCGCTGTGGAAGTAGGCCATCCCATCGGGGGTCTGGGCCTTGAGGGCAGCACGGGTGCCGAGGATCGGCCGGCCATAGGGGTGCTGGGGGCAGGCCAGGGCCAGCAGGCGCTGGAAGGCCACCTCCTCGGGCTGGTCCTCACTCTGGGCCAGCTCTTCGAGCACCACCTGGCGCTCCATGCGGAAATCGGCGGGGTCGAGTCGTGGCTTCAGCACCAGATCCAGCAGCAGCTCCAGAGCTTCCGGCACCGCCTGCGCCGGCACCAGCACGTGGTAATGCACGTCGTCGAAGCCCGTGGCCGCATTGCTGCTGCCACCCAGCGACTCGATGCGGCGATCGAATTCCCCCGCCTCCAGGCGCTCGCTGCCCTTGAAGACCATGTGCTCAAGGAAGTGGGCCACCCCCTCCTCTCCGGGGCACTCACCGGCACTGCCGGCCTGGCACCAGAAGTCGAGACAGACCAGGGGGGCCTGCTCCTGGCACAGGCTCACCACCTCCACGCCATTGGCGAGGCGCAGCAGACGGGGATCCTCGAAGCTGTCGGCAGCCTGGAGCGGAAGACGGGGGAGAAGGGGCAACGGCGGGGCCGAATGGGCGTGGCAGGATCAACATTCTGCTGGCCGAGGCTGCCCTGTGACCGCCACCGTCCCCGCCTCCAGCCCAGAGCAGCGCCCCGCCGGCTCCGGTCTGCACCCCCTGGTGGAGGCCCTGGCCGCAACGATCCGCCAAAGCTGGAGCGCCCTGCCGGAGCTGGCTCCGCTGGCCATCGAGCCCGACCTCGAAGCGATCAGCGGCAGCCTCGATGGCGAGAAGCTGTTCATCCGCAACGAGCTGCACCGCTGCCGCGGCCTGCGCAAGCTGCACCTGGAAACCGCCCGGCTGGGGGCCGGTCTGCAGATCCTGCACTGCGTCTTCTTCCCGGATCCCCGCTACGACCTGCCGGTCTTCGGCGCCGACATCGTGGCTGGACCGGCCGGAGTATCTGCCTCCATCGCCGATCTCTCCCCCACGGGCCCTGAGCTGGCCCCCGGGATCGCCGCCGACCTGGCCGCCCTGCCCCGCCACCCCTACAGCCAGCCGCGGGAGCTGCCGGCCTGGGGCACGATCTTCTCCCCCTTCGTGCGCTTCGTGCGGCCGATGAACGAGCAGGAGGACGGCTGGTTCCAGGACGAGGTGGCGGCCCTGCTGGCGGTGATGGCCAAAGCCGTGGCCAGCACTCCAGAGCAGGCCATCGATGACCCCGCTACGGTTGCCCGATATCATGGGCAGCTCTCGTATTGCCAGCAGCAGAAACGGAACGACAAGACCCGCCGCGTGCTGGAGAAGGCGTTCAACCCGAGCTGGGCGGATCGCTACATCGAGCTGCTGCTGTTCGACGATCCACTGCCGCTGGCATGAGTCGGCTGCCCCTGCGTCCGCTGTTGATCGGCGCCGCCGCCCTGGTGCTGGTGGCCAGCACCGTGACCCTGATCAGCCGCAACCAGCAGAGCGCAAGACCCGCAGCCACGCCCGAGAGCGCCGCCCAGCCCCGAAAGCTGGAGGCAGTGTCGGCCCTGGGCCGTCTGGAGCCGGCCGGCGACATCCGCAAGCTGGCTGCACCGATCACCGGCGTTGGCGGAAGCCCCCGCATCACCGAGCTGCTGGTCGACGAGGGCCAACGGGTGCAGGCGGGCCAGTTGCTCGCCACCTTCGACACCGGCCCGGCCCTGCAGGCCCAGCGGCGGTTGCTGCAGAGCCGCATTTCCAACCTCAACGACCAGGTGACGCTGCTGGGACGGGAAATCGCCCGCTACCGCCAGCTGGCCAAGGCGGGTGCCACCCCGGCGGCGGATCTCGAGAGCCGCGAACTGACCCTGGTGGAGCTCAAGGGCAACCTGCGTGAAGCCCAGGACGAACTGGTGAAGACCGAGGCCGATCTGGTCAACACCGAGCTGCGGGCTCCCTTCAGCGGCACCGTGCTCAAGCTGCGGTCGCGGGTGGGCGAGCGCCCCGGCGATGACGGCATTCTCGAGCTGGGGGCCAGCGACCAGATGGAGGTGATCGCCGAGGTGTACGAGAGCGACATCAACCGGGTGCAGCTGGGCCAGCGAGCCAGCATCACCAGCGAGAACGGAGGGTTCAGCGGCAGCCTCAACGGGCGGGTGATCCGCATCAGCCCCCAGGTGCGCCAGCGGGATGTGCTCTCCACAGATCCCACCGGCGATGCCGACGCCCGCATCGTTGAGGTGCGCCTCGCCCTGGATCCGGCCGACATCACCCGGGTCAGAACCCGCGCCGGCCTCAAAACCGTGATCCGCTTCGAGACATGAGCGGACTGCCGGGGCTGGCGGCGATCTGGAGCCGGCGAAAGATTCCCCTCTCCTGGCTGCTGCTCACCCGCCAACCGGCGCGGCTGGCGGTGGCCCTGGCGGGCATCAGCTTCGCCGGGATTCTGATGTTCATGCAGTTCGGCTTCCGCGACGGACTGTTCGACGCCAGCATCACGGTGCACAAGCTGTTCGACACCGACCTGGTGCTGATCAGCCCGCGCTCCAGCAGTTCGGTGAGCATGGCCGGCTTCCCCCGCCGGCGGCTGGTCCAGACCCTGGCCGATCCCGATGTGGCCGGCATCACGCCGGTGCACTGGAATCTGGTGCTCTGGCGCAATCCCAAGGACCTCAGCACCCGCTCGGTCCTGGCCCTGGGCTTCGAGCCGGGCGATCCCCTGTTCACCGATCCCGGCCTGGCGGCCAAGGCCAAGGTGCTCAACCAGCGGGGCCGGGTGCTCTTCGATGAACTCTCACGCCCGGAATTCGGTCCGGTGGCGGAGTGGTTCCGGGAGGGCCGCACGGTGGAGAGCGAGATCGGCGGCAAGCGGGTACGCGTCGGCGGCCTGGTGGCCCTCGGGGTGTCCTTCGGGGCCGACGGCAACATCCTCACCAGCAGCGAGACGTATCAGCAGCTGCTGCCGAACACGCCCCCCGGCAGCATCGAAGTGGGACTGATCCGCCTACGGCCCGGGTCGGATCCAGCCGTGGTGATCAAGCGCCTCAAGGACTCCCTGCCCAAAGACGTGAACGTGCTCACGAAACAGGGCTTCATGGACTTCGAGAAGGACTACTGGCGCAACAGCACGGCCATCGGCTTCATCTTCACCCTCGGTGCCGCCATGGGATTCATCGTGGGCTGCGTGATCGTGTATCAGATCCTCTACAGCGATGTGAGTGATCACCTACCGGAGTACGCCACTTTGATGGCGATGGGCTACCGCCTGCCCACCCTGCTGGGGGTGGTGGCGAGGGAGGGTCTGCTGCTGGCCCTGCTGGGCTATCTGCCGGCCTATGCCGCCGGTCAGGGCCTCTACTCCCTGGTGCGATCCGCCACCCGACTGCCGGTCTACATGGACACCCCCAGGTCCGTCCTGGTGTTCAGCCTGATCCTGGTGATGTGCATGGGCTCGGCCGGCATGGCCATGCGCCGCCTGGGGGATGCTGACCCCGCCGAGATCTTCTGAGTCCGCTGAGAACCAACGCCAGCTCAGCCGTGCCGCCATGACCACCGCCCCCTCACCCCCTTCAGCCCGCCCCGTCCCAGGG
>NZ_JAGQBF010000012.1 GCF_024345495.1 Synechococcus sp. RedBA-s | reverse complement strand
TCCACTGAAGCCACCCCCGTGGCGCTGACCGCACCTGCGATCGGCTGATGCAAGCGGTGGGTCTACGGGCCCAACCCCTGCATCACCAGCGATAGCAATCAAGACACTGAAAGCCCCTGCTTCTGCAGGGGCTTTTTTGTTGGAACAAGCCCCAGGCCTGGCGATGGAACTGCTGCTGGGGCTGCTGGGGCTCTCGATTCCGTTTCTGAAGCTGGAGAACCAGCGCGAGCAGTGGCGGCCGCGGGCTGATACTTCCCTGCCAGGGAGCGTCCCCTACGCTCGCGACAGCGTGACGCAGCCATGGGCAGCAGCTTCGGCGATCAGTTCCGGATTCAGACCTTCGGGGAGTCCCACGGCGGCGGTGTGGGGGTGATTGTCGATGGCTGCCCGCCGCGGCTGGCCCTTGATCTGGAGGCCATTCAGGCGGAGCTGGATCGCCGTAAACCCGGCCAGAGCAAGATCACCACCCCCCGCAAGGAGGACGACCGCGTCGAGATCCTCAGCGGCCTGCTCGATGGCGTCACCCTGGGCACGCCGATCGCCATGGTGGTGCGCAACAAGGATCAGCGTCCCGGCGACTACAGCGAGATGGCGGTGGCCTTCCGGCCCTCCCACGCCGATGCCACCTACCAGGCGAAGTACGGCATCCAGGCCCGCAGCGGCGGCGGCCGGGCCTCGGCGAGGGAAACAATCGGCCGGGTGGCAGCCGGTGCCATCGCCAAGCAACTGCTCGCCCGCGCCCATGGCACCGAGGTGATCGCCTGGGTGAAGCGGATCCACACGATCGAGGCCACGATCGATCCGGCCGGCGTCACCCTTGCCGACGTGGAGTCCAACATCGTTCGGTGTCCCGATGCCGCCTGCGCCGAGCGGATGATCGAGCGCATCGAGGCGATCGGCCGCGAGGGTGATTCCTGCGGTGGCGTGATCGAATGCCTGGTGCGTCGAGCGCCGGTGGGACTGGGCATGCCGGTCTTCGACAAGCTGGAGGCGGATCTGGCCAAAGCGCTGATGTCGCTGCCGGCCACCAAGGGCTTCGAGATCGGCTCCGGCTTCGCCGGCAGCCTGCAGCGGGGCAGCGAACACAACGACGCCTTCCTGGCCACCGGTGACGGCAGCCTGCGCACCGCCACCAACAACTCCGGCGGCATCCAGGGGGGGATCAGCAACGGCGAAACCATCGTGCTGCGGGTGGCCTTCAAGCCCACCGCCACGATCCGCAAGGCCCAGCAAACTGTGACCTCCAGCGGTGAAGCCACGGTGCTGGAAGCGAAGGGCCGCCACGACCCCTGCGTGCTGCCCCGGGCGGTGCCGATGGTGGAAGCGATGGTGGCCTTGGTGCTGGCCGACCACCTGCTGCGCCAGCAGGCTCAGTGCAGCCTCTGGTGATGGGGAGCTGAGGCGTACGCCGCCACCCAGCCAGCCAGGCGCGGATCCAGGCGGGGGAGAGCCGCCGCCGCACTGAGGGGGTCGAACAGCGTGGAGCCCAGGGCCAGGGCATTGACGCCCCCCTGGAGCCAACCATCGAGGTGAGCCACCTCCAGACCACCGGCGGCGATGCAGAAGGGCAAGGGGTCCAGGGCCGCCGAGAGCGAGCCCCAGTAGCCAGGGCCCAGAGCACTGGCCGGGAAGAGCTTCACGGCGGCGCAGCCCAGCGCCACCGCCTGGTGCACCTCTGAGGGGGACAAGACCCCTGGGACCAAGTTGATTCCCAGCCGCTGGGCGCAGCTCATCAGGGACGGATCGAGAACAGGGGAGAAGGCGAAGCTGAAGCCGGCCTGCCGGGTCGCCTCCAGGGCTTGGGGGCTGCGGACCGAAGCAGCACCGAAGCGGATGGCTGGGAAGCGGAGCGTCAGCTCACGGCAGCCGTGGCTCCAGCGGCGTGAGGGGCTCCAGGCGATCTCCACATGGCGAATCCCGGCCGCGGCCAGGAGCGCGATCCGGGGAACAGCCTCCAACGGATGAAACGGGCGCAGCACCGCCAGCAGCGGCAGCGCCCGCAGTTCCTCCTGCAGCGTCAGCGACTCAGACGTACTCAGCCACTCGCACATCACTGCGGATCAGGAGCTCCTGCAGCTCTTCGGCATCGACCGTTTCCTTCTCCACCAGCATCTCGGCCAGTTCATCGAGCACCAGGCGGTTCTCGATGAGCACACGCTTGGCGCGGCGGTAGGCCTCAGCCACCAGCAGACCCACCTCCTCATCGATGGTGGCGGCGGTGTCTTCGGAGAAGTCGCGCTCAGCGGCAATGTCGCGGCCGAGGAACATGCCGCCCTGGGCACGGCCGAGGGCCACGGGGCCCAGTTTGTCGCTCATGCCGAAGCGGGTGACCATCTGGCGGGCGACACGGGCCACCTGCTGGAGGTCGTTGGAGGCTCCTGTGGTGACTTCGTCCTCGCCGTAGACGATCTCCTCAGCGACGCGACCGCCAAGGGCCACGGCCATCTGATTCTGCAGATAAGCGCGTGAATACAGGCCCGACTCCATCCTCTCCTCACTGGGGGTGAAGAAGGTGAGGCCGCCGGCCTGGCCCCTGGGAATGATGCTGATCTTCTGCACCGGGTCGTAGTCGGGCATCAGGGCGCCCACCAGGGCATGGCCCGATTCGTGATAGGCCACGAGCCGCTTGCGCTTCTCGCTCATCACGCGATCCTTCTTCTCCGGGCCGGCCATGACGCGCTCGATGGCGTCATTGACCTCATCCATCGAAACCTCGGTGAGCTGACGGCGGGCCGCCAGGATCGCAGCTTCGTTGAGCAGGTTGGCCAGATCAGCGCCGGTGAACCCGGGGGTGCGGCGGGCCACCTTGTCGAGGTCGACGTCTTTGGCCAGGGTTTTGCCGCGGGCATGGACCCCGAGAATCTGCAGACGGCCGGCGTAGTCCGGACGGTCGACCACCACCTGGCGATCGAAGCGACCCGGCCGCAGCAGTGCTGAATCGAGCACATCCGGGCGGTTGGTGGCCGCGACGATGATGACGCCGGTGTTGCCCTCGAAGCCGTCCATCTCGGTGAGCAGCTGGTTGAGGGTCTGCTCGCGCTCGTCGTTGCCGCCGCCGAGGCCTGCGCCCCGCTGGCGGCCCACCGCGTCGATCTCGTCGATAAAGACGATGCAGGGGGCGCTCTTCTTGGCCTGCTCGAACAGGTCACGCACGCGGCTGGCGCCCACACCCACGAACATCTCCACGAACTCCGAGCCGGAGATGGAGAAGAAGGGCACACCGGCCTCGCCGGCGACGGCCTTGGCCAGCAGCGTCTTGCCGGTGCCGGGAGGGCCCACCAGCAGCACACCCTTGGGGATCTTGGCTCCCACGGCCGTGAAGCGATCGGGGTTCTTGAGGAAGTCGACCACTTCGGTGAGCTCGAGCTTGGCGCCCTCAATCCCGGCCACATCACCGAAGGTGACCTGGGTCTGGGGTTCCATCTGCAGGCGGGCCTTGCTCTTGCCGAAGCTCATGGCGGGGTTGCCGCCACCGCCTTGGGCACGGCGCAGCAGGAAGAACAGACCGCCGAGAAGCAGCAGCGGGAAGAGCAGGCTGCCCACGGCCTGCTGCCAGGCCGCCGGCTCGCGGTTGGGCTGAACGGCGATGTCGACGTTGTGATCGGTCAGCAGCTTGAGCAGATCCTTGTCAGGGGCGAGGTTGACCACGGCCCGGCTGCCGTCGTTCTCCACCACCTGTGCGGTGCCCCGATCGGGTGAAATGAGCACCCGTGAGATCTGGTTCTCCTGAACCGCCTCAACGAAATCGCTGTAGCGAAGGCTTCTGGGGGCATTGGCCGGATCAGGGCGACCCAGGAAAGCGGAGCCCACCGCAATCACCACGATCGCCAGGAGCACATAGAGCCCCGCGTTGCGCCAGCGTTTTTTCAACCTGCGTGCTCCTGAGAAGGGAAGTAACAGAATGTTAACCGTCGCTGGGGGCCGTCAGGCGGACCGCAGCACCTCCACCACGCTACGAAAGGCAAACCACTCCGGGATCTCCTCACCGCTGCGCAGCATCTGCCGGAACTGGGTTCCGCTCAATTTCTTCACATGCAGCCCCCGCGCTTCGGCGTGCTCGGCCGTCACGTAGCCCTCCTCTTCGGTGTACACCAGGTTCAGGGAGGGCACCGTTTCCATGCCCAGCTCCGGTGCGTTATCTCGGGCAAAGTCCTGGGCGTCGTAGGCGCCGTAGAAATCCTCACCGCTCAAGGAGCTCTTGCAGCCCGCCATGTCGCGGCCGATGATGAAGTGGGTGCAGCCGTAGTTCTTGCGGATGATCATGTGCTGCAGCGCTTCCCGGGGCCCCGCCATGTGCATGGCGTAGGGCAGATAGGCCCAGCGGATGCGCGGGTTGGCCACCTCCGCCGCCAGCCGCTCGTAGGTCTCGAAGCGCACTTCCCCGGCAATGTCGTCCTCCTGGGTGGGGCCGCAGGTGGGATGCACCAGCACCACACCCCCCTCGCTCACATTGGTGGCGTGCAGGGCGCGGGTGAACAGCTCGTAGTGGGCCCGGTGGATCGGGTTGCGGCACTGGAAGGCCACCACGTCCTGGCCGTGGGGCAACTCGGAGCGCACCTGGGCCGGGGTGCGGCAGGGGAACACCCGCTGGGGCAGCTCCAGGCCCTGTAGGGCACCGCCGAGGTAGTAGCGCCCCCGTTCGCTGGCGATCATGCGCACCGCCGGATGCTCAAGCGACGTGGTGCCATAGCAGCCTTTGGCCTCTTTCACCTTGTCGGGCTCCCAGCGGCTCTCCACGGTGAGTACCGCCAGCTCCTGGCCCTGGTAGGTGAGCAGCAGGCGCTCGCCCACCGCCACCTCCTCCTGGTCGGTGTCGAAGATGATCGGCAGGCCGAACAGCAGCCCCGACGTGGTGCGGTATCCGGCCACCACCGCCTCGTAGTCCTCCTGGTGCATGAAGCCCAGCAGCGGCGAGAAGCCTCCCACCATCAGCAGCTCCACATCACAGGCATTGCGGTGGCTGCACTCGATCACCCGATCAATGCCTGCCTTGGCCGCCTCCCGCTGCTCCGCCGGCACGATCAGATCCACCAGCGTGCCGCCGTGGGGGGGGATCAAGCCGGTGCTGGAGCGTCCGGAGGGAGCGGCGGTGGTCATGGAGCGGCCAGCGGCAGATGGAGCCGATTGTTCCAGACCGGGCGCCAAGGGCTGGGCGTCAAAGACCTGGGCCGGCCAAAAAAAAGGCCCCTGCAGGGGCCCGATCAGAGGAAAGCCTGGGAAGGGGCTGGGCTCAGGCCTCCTCAAGGCGGCCGTAGAGCTCGCCGGTGACCTTGACATCAACGGCAACTTTGCCGCCCATGTCGGTGTCGGAGGGCTGCACCGCCGAGAACACGCCGGCGAACTCGCCGGTGACGCTGTCGACCTTGGTGATCGAGAGGTTCATGGTGCCGGTGCCATCGACGTACTGCTTGACGTTTTCCTTGTTGAGGCCTTCGTCGTCACCGGCGGGCACCAGACCGACGGCACTGCTGTAGCCGGTGGTGAGGCCACGGCCCTTGGGATCAAGGAAGTTACTGGTGCGGTAGCTGGGGGTCCGGTAGGGGCCTTCGAAATCCGTGCTGGGGCTGATGGATGATCCAACGGCCTTGGCGATCAGCTGCTTGCTGGAGAAGGTGAAGGGCACTTCCTCACCACCAGGGAGCAGAACGGTGATCGGCTGGAAATCGATGCCGCCCAGCTCCTTGAAGGTGAGCTGGTCGCCATCGATCTTGAGATCGCCGTAGACCTGATCAAGGCTGGAGGTGTAGCGGGTGAGGATCTTGCCCGCCACGAACTGAGCCTCCTGGCGCTTGTTGGCCGGTTCACCCTTCACGAACACTTCGCTGGGGTGAAGGCAGATTTCACGCAGCTGATAGCGGACGGATGGATCCAGGGGGATGGAGCCGCGGGCCGAGTCCGGAAGGGACAGGCAGTCGTTGGCCTTGCCGGTGTTGACGATGTCGTCGTAGGTGACATTGGCCCGTTCAACGGCTTTGGCACCGCCACCGCACGCTGTGACCAGCGTTAGGCAGAGCGCCAGCACAAGGGCCAGCAGGGGTCGAAAACTCATTGGGAGAAGCCGCACAAGCAGGGTGAAACCTTGGTGATGGGTGCGCCAGCGGCGATCCTACAGATGAAAAACCCGAGTCCCGATACCATGTTGCGGCTCTCAACAACCCGTAGGACGGGACGCGACACGGCAGTCATGACCGAAGGTTTCAACGCTCCCCGCGAGCCTCAGGATCCCCTGCAGGCCATGGGGGCACTGGCTCAGGACCTGCACCAGCTCGCCGAAGGGCTCGAAGGGCAGCCCGAGGTGCTGCTGACCCTGCTGCGGGAGCTGGAAACCCTGCATCGCTCGATTCAGGACGGCGCCTTCCGCCGCAGCCTGCCGGAGGACCGCCAACAGCTGTTCGCCCTGCTCAGGGCCATGGAGCGCAGCGGTGGCTGGCCCTACATCCCCCGCCTGCAGCTGCGCACCTTTATGGATCTGCTCCAGAGCGACGGCCGGCAAGGCCTTCACGAGGAGCCCCCGCTGGCGGCGTGAGCGGATCCAGCAGGGCCCCGAGGGCGCTGATGAGCTGATGGGCCACGGCGAACTTGCCGGCCGACTGGATGCGCAGCTCCCGCTCGCCCGGACCCAGCAGCCAGCCCTCATTGCTGGTCACCCCGAAGCCGGCCTGCGGTTGGTCGATCGGATTGGCGAAGAGCAGATCACAGCCCTTGCGCTGAAACTTCGCCCGCGCCTGGGGAAGCACCTCACCGGAGTGGGCGGCAAACCCCAGGATCCGTTGGCCGGCGCCGCGACGAGTCACCAGCTGGGCCAGCAGATCCGGCACCTCACACCAGCCGGCACCGAGGCTGGCGAGCAGGTCCTGCTTGCTGAGCTTCTGGAGTTCGGGTGCGGCACGGCCGTGATCGGCCACGGCCGCAGCCATGGCCACCGCATCAGCCGCCGGTTGCAGCTGCTTCAGGACCTCGCCCATGGCCGCACCGCTCTCGACGGGGTGAGCATGCAGACCTTCCAGCAGCAGCGGATCGAGGCTGAGGGGGCCGTGCACCAGGTCGACCTCAGCCCCCCGCAGGCGGGCGGCCTGGGCCAGCATCACCCCCATCCGGCCACTGCTGGGGTTGGTGAGGCAGCGGGCGGGATCCAGCCATTCGCGAGTGGGGCCGGCGCTCACCACCAGCCGCCGCCCCTCCCAGTCGCGGCGCCAGCCATGCAGGCGCAGGGTTTCCAGCCCCAGAAGCAGCTGCTGCGGATCGGCCATCCGGCCGGCCCCCTGGCGGTCGCAGGCCAGCAGACCGGCGGCGGGCCCCAGGGGCAGCACCCGCTCGAAGCCCTGCAGGTCCTGCCAGTTGCGCCGTACACCGGGGGAACGCCACATGGCCGTGTTCATGGCGGCGGCGGCCAGAACCGGGGCTTCCGTGGCCAGCAGGGTGCTGGCCAGCAGGGTGTCGCCGCTGCCCTGCACCCAGCGGGCCAGGCTGGTGGCGCTCAGAGGAGCCAGCAGCACCAGCTCGGCCCACTCGGCCAGCTCCACGTGCAGGGGGCGGGGCGCCCGGTGACTCCACTGGTCCTCGTCGAGGTGGCAGGGGGAACGGCTGAGGCTGGCCAGGGCCACCGGACTCACCAGCCGGGCGGCACTGGGGGTGAGCACACAGCGGAGCTGGGCGCCGCGCTGGACCAAGGCACTGACAAGGGCGGGCAGCTTGACGGCGGCGATGCTGCCGCTGATGGCCACCAGGATCCTGCAGCCGGCCAGGGGATCCTGCTCACTCCTCATCGAACGGTTCCTGGTCCACCAGATGCACATAAGGATGCGCCAGGTCCGGTCGATGGATCGCCAGGGCCCGGATCAGGTGCCAGTCCTGCAGGGCTTCAAAGGGGTTGGGGTAGTCGTCGTCGTCGAGGCGCTGGGCCAGCTCGGCGATGGCTGCCTCATCGAAGGCAGCCAACCGCTCAGGCGTGATCGGGGTTGCGGACACAGGGCCAGTGGAGAGAAGCACCCCTCAATTTCAGCGCATCAGGTCCACCCCTGGGCGAGGGCGGGGCGAGCGGGGAGGATCCAGAGGCGATCAACGGCGAATCAGCGGTGATAAATTGCCCCCAGGGATACCCCCTAGGGGAATTAGCTCAGCTGGTAGAGCGCTGCGATCGCACCGCAGAGGTCAGGGGTTCGAGTCCCCTATTCTCCATTTCTTTCTCTGCTGCCACCCGATCCAGTCTTCTCGATGGAACTATCGAGAGCCGCTGTTGATTAAGGAGCTGGGATTCAGTTCAACTCTTTGTGGAAACTGGAACCTGCCGAAGACACGGCATCAACCATCCGCCCCGTAGTCTTCCCACCAGAACCGCCCTGGACGTGACGGATGGTGTGGACACCCGAAGCGGAAGCCAGGCTCAAGGAAGTGCCTTTCTTCGTGCGCCCTGCCGTGCGTCGCCGCATCGAAAGCCTGGCGCTTGAGGCCTCCCTCACCAGCATCGACCTCGGCTTCTACAGCGCCGCCAAGGCCCGCTTCGGCGAGAAATAGGCGGTCTGTCCAGTGCCTGTTTGCGGGGTTCGTGATCGGCTCGGGCCCAGTGGGGCCGGGCGTTGTGGCCTGGATGGGGCCGCCAAGACCGGCCATCAGGTAAAAGAGAGGTCATTACAGGATGCCCCATCCATGTCGCAATCCAAGCGCGAGCAGGTGGTGAGTCACCTGCGCTACATCCGCCAGGAACTCCGCGAGATGCATCAGGGGGTGATGGAAGACGGCCTGCTGCCGGAGGCCGGTGAGGTACGTGGGGTGATGGCCCAGATGGAGGCGCTGCTTGAGCTACTGGAAGGCAAAGGCTCGCGCAAGAACAAGGACAGCGAAAGCTGAGCTCCGGCACCCGACTGGCAGGGGGGTCTGAAACGGTGTAAACTTGCTGCAGAAGGCTGTTGAGAACCCTGTAGGGAACGTCCAGTCCTCTTCAGTTGGCCCAGCCAGTCCCCCAGCAACGGCCCCCACGTTCTTCCATCGGCCCCTCGGTGATCCGCCCGCAGCAGACCCGGTTGCATCGTCAGGTGGTTCTGGTGGGGGATCGCCTGCGCCAGTGGGCGGAGAATCCCTGGCGGCGGCTCTCGCTGGTGCTGATCACCGGCCTGGGCGCCTTCTTCTTCGGCGGCGCGGTGGGCATGCTCACCGGGGCTCTGGACTACCTCGATCCCCTGGCGGCCTTGGTCTGCGTGCTGCCGATCGAACTCTCGATCCGCTGCCGCCGGCTACTGCTGCAGCGTCCCCAAGACCGCCTCACCCTGCAGCTGGTGGATGCGGGTCGTATCGGCCTGCTCTACGGACTGCTGCAGGAGGGCTTCAAGCTTCTCTGAGCTCATCGCCGCGGGCGGCCAGCAGATAGAGCAGGGCCATCCGCATCGGTATGCCATTGCGTACCTGCTCCGCCACCAGGCAGCGGTGGGGATCATCCAGCAGGTCGCCGCTCATCTCCACACCTCTGTTCACCGGGCCCGGGTGCAACACCGGCACTGAGGCCCCGCACAGCTTCAGGCGGGCCTGGCTGAGACCGAAGCGACGGTGGTAGCTCTCCAGGCTGGTGAGCAGGTGCTGATGCATCCGCTCCCGCTGCAGCCGCAGGGTCATCACGGCATCGGCCCCCGGCAGGGCCCGCTCCAGCTGCCGCTCAATCCGGATCGTGCCGCGCTGCACCACCGGATCCATGGCCTGACCTGGGGGCGGGGCCGCAACGAACTGGGTGAAGGCCTCGGGCAGCAGCGTGAGCGGGGCACAGAGCACCACATGGGCGCCGCAGGCGGTGAGCGCCCAGAGGTTGGAGCGCGCCACCCGCGAATGCAGCACATCGCCGACGATCACGATCGTTTTGCCGCTCAGTGCCGCCGGTGCGGGCTGCTCCGGGGCGAAGTGACGGGCGAGGGTGAACAGATCGAGCAGCCCCTGGCTGGGGTGGCTGTGCAGTCCATCGCCGCCGTTGAGCACCGCCACCGGCCGGCCGCCGCTGCGCCTTTCACGGTCGAGGTCGCGGGCCAGGGCCGCCGGAACACCGGCGCAGCGATGGCGCACCACCAGCACATCGGCGCCCATGGCCACGTAGGTGAGGGCGGTGTCGAGCAGGCTCTCGCCTTTGCTCAGGGAGCTGGAGGAGGGGGAGAAGCTCTGGACATCGGCCGAGAGGCGGCGGGCCGCCAGCTCGAAGCTGCTGCGGGTGCGGGTGCTGGGCTCGAAGAACAGACTGACGACCTGCCGGCCCTGCAGGGCGGGCAGCTTGCGGGAGCCGCTCACGGGCATCACCCGGAAGCGCTGGGCCAGCTCCAGCACGGTGGCGAAATCCTCGAGGCTGAAGGCCGCCAGATCGATCAGGTGCCGGTGGGACCAGCCGCTCACGGCTCCAGCTCCGCTGCTGCCGCCGCAGGCAGCAGGGCGGCTGGATCCAGGGCCAGGCCGCGGGCCCAGGTGCGGTCGCCGCGGGCCCGGCGGCTGACGCTGCGGCTGGCCCTGAGGTACCAGCGCCAGGGCAGCTCCAGCGCCCGGCTGATACCGATGCGGGTGGTGGTGACCAGCGGGATCTGGCCCTGCATCTCCTGCTGCTGCCACCAGGCCAGCAGGGCCGGCGGCCGCGGCGCCAGCCACACCCCGGAGGTTCCATCCAGCGGCTGGCTGTCGTGGCGGCGATCGAGGCCGAAGCGGCGCGCCAGCAGGGCGGGGCCAGCGGCGATGCGTTCGGGCTCACCCGCCAGGGCCACGGCCCTCAGCAGGACACCGTTGGCCCAGCCCTCACGGTCGGTGACCACATTCACGCAGTGATGGATGCCATGACTGACGTAAACGTAGAAGCGCCCCGGCGGGCCGAACAGGGTTTCGTTGGAGGGGGAGCGGCGGCGGTGGCCATGGCAGGCGGGCTCGCTCTGGCAGTAGGCCTCGGTCTCCACCACCAGGCCCCGGAGCCAGCGCCCATCCTCGAAGCGGCGCAGCAGCTGACAGCCCACCAGATCCGGCCCCACCAGATGGGCGCCCCGCGCAAAGAAGGCGGGCGTCAGCAGATCGACACTCCCAGCTCCAGGGCTGGCCCCAGGGGCGGGCCCGCTGGCGAAAGCCGCCAGAGTGGGCTTCACCGCTCCTTCAACGGGTCGGTTCCTGGAACTCTGTCGCGTCTGTTTCGTGTCCAACGCTCTCTCCGGCTTCAATCTCGGCACCGTGCTGCTGCTCGGCAGCGGTCTGTTCTGCCTGACAACCCTCTACTTCGGCACCCGTGGTGGGTATTACGACAGCGACGACTACGACGGCAACGGCACCGCCCACTGAACCTGAGCTCCAGCTTCAGGAGCTGGAGCTTCGCTCAGCTCAACCCTGGCGATGCAACTGCTCCGATTCGGGGCAGTCTTCGGCGGTTTCGAGATCCTCGGCCCTGGCGGTGCGGCTGAAGAAAGCCAGGCGGGTGCTCACCGCTCCGATCGAATCGAGGCGAACACTCTCCTCCCAGCTGTGCAGTTCGTCATCGTCCTCCTCGTCGTAGCGCAGGGTGACCAGATCGCCGGCGATCTCCACCACCAGAGCCTGCTCGATCCAGCGCTGCTGATCGCGCAGGAACACCCAGACCGGTCGCTTCTCGCTGCAGAACTGATCCAGCTTGCGGTGCAGCATCCTGAGTTCCGGCTCCAGCGGGCCGAGTGCGGATCGGGGCCCGGATGTCGTCAATCCTAGGGATACTTCAGGGGTTCCATCGTTTCGGCCCCGTCGCCGAGCTGCCACCGGTGACGATCTCCTCGCCCCAGACCACAGCGCCGGCCGGCAGCCCGCTGCCGGGCCCCGCCGCCAGCGTGGAGGCGATCCGGCTGCAGCTGCGCAGCTGGCCCGAGGTGGAGGAGTATCTCCAGGGCTGCAGGGGCGTGATCGTGCCCCTGGGCTCCACCGAGCAGCACGGCCCCACCGGCGCCATCGGCACCGATGCCCTCACCGCCGAAGCGGTGGCCCTGGAGGTGGGGCGCCGCACCGGTGTGCTGGTCACCCCCGCCCAGGCCTTCGGCATGGCCGAGCATCACCTGGGCTTCGCGGGCACCATCAGCCTCCAGCCCTCCACGCTGCTGGCCGTGATCCACGACGTGGTGCTCTCGCTGGCCCGCCATGGCTTCGAGCGGATCTTCGTGATCAACGGCCATGGCGGCAACATCGCCACCACCCGCGCCGCCTTTGCCGAGGCCTACGCCACTGCCGCCAGCCGGGGGCTGGCGGGGGCTCCTGAGCTGCGCTGCCAACTGGCCAACTGGTTCATGGCCGGGCCGGTGATGCGTGAGGCGCGTGAGCGCTACGGCAAGCGGGAAGGGCAGCACGCCACCCCCAGCGAGATCGCCCTCACCCTTCACCTGGAACCGAGCCTGGCGGCCAAGCAGCGGCCCCTGCCGGAGCCGGCGCCCGCCGGGCCGATCCACGGGCCGGAGGATTTCCGCCGGCGCCACCCCGACGGGCGGATGGGCTCCGACCCCTACCTCGCCAGCGCCGAGGACGGCCAACGCTTCCTCGAGCTGGCCGCCGAGGCCCTCAGCGCCGATCTGGAGACCTTCCTGAGCGAATGAGACCAGGGCGACTGGGCTGCTGCCGCTAGGTTCAGCCCAGACGAGCAACAGCGCTTCGATGGGCAAGATTTCCTCCGACGACGTGCACAAGGTGGCCCAGCTGGCTCGCCTGGATCTGCCTGAGGCCAAGATCGCCACCTACACCGGCCAGCTGGAGCGGATCCTCGAGTACGTGGCGCACCTGGAGCAGGTGGACACCGAGGGGGTTCCCCCCACCACCCGGGCGGTGGAGGTGGTCAATGTGACCCGCGGCGATGCGGTGGAGCCAACGCCCGTGCGCGAGCAGTTGCTGGAGCTGGCCCCCCAGCGCGAGGGCGATTTCTTCCGGGTGCCCCAGATCCTCACCAGCTGAAGCCAACTGGCTGCCTGGCCTCAGCCGGCGGAGGAGCGCGGCACCGGTGAGACAGCGGTGCGGTGCAGCAGCGAGATCAGGTGGCGGCGGGAGCGGGACGTAGGCATCAGCGCGGCGATCGGGCGCAGGCGGCTGCGGCGGCGTTTGTGGCTGCGGATGCCCAGGAAGATGTCATAGAGGAAGTTGATGCCGTCGTGGGGGGTTTCGAACAGCCCCAGCCGCTGGGGCGACCCCTTGGCCTCCAGCAGTGGTTGGGTGGCCCGGTAGGCCGGTTGATACTCAAACCAGGGAATGGACGGCCAGAGGTGATGGATCAGGTGGTAGTTCTGCCCCATGATCAGCCAGTTCATCAGCCGACTGGGATAGACCCTGGCGTTATGCCAGCGGTTGCGCGACTTGAAGGGGCGGTGGGGAAGGTAATCAAAGAACAGCCCGAGGGTGACGCCCACCATCAGAGCTGGCGCGAACCAGCAGTTGAAGATGAACGGCTCAAAGTTGAATTTGAAGGCGGCCAGCACAATCGAAATGAAAATTGCGCGGGCCACGCCCCACTCCAGTAACTCCCATTTACGCCAGAGGCGATGGCGGAAGAAGAAAACTTCGTGATAAAAGAAGCGCGGGGCGATCAGCCATAGCGGCCCGAAGGTGGAGACGATGTGATCGGGGTCGCGCTTCGGATCATTGACGTGGGCGTGGTGCTGCAGATGCACCCGGGTGAACACAGGAAAGCTGAAGCCCAGCAGCAGCGCGGCACCATGGCCCATCAGCGCATTCCAGAAGCGGCTGGGGTGGGCGGCGTTGTGGCAGGCGTCGTGGATGACGGTGCCCTCCAGGTGCAGGGCCAGGAAACCCAGGCCCAGCAGCAGCGGTAGCGGCCACTGGGGCACGAACCAGCCCCAGATGGTGAGCGCCGCCAGCCCGTAGCCGCCAAGAAACAGACCCACGGTGGGGTTCCAGGCCGCGGGTGGATCGAGGAACTCCTTCGGCACCGAGCGGATGGAGGCGCCTGAGGGCGAAGGATCGATGGCAGGTTCCGGCGACAGGGCCAACATTTGGGTCATCGCCGCAGACCACGCCTCAACAAACGGCTCCCCACCTTACGGGCACCAGCCAGGCTGCTGCCGGGCCAGCACGGGCAGGCGCAAGCTCACCAGCCAGGAACAGGGCGCCGGAGAGCAAGGTGCCCAGCAGCCGGCCGGCCGCATTGGCCATGTAATAGAAGCCCACGTTGAGGCTCACCGATTCGGCATCGGTGTAGGCCAGCACCATGGAGCTGTTGATCGAGGAATTCATAGCGAACACCGCACCGAAAGGCCGCCAGGCCCACCACCAGCGCCACCCCGGGATTACCCACCTCGCGCCACAGGCTGATGACGATCAGGCCGGGGATGGCCGTCAACACGGCGCTCCAGAACTGCACAGCAGACGCCCCTGGTGGGCCACTTATGCCCCAGCTGCGCCGCAGGGCCGGCACTGAGGCCTGAATGATCCCGTAGCCGATCACCCAGAGGCCCAGGGCGCCACCCACCTCCCAGTACTTCCAACCCAGGGCCGCCTGCAGGAACACCGGCGGGGCCACCACGAACCAGACATCACGGGCGCCGGGACCCCTCAGGAAAGTTGTCTGCTCGGGGTGCGCTGCTTGCCAGGCGACCACCAAGGTCAACCCTGACGATCCGCGCTGATCGCGGTTTGGAGGTGATCAACCCCTGGAACACCGCACGACCGCTCAGGAGCCCTTTGGGGAGATCCTGTGCGACTGCAGGTGATCCACAGTCCCTGGCCGGCGGTGAGCGCTGGCGTCTGTGATCTGGTCACCGACCTGAGCCTGGCCCAGTCGAAGCTTTTGTTTCACCTCAAGGTGCTCAAACAGGCGGGGCTGCTGGCCGACCGAAAGGAGGGTCGCTGGGTCTATTACCGCCTGCGCCCCGAAATCCTGAAAGCCCTGCAGGCCTGGCTGGCCGATCTGGTGGCCAACTGGGGCACTCTCGCCAAACCCTGCCCCTGAGGCCGCTCAGACCCCCTTGGGCAGCACCAGCTCGATCGCGGCGCCGCCGTCGGGATGGTTGCGGGCCTGCACCCGGCCGCCATGGGTGAGAGCGATCTGTTGCACAATCGCCAGGCCCAGGCCACTGCCGGACTGCTGGCTGCGCACCCGCGACGGGTCACCCCGGTAGAAGCGCTCGAACAGATGCTCCAGGTCCTGCTGGCTGAGGCCAGGTCCGTGGTCGCGCACCTCCAGCTCCCACCAAAGGCCGCTGCTGCCCACGCTCAGCTCCACCACTCCGCCACCGGGGCTGTAGCGCAGGGCATTTTCAAACAGGTTGAGCAGGGCACGGTGCAGCCCTGAGGCATCGGCCCAGAGCAAGCTGGCCTGGCGCTGGCCGGTGATCAGCCGGACGCCGCGGCTTTCGGCGAGGGGCCTGAGGCTGCTCCAGGCCTCATCGGCCAGCTCCCAGAGGTCGAGCACCTCGTAGCGGCTCTCATCCAACGGAAGGCTGTTCTCCAGGCGGGAGAGCTCCAGGAGATCGCCCACCAACTCCTGCAGCCGCTTGAGCTCCCGCTGCAGGCGATCCACCAGCACAGAACTGCTGCTGCCACCACTGGCGCCAGTGGTGGCAGCCTCCTTGCCTGTCTCCGTCGCCAGCCGCTCCCCCACCAGCATCAGTGCGGTGAGGGGAGTCTTGAGCTCGTGGGCCACGTCACTCACCCAGCGGCTCTGCTGATCCAGCTGGGATTCCAGGGATCGCCGGCTGTTGATCCACAGCGCCACCCAGCCCTCACCACCCGCCAGCAGCACGGCCTCCAGCGGCTCGTTGCCCTGGCACCACTCCAGCCGCTGGGGCCGGCCGCGGCGACCCACCAGCCGGATCGCCTCCTCGAGATCCATCTGCTGAATCACGGCGCGCAGGGGCTCCCCCCGCACCAGTCGATCGGCGGGGAGCTGCAGCAGGCGCTCCGCCCGCGGGTTGATCGCCTGGATGCGCTGCTGAGCGTCGAGCACCAGCCAGCCTTGGGGTGCCCCCTCCAGCCAGGCCAGCAACTGCAGCCGCCCCAGCCCCGGCAGCAGCGGCCTGATGCTCCTCTCATCGGCCTCGCCCCGCCCCCAGCGGGGCCCACGGCCCCGGGCGATCAGCCAGCCGAGCAGCATGCCAAGGCCCAGGGCCAGCAGCAGGGTCATGGCCCCGGGCTCAACCGAAGCGGTAGCCGAAGCCCCGCACCGTGAGGATGTGCTCGGGCGCTGAGGGATTGACCTCGAGCTTCTCCCGCAGCCAGCGGATGTGCACATCCACGGTCTTGGTGTCGACCACGTAGTCGGTGCCCCAGACCTGATCGATCAACTGGTTGCGGCTCCAGACGCGGCCCGGGTTCTGCATGAAGAACTCCGCCAGCCGGTATTCCTTCGGGGAGAGGTTCACCGTTGCCCCCCCGCGGGTGATACGGAACTCATCGGGGAAAAGACTCAGCTCCCCATGGTGAATGATCTCGCCGACAGGGAAGCGCTCCAGGGTCTGCTGGCTGCGGCGCAGAAGGGCGCGGCAGCGGGCCACCAGCTCGCGCAGCCCGAATGGCTTGACCAGGTAGTCGTCGGCGCCCAGCTCCAGCCCCAGCACCCGATCCGTTTCCGTGTCGCGGGCGCTCACCATCAGGATCGGCGTGTGGGCATCACCGCGGCGCAGATGACGGCACACATCCAGGCCGCCGACCCCGGGCAGCATCAGATCCAGCAACACCAGATCGAAGCTGGCTGAACCCTGGCGCTGGGACGCATCAATCTGCTGAATCGCCTGCCGACCATCGGCGGCGCAGGCCACCTCAAATCCCTCCTGTGCCAGTGCCTCTTCAAGCGTGTGGCGGATGCCGTCGTCGTCATCAACGATGAGCAGGCGGGGCATGGGATCGTCCGAGCCCGCGAGCTGAACACTCAAATTAGGCCATCCGAGGCAGGTGGCTGATCACCAGATGGCGCTGGCCATCGATCTTGAGCCAGCCCTCATCGCGCAGCAAGCCGATGACCCGCGTGACCGTGACGCGGGTGGTGGAGAGGGCACTGGCCAGCTCCTGATGGGTGAGGCGCAGGTTGAGGCGCAGACCGTCTTCGCAGGCCTGGCCGTAGTCCTGGGCCAGCAGTTCCAGGAAACCGCGCACCCGCTCCTCCACCCGCCGCAGCCCCAGCAGGGAGAGCAGGGTTTCCGCCTGGCGGTGACGGCTGATCACGGCCTGCATCACCGCCATGGCCAGATGGGGCGCCTGCTCGATCTCGGCACAGGTGAGGCAGAGCAGGTCGGAATCGGTGAGGGTGCAGGCCTCATAGGCCTGAACGTTGGTGAGGGGTTCACCGAAGGGCTCATTCGGGCCGGCCAGGCCGAGCAGCAGCGGATCGCCGTGGATGGTCACGGCTTCGAGTTTGACCATGCCGCGCACCACCAGCCAGATGGTGTTCTTCAGTAGCGGAACCGCGCTGCCGGCGCCGATGTGCAGGAGCTGCCGCTGCCGGTAACTGGTTTCCAGTACCTCACGGATCGCATCGCTGCGGCCCGCATCGCGAAAGGGAGTTGAAACCATGGCCTATCTCCGCTGACACCACGGAGTGTATGGACGACGACCGACAGGAAAGCAAAGACAAGAGAAGGGGGCGGTTAACCCTTGACTAAGGATTCACCGCCCCCCGGGCCCCAAGGGGCCATGGCCTCAGGAGCCGATGTTGCCTACGGCCTTCTTGGCCGAATTGAGCACCGTGCCGCGCAGGGGGACATAACCGAGGTCATCGGCTTTGCCCTGGGCCTTGGGGCTCAGCAGGAAGGCAATCGCCTGGCGAATGCGCGGAGCTTTGGCACCATTGCCGCTCTTGTACGCCAGCACCCAGGTGAGGGTGGCGATGGGGTAGCTGTCAGCACCGGCGGGATTGGGATCTTCGCCGGCGAGGCTGGCGTTGAGGCGGATGTTGTTCAGGGCCGCCGCACCACTCTTCAGGTTGGGCATCACGAACTTGCCCGCCCTGTTCTGCAGGGCTGCCGCCTTGATCGGTCCCTTGACGAAAGCCTGATTGAGGTAACCGATGGAACCCGGGGTGTTCTGAACCACACCGGCGACGCCCTCATTACCCTTGCCGCCCACACCCACGGGCCACTTCACCGATTTGCCCTCACCCACCTTGCTCTTCCAAGCCGGCGAGAAGGCGGAGAGGGAGTTGGTGAAAGCGAAGGTGGTGCCGGAGCCATCGGAGCGATGCACCACGGTGATCTTGCCGGGGGCACACTTGAGTTGCTTCCAGTCGCTGATCACCCCCAAGAAGACCTCAGCCGCCTGCTTCTGGGTGAGCTTGAGAGCGCAACCCGGCTTGTTGTAAGCGATGGCAATCGTGCCGCCCACTGTGGGAAGTTGCACCACACCCCGCTTCACCTTGGCGGCATCGGCAGAGCCGATCGGCTCATCAGTGGCACCGAAATCAACCGTGCCGGCAATGAACTGGCGCACGCCGGCTCCGGAGCCAACCGACTGATAATTGACCTGAGGGCCACCGCCACTGGCCAGATCAGAGAAGGCCCGTTGGTAGAAGGGAGAGGGGAAGGTGGCTCCCGCACCGTTGAGGGTGTTTTGAGCCGTAGCGGCGGCACCAGCACCAAGCGCGGTCAGAACACTGAAGACAAAGGCCTTCTTCGCGAAGGTCATCACAAGCGCCAAAGGGGGGCGATTACTGCATAGCAACGAGCCCACCCCGCACAATTTATGGCCTGGTTAAGCTTGCTTCAAGATCTGGATTCATTCTCAGGGGTAGCCTGTCGTCGCCACAGACCGCCCAAGCCGATGAAACCCCCGACCGTCGGGCGGTCAACCGCCTGCCGGGGTGGAGAGTGGAACGGCCGAATCCACTGCAGGTCATGAGCCAGGACCGCGACGACATCTTTGCTTTTCTCGCCCAAATCAACTCCGACGGGGAGTTGCGCGAAGCGCTGAATCTGGTGGAGTCAGCCGAGGACGTGGCGCGGCTGGCTCAGGAGCGGGGGCACAGCTTCTCAGCCGCTGCCTTGGTGGAACTGTTCAACCGCTGCAACGAAGCCCCCACGGCCCGGCTGGGGCTGATGGATGAAAAGCTGATCCGGGTTCACCTGAAGCGCGATCAGCTGCGCTGAGCCATCGTCGCCATGGTGCTGCCACTCTCCCCCTACGACCCCCTGCCGCCGCCACCCGAGGGGCCGGACAGCCTGGTGGAGGTGGCGGTGGCCGAGCTCCGGCCCACGCAGCTCTGCATCGGCCTGGCCGAGATCCGCCAGCGCCAGGCTGAGTTCGCCGCTGAGTCGCGCAAGGAACGGCGGCGCTACCTCAGGCGCAAACCTGTGCCCTTGGTGCGGGCCCGATCCGGCACCCACTGGATGGTGGACCGCCATCACCGCCTGCGCAGCCTGCTGGAGATCGAGCCCGAGGCCACCGCTTTCGGTTATGTGGTGCTGCAACTGCCCCACGACCACCCGCAGCTGGTGCTGGAGGCGTTGGCCGAGCGTGGCTGGCTCTACCTGCACGACGGCCGCGGCCAAGGCCCCTGGCCGCCCGAGCGGCTGCCCCAGAGCCTGCTGGAGCTCGAAGACGACCCCTACCGCAGCCTGGTCTGGAAGCTGAAGCAGGAGCGGGTGATCGCGCCGGCACCGCTGATCCCCTTCCATGAATTCCGCTGGGGGGCCTGGCTGCGCAGCCGTTGCCTGCCGCCCTTCAGCTCCCTTTGCCTGGGGCCGGCGCTGCCGGCGGCCCGCGCCCTGGCCCGCTCCGCGGCGGCCTCACGCCTGGCCGGCTGGAAGGGCTGAGCCGCTGTTCTGAGGGCTGCCCTAGGCTGGAGCAGCTCGCCACACTTAGCGGAGACCGCTGGTATCCCCGCTTCGATCTGGTCCGAGCGGACCATTCGGTCGCCTCCTCTGAGCCCGATATCAGGAGTGCCATCGAATGACCAACCCTCTACGAGCGGGAGTTGGCTTGCCGCCGAATCCCACGGCGATCATTTATTGCGAAGGCAACTTCGGCCGCATTGACGGCAAGACCGCCAATGGCCTGGTGCGCCATTCAGAGGCCTACCGCATTCTGGCGGTGATCGACAGCCAGATGGCCGGCAACGATGCCGGCATGGTGCTCGATGGCGTGGCCCGGGGCATTCCCGTCTGCGCCAATCTCAGCGAGGCCCTGGCCCAGTGCGGGGGCAAGGCCGATCTGATGATCGTCGGCATGGCTCCGGCCAGCGGCAGGCTCGTACCTGAGCAGAAGCACGTGTTGCTGAGCGCCATCCGCGCCGGCTTGCATCTGATCAATGGGCTGCACGAATTCCTCAACGACGATGCCGAATTCGCCAGGACGGCGGCGGATCACCACGTCAGCATCAGCGACATCCGGCGGCCACCGAGCCTGAGCGATCTGCGCATGTTCAGCGGCCGTATCTCCTCTCTTCCCTGCCGCCGCATCGCCGTGCTCGGCACGGATGGGGCGGTGGGGAAACGCACCACGGCCGTGATCCTCACCCGGGCCCTCAACGACGCCGGCATCAAGGCGGTGATGGTGGGCACCGGCCAGACCGGACTGATGCAGGGGGCCCGCCATGGCCTCGCCCTCGATGCGATTCCCTGCCAGTACGCCTCCGGCGAAGTGGAGGCCGCGGTGGTGGAGGCCTGGGAGGCGGAGCATCCAGAGGTGATCGTGATCGAAGGCCAGGGGGCGCTCAGTCACCCGGCCTACCTCAGCTCGGCCTACATCCTGCGGGGATCGCAGCCCCAGGCCGTGCTCCTGCAGCACGCGCCGATGCGCCACTGGCTGAGCGATTTCCCCCAGATCCCGATGCCAACGCCGGCCAGCGAGATCGCCCTGATCGAGACCTTCGCCTCCACACGGGTGATCGGTCTCTGCCTCAACCACGAAGGCATGGGCGAAGCGGAAGTGACCGCAGCAATCGCCCTCTACGGGATCGAGCTGGGTCTGCCCGCCACCGATGCCCTCAAGCGCTCCCCGCAACGCCTGGTGGACATGGTGGTCGGCGCCTTCCCCGAGCTGCAACCCACAGCCGCCCGCCTCGGCTCTTGAGCGCCCCGAGGCTGGAGATCCACCTCGACCGCATCGCCCACAACGCCCGCAGCCTGGTGGCTCGCCTCACCGCCAGGGGGGTGTCCCTCACGGCCATCACCAAAGCCACCCTGGGGCTGCCCCAGGTGGCGGCGGTGCTGGCGGCGGCCGGGGTGAGTGGGATCGGCGAGCCGCGCATCGAAACCCTGGCGGCCCTGCGGCGCAGCGGCCTGACCCTGCCACTGACCCTGATTCGCTCGCCCATGCCCAGCCAGGTGGCCCAGGTGGTGGCCCAGGCCGACATCAGTCTGAACACCGAGCCGGCGGTGTTGGACCTGCTCTCGGCGGCGGCGATCGATCAGGACCATCGCCACGGTGTGGTGCTGATGGTGGAGCTGGGCGATCTACGCGAGGGGATCCTGCCGGAGCGGCTGGAGGGGATTGCGGCGGGCCTGCTGCGCCTGCCCGGCCTGGACCTGATCGGCATCGGCGCCAACCTGGCCTGTCAGAACGGCGTGGTGCCCTCCCAGGCCTCGATGGCCCAGCTCTCGTCGTTGGCCACGGGTCTGGAGACCCGCTTCGGCCTCGTGCTGCCGCTGGTGTCGGGCGGAAACTCCGCCAATCTCCCCTGGCTGTTTACCGGAGGGACGCCGGGGAGGATCAACAATCTGCGCCTCGGCGAGGCGATCCTGCTGGGCCGCGAACCGCTGCAGCGCCGCCCGATTCCTGGTCTGCGCACCGATGCCTTCCGCCTGGTGGCCGAGGTGATCGAAGCCAATCTCAAACCCACCCTGCCCTGGGGCCAATGCCAGCAGGGAGCCTTCGGCGCCCCGCCCGCCCGGGTTGATCGGGGCGAGCGCTGGCGGGCATTGGTGGCCCTGGGCCTTCAGGATGTGGATGCCGCAGGGCTCACGCTGCCGGCGGGCATGACCCTGCTGGGGGCCAGCAGTGACCATCTGGTGCTCGACACCGGCTCCGTGGCCGTGGCGGTGGGAGCGGAGCTGGGCTTCGATCTCAACTACAGCGCCCTGCTGCGGGCGATGACCTCACCCTTCGTGGCCCAAACCCTGATCGAGGCCCCGATCCAGGCAACGGCGGAGGGCCGTCAGCGGTTGGCCTCCAGCCCTGCGGGGGTCCAGGCCTGAGCGGTACCGAGGGCCGGGTCCAGGCTGGCCAGGTAGCGCTTGCGTTGCCCCGAAGCCCAGGGCTCATCGATGCAGACCCCGAGGGGGAGCAACGGGATCGGCTCAGGGGCGGCGCCGTGAGCGTTAGTCAAAGACGTGTCCATGGCTCGGAAGCTAGGCAGCAAGCCCGTTGTCGACTGTGCGCTGCATGGCCAAGGTCAGTGCCAGCGAACACGGCAGACGCCGGCGCACAGGCCGATCAGGCCAGGAACAGCCAGGCCGGCCAGCAAGGTTCAGAATGCAACCGACGGTTCCAGTGGCTCACACCCTGGAGGCAACGAGGAAAGACCGGTGTGGTGGGGCCCTTCTGGCCCCGTCGAATCCGGCACTGTCCCGCAGCTGTGATTGGGTTCCCCCTGGGCGTCCCTTCAGTCAGAACGCTCGCCGTCTCAGTTCCCCAACCCACCGGCGCGGACCGTTCCCCCACGATGAACCGAGCTCCCAGCACCAGCACCACCTCCCTCGCCCTCTACGGCGGCCTGGCCGCTGTGGCCTTTGCCCTGGCCGCCCAGCCGGCCCAGGCCCATGGCTTCGCCCATGGGGGCATCGGCTCTGGCTTCCTGCACCCCCTCACCGGCCTCGACCACCTGCTGCTGTTGATCGGTGTGGGCGCCGCCTCCGCCGCCATCTCCTCCACCCTGCTGCTCTGGGCCCTGGCGGGCGCCGTGGCCGGTGGCGTGTTCGGAGCGATGGGCGGTAGCCTGCCCTTCGCGGAGCTTCTGGCGGCCCTGGCCATCACCGTCGTGGCCGGCTCAATCCTCTGGGCCGAGCGCCAGGGGTCCAGCCCACGGCTCAGCCTCTGGGGGGGCCTGGTGGCCGCCGCCGTGGCCGTGCACGCCATGCTGCACGGGCTGGAAGCACCCAGTGATCACAACTCCCTCTCCTGGTGGCTGGGGGCCTTCGTGGGCTCGCTGCTGGTGAGCGGTGGCACGGTGCTGGTGCTGCGCCGTCTCCCCTGCAGCGTCACAACCAGGCTGGCAGTGGCCCTGGCCCTCGGCGGCGGCCTGGTGGCCTTCGCACCACTGGCCCTGCAACTGCGCTGATTCAGCGATGCCCACCGGGGGACTTGAACCCCCACGACCGAAGCCACTGGTACCTAAAACCAGCGCGTCTACCAATTCCGCCAGGTGGGCGTAACCCAACTCTATCGAGCGGCTCAGAATGGCCGCACCGCCGCTTCCGTCGCCATGCTCGCCACCCTCGGTGGATCCCTGGCACTTCTTGCCGGTCTGCTGGTGCTGCTGCTGCCGCTGCTGGTGCCCGAGCTCAGCCGCCCCCGCGATTCAGTATGGGGCGCCCTGGTGCTGGTGCTGGGCCTGGTGCTGGTCACCAGCGCCGAGCGCCTCAGCGGGGCCCCGATGCTGGCCGTGCTCTGCGGCGGCCTGCTGATCGGCCGGCTGAGCACGGAGGTGAGCCTGGGCCGCTGGCGCCAGCTCAGTCGCGAAGAGCAGGTACGCCTCACCGGCGTGGAGCGCTGGCGCACCAGCCTGCAACAACTCAGCGCCGCCCTGATGGGGCTGATCGCCCTGGCGGGATCCAAGTTGGGGGTCCTGAGCACCTGGCTCAAAGAGCGGCGCGAAGCCAGCGCCAAGGTCCAGACCAGCGGCAAGCGCTGGGTGCGTCCCGAGCCCGAAGCCAGCGACACCAACGTGACCACCGTGGAGTCGTTCGCCGAAATCGAGCAGCTGGTCGAGCAGGCAGGTGCACAGAGCCCAGACGCTTCCCCAGTGGTGGATTCAGTTCAGGGGCCAGCGGCGGACGCCGCTGCAGCCGCCGTTGGGGAAGCCGGCGCCGAGCCGACGACCGATGACGACGACAGACCCTGAGGGCTGGGGTCGATAATTCGCCCTTGCTGCCCTCCCGGAGCCGTGACAGTCAGCCCGGTCTCCTACAAGGACACCCTCAACCTGCTGCAGACGCCCTTCTCGATGCGGGCGAACGCCAAAACCCGTGAGCCGGAGCTGCAGGCGTTCTGGGCGGAGCTCGACCTCTACCAGCGGCTCAGCCGCGGCAATCCCGGCGAGGTGTTCACCCTCCACGACGGCCCTCCCTACGCCAATGGGCCCCTGCACGTGGGCCACGCCCTCAACAAGATCCTCAAGGACATCCTCAACAAGTACGCCCTGCTGCGCGGCCGGCGGGCCCGCTTCGTGCCGGGCTGGGACTGCCATGGGCTGCCGATCGAGCTCAAGGTGCTGCAGAGCCTCTCCAGTGCCGAGCGCTCCGCGCTCACGCCGATCGACCTGCGCCGCCGTGCCCACGCCTATGCCCTCGAGCAGGTGGAGGGCCAGAAGGCGGGCTTCAGGCGCTGGGGTATCTGGGCCGACTGGGAGCAGCCCTACCTGACCTTGAACAAGGCCTATGAGGCCGCCCAGATCGGTGTGTTCGGCCGCATGGTGCTCGCCGGCCACATCTACCGGGGCCTGAAGCCGGTGCACTGGAGCCCCAGCTCCCGCACCGCCCTGGCCGAGGCGGAACTGGAGTACCCCGACGGCCACACCTCCCCCAGCGTCTACGTGGCCTTCCCGGTGGTGGCCCTACCCGGAGGGCTCGGCGCCCGACTCACCGCCCTTGGCCTCACTACTGCCGAAGCGGCCACCACGCCGGCTGAAGGCGATCTGGCGGTGGCGATCTGGACCACCACCCCCTGGACCCTGCCCGCCAACCTGGCGGTTTCGGTGAACGCCTCCCTGGAGTACGCCCTCTGCCGCGTGGGCGATCAAGGAGCCAACGGCTATCGCACCAGCCGCCACCTGATCGTGGCCGCCGAGCTGGTGGAGAGCCTGCGCAGCAGCCTGCAGCTGGAGCTCGAACCCCTGCTCAGCCTCAGGGGCGCGGAACTGGAGGGGGCCCAGTACCGCCATCCCCTCCTCGATCGCACCAGCCCGGTGGTGATCGGCGGCGATTACATCACCACCGAAGCGGGCACCGGCCTAGTGCACACGGCACCGGGCCACGGGGTCGACGATTTCATCACCGGCCGCAAGGCCGGCCTGCCCGTGCTCTGCCCGGTGGATGAAGCCGGCACCCTCACAGCCGAAGCCGGCCCCTTCGCCGGCCTCAATGTGCTCAAGGACGCCAACCCGGCCATCATCTCCGCCCTCGAGGCCGCCGGCGCCCTGCTGCGCCATGAGCCCTACGAGCACCGCTACCCCTACGACTGGCGCACCAAGAAACCGACGATCTTCCGCGCCACCGAGCAGTGGTTCGCCTCGGTGGAGGGCTTCCGCGCCCAGGCCCTCGAGGCCATCGCCGCCGTCGACTGGCTGCCCGCCAGCGGCCGCAACCGCATCGAGGCGATGGTGCGCGACCGCGGCGACTGGTGCATCAGCCGCCAGCGCACCTGGGGCGTGCCCATCCCCGTTTTTTACCACCGAGACAGCGGCGAGACCCTGCTCAATGCCGGCACCCTCGCCCACGTGGAGGCCCTGATCGCCGAGCACGGCTCCGATGTGTGGTGGGAGAAGGACGAGGCCGAGCTGCTGCCGCCATCCCTCGCCGCCGAAGCGGCCCAGTGGCGCAAGGGCACCGACACGATGGACGTGTGGTTCGATTCCGGCTCCTCCTGGGCAGGAGTGCTGGGGGGCCTGGGCACGGGAGCAGATCAGGCAGCAGATTCTGGCGACGAGGCCTCCGGGGACGCGTCAGCGACCGCTGAGACTCCACCACTGAACTATCCCGCCGATCTCTACCTGGAGGGCTCCGACCAGCACCGGGGCTGGTTCCAGAGCAGCCTGCTCACCTCCGTCGCCGTCAACGGCCAGGCCCCCTACAGGCGGGTGCTCACCCACGGCTTCACCCTCGATGAGAAGGGTCGCAAGATGAGCAAATCCCTGGGCAATGTGGTCGATCCAGCCGTGCTGGTGGAGGGCGGCAAGAACGAGAAGCAGCAGCCCCCCTACGGCGCCGATGTGCTGCGCCTGTGGGTGAGTTCCGTGGATTATTCCGCCGATGTGCCGCTGGGGCCGGGCATCGTCAGGCAGCTGGCCGATGTGACCCGCAAGGTGCGCAACACGGCCCGCTACCTGCTGGGCAACCTCCACGACTTCGACCCAAGGCCGGCGGCCGAAGGGGGTGATGCGGTGGAGATCGCCGATCTGCCGCTGCTGGACCGCTGGATGCTGGAGCGCACCGCCAGTTTGATCGAGGTGGTGAGCGCCGATTTCGAGCGCTACGAGTTCTACCGCTTCTTCCAGGCCCTGCAGAACTTCTGCGTGGTGGATCTCTCCAACGTCTACCTCGACATCGCCAAGGACCGGCTGTACGTGAGCGGGGCCAGCGACTTCCGCCGCCGCAGCTGCCAGACAGTGCTGGCCCTGGTGGTGGAGCGGCTCGCGGGCCTGATCGCGCCGGTGCTCTGCCACATGGCCGAAGACATCTGGCAGAACCTGCCCTATCCGGTGACGGAGCGCTCGGTATTCGAGCGGGGCTGGCCTACCGCGCCGGCCACCTGGGGTGAGGCGGCCCTGGTGGAGCCGCTGCGGCCGCTACTGGAGCTGCGCGGGCAGGTGAACCGCCAGCTGGAGAGCTGCCGCACCACCGCTGATCTGGGGGCCTCCCTGGAGGCCCGGGTGGAGCTGGAACTGGGGAACGGCGATCGCGCCGCAGCCCTCGACGCCGCGCTGGAGCTACTGCAGGGCAGCCCCCATCCCTCCGTGGACAACCTGGCCGACTGGCTGATCGTCTCGAAGCTGGAGCTGCGCAAAGACGGCGCTCCAGCCCTGGCTGATCCGCTGGCTGAAGCCAGCGAAGGGGGCATCACTGTGCGGATCGCCCGCGCCGAAGGCCGCAAATGCGAGCGCTGCTGGCACATGGAAACCGACATCGGCTCCCATGCCTCCCACCCCAGCCTCTGCGGCCGCTGCGTGGCCGTGCTTGACGCCTGAGAGGGGCTGGTCAGGGCTTGATGCGGTCCCAGTCTGGAGCCAGGGCTTGGATCCCGTGGTCAATCCCGATCAGGCTGGGTGTCCTGACCTTGAGAAGACGGCTGGTGCATCGGCAGTCCAGCAGGTGAGGGGCGCCCCTCTGATGAAATCTGATGAAGAATCAACTGGCAGTTCTGTTCTTCTGAGAGGGCCCACTCCAGCAGATAGGCCGCCAGATTGCTAAGGGGATCGCCCTTGTTCGTTGGCAATCTGAGCCAATCCCTCATGAACGCTGTCTGGGATGGTGATACTGATGCGTACGGGAGAGCGGAAAGCAGAGGAAACTCGATGCTCACTTCTCATGGTCGCTTCCTCTCCTTGACTCCATCAAAAGAAACGATCGGTCATTGCGTGCGACCAGCAGGGCGGGCCAATTGAGCATCAATGGGACCGCACCCCTTACAGACTCAACCTAACGCTGTTGCGCCTTGATGGCATGCCAGCAGCGAGGCATGGACCAGGCTGGCGGCTATCGCGGCCGCAGACAGTAGGGGGCAACCCCCATTCATGCCTGGCCAAAACGCAACAGTGCTCAGAATCGGCATACCTGAGCCGAACACCCCGCAGATCAGCCTCGAATCGACGGCAGATCGACGATATCCCTCTCACATCTCTCTGACTATCCTGAAGAGGAAGGGAAGAAAACGGCATGGATAAACTAATCGTTGAACTCAGTCTTTCTCCAGGGACTGTCGACGTGATACAGCACGTTGCGGAAGCCTTGGGAACCAGTGTTGAGGGCACTCTGACTGTTTACCTGGAAACCCTCCGTACAGCGGTCGACTACGCCCCTTCCAGATATGGGCACAAGATTTGCTCCACTCCCATGAAAGTCATTGTTTCAGACAATCTCGTGACCATGGCCTGACCAGACCTCACAACTTGAAACTCCGAGTGGGCCTCGCTGCCTAGAGATTCACTCGCCAGCACTGCACTACAAGTCACTCTGCTGCCTAAGCTCTGAATTTCTCCTGAATGATGACAGAAAGACGACGCAGTCAACTCGGTGAACTCGATTCCAGGAGTTATGTATTGCATCGAGTCATCTCTTGCGCTCTGGAAGATCTCCAGCAAGAGATTCTGGCAGACTCTGCCATCACATCAGCTCTATCGCCCTTGGCCTCAGCCAGCCAGGTTCGACGTCTGCTGGTGGAATGGCTGCAAGATCCGGGATTCCCGCCAGCATCGGCCTACAATGATTGCGGAATCACTACAGACGTCGAGGACGGCTTGATGGGCGGTTCAGTCTAAAAGAAGCGGGTAGCTAGCTCAGGGGAGAGGACAGCAGAGGGCATCCCAGCTCAATGGCATGGACTGAATGGGGAAGAGGAATCGCTTCTGATGGGTCTTCGCCAGCAGGAACACATCAGCAACACAGGAGCCGCGCTGGGTCGTTCCACTGGGTTGGTGCAAAGATCCGCTCCCTTTGGGAGCCAACCAGCAATGGTCTGCGCACCTTCATCAAGCCAGCAAGCCGGAGGCAAGGAAAGCGCATGTATCACATAAACATGCTGACAAGCTGTCTGCCATCCTCGGGTCCAGTGGATGCGTTCTAGCATGAATAAGTGAATAAAACGCCTAACAAATAGAAGCCAACGAGACCAACTCTTCTGAGGGAATATGCATAAAACTCGTCCGAGCAGGAACGCTGCCGGCGATGGTCTCAACGACTATCTGAGACGGATCAAACGCACTCCACTGTTGGCTCCTGATGAAGAACTGCATCTGGCCGGACTCGTGCAGGAGTGGCTCAACCATGCCAATCCACCAAAGGCTCTGATCAAAGGTGGCACCGGGGCCAAGAGCCGCATGGTATCCGCCAACCTCAGGCTGGTGGCGCTGATCGGCCTCAAGTATAAGGACCGGATCGGCAGCCTCCAACTAGAGATGCTTGACCTTCTGCAGGCCGGCAATCTTGGATTGATCCGAGCAGTTGAACTGTTCGATCCCACCCGCGGCTACAAATTTTCCACCTATGCCTTCTGGTGGATTCGCGAGGCGGTCACGCAGGCCATGCGTGAAGGTGGCCACGGCATCAGGATTCCAAAGACGATACTCAATCTCGCCTTCCGTGCTGAACATCTGCAAGCCTCCTCCGACCAGGCTCTCTCCACCCGCATCATGGCGGTTCGTCTCGGAGAATCAGAACGACGTGTGGGGAATTCATTACGCACTGTACGGCAGTGCCGCACCACGTCACTCGACCAAAAGGCTGGAATCATGGGTGAGGATACATGCCTGATGGATCTAATCCGCGACGAAAAGAGCCTAACACCCAATGACGACTATCAATGGCTTCTTAGACATGTTCAAGCTCTCGATAGTCGTGAAAAGCATCTACTCCAGCTTCGCTTTGGCACTGAGGAGAGCCGTTCCTATGCCGAGGTGGCCGGCTCGATGGGGATGAGCAAGGGTCAGGTGCAGAGTCTTGAACAGAGAGTCCTGCGCAAGCTGCGCCGTCAACTCACACCTACAGCTCAGGGAGATGGATGCCGCCACCAGCCGGCAACTGGCCGGACGCTGCCAACACTGAAGCGGGAGCGAGCCAGCGCCAGGCTGTGATGGTCCAGCAGGAGGCCAAGCGTCAGCAGGCAGAACGGGAACTGCAGGATCTCAGGGCGCAACGAGTCCGGCTTGAAAAACAGGTCGACTGCGAACGGATTCAGTTGTCGATAAATCAACTGAAGTCCGGAGGGGAAATCGATCAAGCGCTCAAACTGCTGAAGCTCTGGAACGCCCCATGCCCGAACCTCCAGGCTGCTCGCTAACAAGGTTATACAGACTCAATCGCAACCACCGCATGGCCCGGCGCTGATGGCTTCTTTTGATCATGGGCGTAGCGATGGCCGTCGGGGATCTAACACCTCACACCCCCTGTTAAAAGTTGTCCAGGAAGGCCTGATGCTCTGCTCTGATGACGCTTGACCGAGCCCGGTGCCGTGATACTTAGCGGCGAGAGGGCCTTGATTGAGTGGACCATGGGCCTGAAGATCAAGGGGATCGAGTCCGTCTTTTCCGACAGCACCCATCTGCATTTCGGTGCCTTCGGAAGATCGTGGATTACCGCGATTACATTGATTTCCAAGGATCCACTTTCGCGCCGGTGTCGGTGCGGACCATCTAATACAGTCGCAGCCTTGAGATTGTATTAGATTCTAGTGGGCTTTTCGGATATTGCCTGAGCCCGTTCATCACTTGGTTATCATCACATCAACACCGGGCGTTCGCCGTCGTACCAAGACGCCGGTGTCATGATCGCTGCGATGCAGTTGCAGGTCGATCTCCTCCTCGCCGAGCCGCAGCCCGTTGACTTCCAGCAGGTTGATGCCCTTCGGGAGCACCGGCTTGCGGAACAGCACCTGCACCCGGTCCGTTTCGGGGTCGCGACCGATGCCCATTCCGGTGATCGCTTCCAGCAAACCAAACACCGAGCCGCTGGCCCAGGCTTGGGGGCTGCAAGCCACCGGGTAGAGGGTGGGGGCTTCATCATCGCGACGAGGGAATCCGCAGAACAACTCGGGCATCCGGAACTGCGGTATTGCCCGGGCCGTGTCGAACAAGCCGGTGAGGATTCGCATCGCCTCTGGCATGTGGCCGTAGCGGGCCAGGCCCAGGGCGATCAAGGCGTTGTCGTGGGGCCAGATTGAGCCGTTGTGGTAACTCATCGGGTTGTAACGGGCCTCTCGTTCATCGAGAGTGCGCACGCCCCAGCCGTTGAAGCTGGTGGGTGCAAGCAGCTGGCGGGCCACCGACGCAGCCGCGTCACGGCTGGCGATGCCGGTCCAGAGGCAGTGGCCCGTGTTGGAGCTGCGCACTGCACAGGGTGTGCCCTCTCCGTCGAGTGCCAGGGCATAGGTGCCGATGGCATCGCACCAGAAGGCTGCGTGGAAGCGACGGCGCAGCTGATGAGCTTCCTCGCGCAATTGCTCGGCTTCGGCGGCACGTCCGAAGCGATGCTCAATGCCCGCCATGGCGGTGCGGGCCCCGTAGGCGTAGGCCTGCACCTCGCAAAGGGCGATTGAACCCTCGGCCAGGCGGCCGTCGGCGTGGTGAATGGCATCATCGGAATCCTTCCAACCCTGGTTGCGAAGGCCGCCTTGGGCGGCGCACTGGTAGCGCAGGAATCCGTCCTGGCTACGCGCTTCGGCGGCCCTGATCCAGGCCAGAGCCTGGTCCAGCGCCGGCCGCAGGTGGTCAATGAAGGACTTGTCATCGCTGCGCAGGAGGTAGTCGCCCGCCAGGATCAGGAACAGAGGCGTGGCATCCACCGAACCGTAGTAACGGGCAAAGGGCACCTCCCCCAGGGCCGCCATTTCGCCCAGACGGGCTTCATGCAGGATCTTTCCGGGTTCGGCATCCACCGCGGGGTCGAGGTGGATGGCTTGCTGATCCGCCAGGTAGCCGAGCACGCCGCGGGCCAGGCGCGGTTCCACCAGGAGCATCTGGCGGGCGGTGATCAGCCCATCACGGCCGAAGGGGCAGCTGAACCAGGGAACGCCGGCATAGGGGTAGAGGCCGTGCTCGAGCTGGCTGGAGAGCAGATGCACATCCGACATGGAGCGGGCCACCCAGCAGTTGAACGCCTGGTTGTCGGTGGCGATGGAGGCTGCCTGGCGGTGGCTGTCGCGCAAACGCTCGTTCGTCGCCGCGAGTGCGGCATCAAAGGCATCATCAACCGCGACACGAGCGCCGGCGGGATGGAAATCAAGCAGGAGATGGACGCGACGGGTGCAGCGAGGTTCCAGCTGCAGGATCAGATTGATGTGGGTTTCACCCACCTCCGCCGCCACACCTTCCACCCGCAGGAGCGTGCGGCGATCCTCCCCGTCAAGCCCGCCGTAAGCCACTTCCAGGAAGTCCTGGGTGTGCTGGTGGACCGTGCGGCCGCGCTGCGGACGCTGGTGTCCACGGATCTCGAAGATGTCACGGAAATCGGCGTCGAAGCGCAGGGTCAACGGCAGCAACACCGCACCGCCCAGGTAACTGGTGAAATCGAGGGCCTGCAAACAGCTCGTGGGGGTCAGGACAGTGCTGCGCTTCAGGTGCACGGAACCGGGCGGGGGCGCACCGGGCCCATCGATGTCGTTGCTGAGATGGCTAACGTGAAGCCCCATCTCCTCGCTCTCGGCGGAGCTCAGCACGATCGGGGACTGATCCCAGAGCAGGAGTTCCAAGCGGCTCACATGGCGAGCGCCGCGGTGATAGATGCCGGAATCGGGATGGGTCTCGGGGCAGATTTCACCCCGGCGATCGAGCATCGCGAAGGTTTCTCCGTCCTTGAGTACGAACGGGGGGAGCAGATCATGCGGCATGGGAACACGTGGCAAGGAGCCTGGCCGGGGAGGGACTGCGACGGGCCTCGATCTGGCGTTGGAAGAGACGTTCGTAGTCGGCCGCCTGCCGGGCGACTGTGAAGCGCTGCTCGAAATCATGGCGAACACGCCGGCGATCCAGTCGCTCGATTCCCCGCACCGCCGTCACGGCCTCCTCGATCGTTTCCACCAGCAGTCCGTTGTGGCCGGGTCGGATCACCTCGGGGGTGGAGCCGTTGCGCCAGGCGATCACGGGCGTACCGCAGGCGTTGGCTTCGATCATCACCAAGCCGAAGGGTTCGGGCCAGTCGATCGGGAACAGCAGAGCCAGGGCGTTGCCGAGCAGCTCCTGCTTGCCGGCATCATCGACCTCCCCGATGAACTCCACCAGGGGACTGTCACGCAACAGAGGTTCAATTGTGGTGTGGAAATAATCCAGATCAACGGCATCGATCTTGGCGGCCACCTTGAGGGGCAGACCCAGAGCGTTGGCGATGGAGATGGCACGGTCAAGACGCTTCTCGGGTGAAATCCGCCCCACGAAGGCCAGGTACTCGGAGGGTGACGGCTGGAAGCGGTACAGATCGGTGGGCAGACCATGGTGAATGGTGCCGAGCCAGTGAGCCCCAGGCAGAGGCGCCCGCTGGGATTCCGAGATCGACACCAGGGGCACCGGATCGGAATCCCCGTGGAGCTGGGCCATCTCCGGACCCGTCAGGGGTCCGTGCAAGGTGTGGAGCTGCGCCACCGGCAGGCGGGCGATGCCGGGGTGGAGGCCATGGCCGGTATGGAAATGGAGAATGTCAAAGCGATCGAGCTGACCGATCACCTGATCAAGCTGGCGATCCTCGGGCACCCGTAGATCGCCCCGATAGCCGGCCGGCCTGAGGGCTCGCGGCACACAGGGGAAGAGCTCAGCGCTGGTGAGTGAATCACCGCTGGCAAACAGCACGACCTCATGACCACGGTTGACAAATTCTTCTGTCAGATAGTGAACAACTCGTTCCGTTCCGCCATATCGCAGCGGCGGAACACTTTCAAACAGTGGTGAAATCTGGGCGATCCGCATCGACGTGCTCTCGAAGAATCAATTGGCATCCCGCGTCCGTTAACGCTCAGAATGCAAATCTGCGGCCACCAAGGTGTCGCAGCAGGGGCGTTGCAGCAACCTGTTCCTAGTTCAAACGTAGACACGAACCAGTGGCGCTGCACCGAACAATGGGAATTACTGACACAGAACAGAAGTTCACAGGATCAGGGCAACACAGCCGCGCCAGCTCAAAGCATTGAGCGTTGATGGCGCCGTGGATATGGGGCACATCTACAGCGCTCAAACACCAGTTTCAGGCCCATGGTGAAAGGAGAGGGGCTATGGCGTGACAGGCGAAAGGATTTGCTCAAGCAGCGATCTGGCCGTGCCACATGCTCTGGCATTGATCTCACACCCTTGCGGACCTGATCATGAACAAACTCCAGTTCAAAGGTGAATGGCATGAATTGAAAGGAAAGCTCAGGCCGAAGTTCGCCGATCTCACCGATGACGACTTGGCCTACACCGAGGGACAGGAAGAAGAATTGCTGGGCCATCTGCAGAAGAAGCTCGGCAAGAGTCAGCAAGAGATCACTCAACTCATCAACACTCCTTAGGAGTCCCGTCATGCTGAACTACGCCATAACCTTTTTTGTCATTGCGATCTGGGCCATCAGTGATCACTGATGCTCAAATAATATGAGACATTCTGGTTACCGCAATAGAGTCTAGTTAAGCGCTAATTCTCATCCCCCTTCGCCTTGATCACCATGAATCACCAACTTCGCCTTCTGCGCCAGCTGGCCGCCACTTGCCTTGGCCTGGTCTTCAGCCTGCTGGTGCTGATTGCCACGCCGGCCTTGAGCACTCCCGGCCAGGCCTCAGCAGCCTTCACCCTCAGCGCCTCCGGCTTGCCCCTGGCCGCCACCGCCGGCCGCGTCAAGGCCGGCGCCAAGGAGTTCGAGGGCAAGACCCAGGAATCGATTGGCAACGTCACTGGCAATCAGGGAGATCGCCTCGCCGGCAAGGCGAAGCAGGCCGAGGCCAAAGTCCGGAATGCCGTCGAAGATGTAAAAGACAAGGCCGGAATGGGTTGAGCCAAGATCAGCGGAGTGCCCCAGCATCACGCCTGACGACGCCATGCCGGGGCATTGAAGCTTCAAACTTATTCGAGTATGGAGCTAGGGATGAAGCACGTTCCGCCCCCTGGTGTTCTCCAATTCACTGAACTTTTTACACATTAGCTCTCGCCACTCCAGCGCTCGCTAAAATGAGTTGATCAACTGAACTCGGCCAATCAATCGACCACGGCCCGCCAGACGCCTACGGGCTTACCACGCTCCATCTAAACAGAAGTACCGCCCACCAGAACTCCAAAATACCCCTCATCTTGTGCCAACCTCGAGACCTACATCTTGGCGAAGCATTTCGTTCGTGACAGCCAGTACATCAACATCTGAGTCCCGCTGCAGCAAGCATTAACTTAGCAGCGAAAAATATGACGAAGACGGTGACTTAGCCAGCAACACAATAATCCTTGCCATAATAAGAAATAGCCCTTAAATCTCTTGGCAATGACTAATATTCACGTCTACGGGCCAAATCACAGAAGTTCGAATCACGCGGCGTCGGGTGGATCCTGACCGCTGGTGAACGAAACTCACCAGCGGTCAGGATCCAGGAATCTCTCCGCCGGCTCTGGTCCGGCCAGCACCAGCTCAGACTCTGGGTTCATTGGCCCCTGCAGGAGCTCGGCGCTCTCCAGGCTTGCCCCCTCAGGCAGCGCCGGCTGATCGGGATCGAAGGCGGTGGGATGGGTCACGCTGCTGGAAAAGCCTCGGAAGATCAGCAGTTCAAACTCCTCCTCTATCGCTTCTTTGTCCCCTGGACCCACCAACGAGGGGAGAGTGCCCCGCAGACGCAGGACGCGGTCAGGCCGGCCGCGGCTGATCGCTTCAAGCTGGGCCAGCAAAGCGACCACCATCAGAACCCTCCAGCCACCCGCCCCTGGCGAGGCAGACGTACCAGGATCCACTGCAGCAGGCCCACCACGTAGGCCACCAGGGCCAGATAGCCGAAAAAGGCGGTGAGGGTGGGGGTGAGGTCGGCGCCGAACACGAAGGAGAACACCTGGGCGGCCCCACCGTGCAGGCGACGGGGCGCCTCCAGCCAGGCCTGGCAGAAGGCCGTGCCCGCCGCGCCAAGACCGCAGCCCATGGCACCCACTCCCAGTGCGGCCCCCAGAAGGCCGAAGGCCGTGAGCGCCCAGCGCCAGCTGCGCACTGCCAGCGGCAGCGGCCGCCAGGGGGGCAGATCAGCCAGTTCCTCGTTCAGATCCACCCAGAACCAGAGCGACGCCACCATCAGCAGCTTGGCCACGACCATCAGCGGATAGGCCAGGGGCCGGGCGTCGACGAACAACAGCACCGCGATCGCCGACAGGCTGGCCACCTTCCAATAGATGCCCATCAACCGCAGCAGCGCCCCCTCCCGCCGCCACGCCGCCCAGATCAGCAGCACCAGGGGCAGACCCAGGGTGAAGACCACCGCCAGACGGAAGTCGAGCCACACCAGGGTGCGGTACAGCAGGTCGGGCACAGCTTGGGTACGGGAAGGCGCCATTATCCGCGCCATGCTTCACCAGTAGGTTCAGTTGATGCCTGCGCCTCCCCTGTTCTCCTGGCTCCGCCGCGGTGATGAGCAGGCGTCCTGCCGCACGTCGCTCTCACGTCTGCCCTCCCTCGAAGACGCCGTCAGCGAGGTGGTGCAGCAGCTCAATGCCAAGGGCTTCGGCGCCGCGGTCCGGGGCGAGGCGGACCTGGCCCTGGTGTTCTGCTCCACCAGCTACGCCAGCGACCTGCAGCGGCTGATGCCTCTGTTGCGCTCCCGTCTGAAGGCCCGCCATTGGCTGGGTGCCGCCGGCGGTGGCGTGGTGGGCACCGGGGCGGGCGGCAGCGCCCATGAGGTGGAGCAGGAGCCGGCCCTGAGCGTGATGCTGCTGCGCCTGCCGGGAGCCGAATTGCAGCTGTTCGAGCTCGACACCGATCAGCTGCCCGATCTCGATGGCGACAGTCGCGTCTGGATCGACTGGGTGGGGGCCGATCCGGCGCGGGCCAACGCCATGGTGCTGCTGGTGGACCCCACCTGCCAGGCCATCAACGATCTGATCAGCGGCCTGGATTACGCCTTCCCGGGCCTGGCCAAGGTGGGGGGGATCGCCGGCCCCCACAGCGCCAGCCATGGATCCCTGCTGTTCGACGACCGGGTGGTGACCGGCGCCGTGGGCTGCCTGATCGGCGGCAGCTGGACCATCGATCCGGTGGTCGCCCAGGGCTGCCGACCGATCGGTCCTGTGTTCGAGATCGAGCAGGCTGAGCGCAATGTGGTGCTGCAGCTGAGCCGCGGCGACCAGCAGAACACACCGGTGAACTGCCTGCAGACGATCCTGCAGACCCTCAACCCCGCCGAGCGGGAACTGGTGCGCCACTCGCTCTTCCTCGGTGTGGCCCGCAACAGTTTCAACCTTGCCGGCGGTGGCGACAACGGCGAGACCACGGCCTTTCTGGTCAGGAATCTGATCGGGGTGGATCCCCGCAACGGAGCCGTGGCGGTGGCCGAACGCCTGCGGGTGGGCCAACAGGTGCAGTTCCAGTTGCGCGATGCCGACGCCTCCCGCCAGGAGCTGCGGCAACTGCTGCGCAGTCAGGCCAGGGGATCCGAGCCGCCCCTGGCGGGCCTGCTCTTCGCCTGTCTGGGCCGGGGCAAGGGCCTCTACGGCGAAGCCGATGGCGACGTGAGGATTGCCCAGGGGGAGTTTCCGGAGCTGCCCATGGCCGGGGCCTTCTGCAACGGCGAGATCGGGCCAGTGGCGGGCAGCACTTATCTGCATGGCTACACCGCCAGCTGGGGCTTCTTGGTGCCCCGCCCGGACGCCGCGGTATCAGCAGAGCCGCCGGAGGCCTGAGCGGTGGTGCGCCAGCACGTCAACCCCCTCTCGCGGGTGCACCAGCAACCGCTTGAGCTGCCAGCTCCAAAGGACCTGTTCGAGCGGCCACAACAACCTCTCCACCTCGACATCGGCAGTGCCCGCGGCCGCTTCCTGCTGGCGATGGCACCGCTCCAGCCTGGGTGGAACTTCCTGGGGGTCGAGATCCGCCGGCCGCTGGTGGAGGCCGCCGAACGCGACCGCCTGGCGCAGGCCAGCAACAACCTGCGCTTCCTGTTCTGCAACGCCAATGTGAGCCTGCTGGGCTGGCTGCGGGCCCTGCCGGCCGGGCGGCTGCAGCGGGTGACGATCCAGTTCCCCGACCCCTGGTTCAAGAGCCGGCACCACAAGCGACGGGTGCTGCAGAGCGATCTACTGGAGGCTCTGGCAGCGGCCCTGGCCGCGGGGGGCGAGCTGTTCCTGCAGAGCGATGTGACCGCGGTGATCGAGCCGATGGTGGCCCTCAGCGAAGCCAGCGGCTGGTTCCTCCGGCCAGCGGAAGATGGGCGCCCCTGGCGGACTGACAACCCTCTGCCAGTGCCGACGGAGCGGGAGCGGATCGTGCTCGCCCAGGGTCTGCCTGTGTACCGGGTGCTCTACCGCCGCAGGGCCGAAGGCGCCCATAATCCGTCGGCCAGCCCCGCCGGCCACTGATGTCCACCCCCACCGCCCACGCCATCGCCTCTGCGGAGCGGGAGGGGCGCGTGCCCTGGCTGCTGCGCTGGCAGGGCCTGCTCGCCCGATCCTCGGCCGGCCCCCTGGCCCGGCACCTGCCCCTGCTCTGCGGGCTGGTGCTCTGCGCGCTGATGGCTGGGCTGCCGCTGGTCACCCGGGCTGGGCTGAGTCTGCTGATCGTCGCCAGTGGCCTGCTCTGGCTGATCTGGGCCCTCTGCACCCCCGCCGGCCGCATCGGCCCGATCAGCGGCTGGCTGCTTGTGATGCTGGCGGTGGCGGTGCTGGCCACCGGCTTTTCTCCCGTTCCCACCGCCGCGGCCAAGGGCCTGCTCAAGCTGCTCAGCTACCTGGGCGTCTATGCCCTGATGCGCCAGCTGCTCGCCAGTGCTCCCCCCTGGTGGGACCGGATCGTGGCGGCCCTGCTGGGCGGGGGACTGATCACCGCGGTGATCGGCATCCGTCAGCTCTACGGCGACAGCTCGGCCCTGGCCCGCTGGTCGGATCCGAACTCGGTGGCAGAAGGCACGGTGCGCATCTACAGCACCCTCGACAACCCCAATCTGCTGGCGGGCTACCTGCTGCCGATCCTGCCCCTGGCGGCGGTGGCCCTGCTGCGCTGGCGGCGCCCCATGGCTCGCCTCTACGCTCTCTCGGCGCTTTTGAGCGGTGCGGTGGCCTTGCTGCTCACCTACAGCCGAGGTGGCTGGCTGGGGATGGTGGCGGCCGCAGGCAGCCTGGCCCTGCTGCTGGCTCTGCGGGCCAGCCGCCACTGGTCACCCCTGCTGCGCCGGTTGTTTCCCCTGCTGCTGCTGCTAGGGGGTGGCCTGGTGCTGGTGCTGGCCGTGAGCCAGATCGAACCCCTGCGGGTGCGGGTACTGAGCCTTGTGGCGGGCCGGGAAGACAGCTCCAACAATTTCCGCATCAACGTCTGGATGGCGGCGCTGCAGATGATCCAGGACCGGCCGTGGCTGGGCATCGGCCCCGGCAACACGATCTTCAACCTGATTTATCCGCTGTACCAGCAACCGAAGTTCAACGCCCTCAGCGCCTACTCGATCCCCCTGGAGCTGGCGGTGGAGGGGGGCATCCCCGGCCTGCTGGCAGGCCTGGGCCTGCTGCAGTGCAGCCTGCGCCAGGGCGTGGCTCAGCTGGGGCGTGAGCATCCCCAGGTGTTGCCGGCACTGGGGGCCGTGGCGGCCATCCTGGGCCTCTGCGTCCAGGGCCTCACCGACACGATCTTCTTCCGCCCGGAGGTACAGCTCACCGGCTGGTTCTGCCTCGCCACCCTCGCCACCCTGCCGGCGGCGACGGCGACAGATGACTGAGCCGGTCCTGCTGGCGGGCTTCGATGCCGGCCAGACCCACACCACCTGCCGGCTGGCCCTGCGCCGCAGCGACGGCAGCCTTCGGGTGCTGGGTGAAGGCGACGGCCCTGGGGTGAGCCATCTGGCGGCCGCCGCTGGCGAGGAGCGCTTCAGCGCCGCCCTGAGCATCAGCCTGGAGCGGGCCCGCGCCGCTGCTGCCAGCAAGGGTGAGCAGACCCTGTCCACGGCCCTGCAGGCCGCTGCCGTTGGGGCCAGCGGTATCGAGCAGGGCAGCGCGGTGCAGCGCCTCGGCACCACCCTGGCCGCCGCTGCGCTCGGGTTAACGCTGGAGCGCGTGCTGGTGAGCGGAGATGAGCGCACCGCCCTGCATGGCGCCTTCGGCGGCGGCCCTGGCATCGTGGTGATCAGCGGCACCGGCTGCATCGCCCTGGGGCGCACCAGCAGTGGGAACGTGAACCGTTGCGGTGGCTGGGGCTGGCTGCTGGATCAGGCCGGCTCCGCCTGCGACATCGGCCGCGATGCCCTGATCCGCTCTCTGGAGATGGCCGACGGCCGACGGCACGAGAGCGACTTTCGCAGCCGCCTCTGGGCGGCCCTGGGGGACGGCACCATCACCCCCCAGCGGATCAAGGCGATGGTGGTGGAGCCAGGCTTCGGCGCCGCCGGCTTCGCACGGCTGGCCCCGGCGGTGCATGCCCTGGCGGAAGCCGGCGATCCCGACGCCAACTCAGTGCTGGAGCGCTCGGCCCGGGGACTGGTGGAGCTGGTGGCGGCTGTGGCCCGGACCCTGGACCTTGAAGGCGGCGAGGTCTGCGGCCTGGGCGGGGCCCTGGAACACCTCAGCCTCTTCAGCGCGGCCTATCAACGCCGCCTGAGGCTGGTCTTACCGCAGGCCCAGCTGGTGCCTCCCCGCGGAGATGCCTGCCAGGGGGCCCTGCAACTGGCCGCCGGGCTTCTCACCATGAAGAAGCCCGAGGCCGCGCCCAACTCCACTTCGCTTGACCCCGGTGCGCTCAGGCCCGGTTGAGGTGAGCCGCGGCCAGCTCCGCCAGGTGCGACGACCAGTGATCGACAGCCTGCTGCTCCGCCGCCTCCACCATCACCCGCAGCAGCGGTTCGGTGCCGCTGGCGCGCACCAGCACCCGGCCGCTGCCGGCCATAGCCGTCTCGGCCTGCTCGACGGCCTGGCGCAGGGGGTCGCAGCGCTGCCACTGCTGGCGGCGGCTCCGGTCGGGCACGGTGACGTTGACCAGGGCCTGGGGATAGGGCTCGAAGCTGGCTTCCATCCAGTCGGCCAGCGAGCCGGTGCCGTTGTGGATCAGGGTGGCTACCTGCAGGGCGGTGAGCAGACCGTCGCCGCTCATGCCGTGCTGAGCCGAGAGAATATGGCCCGACTGCTCGCCCCCGAGGCCGGCCCCGCTTGCGGCCATCGCCGCATGCACGTGCTGATCCCCCACATCGGTGCGCTGCAGCAGGCCGCCCCGGGCCTGCCAGGCCCGCTCGAAGCCCAGGTTCGACATCACGGTGGCCACCAGCAGCCGGCCAGGCAGGTCGCCACTCTCCAGCAGCTCCCCCCCCCAGAGGTAGAGCACCTGGTCGCCATCGACGACCCGGCCTTTGCCGTCGACCGCCATCATCCGATCGGCATCGCCATCGAAGGCGAAGCCCATCTGGGCACCTGAGTGCAGCACCGCCTGGCGCAGGGCCTCCAGGTGGGTGCTGCCGCAGGACACATTGATGCGCTGTCCATCAGGTTCGCCATGCAGCACCGTAAGGTCGGCACCCAGGGCCTGGAACACCTCGGCGCCGCAGGCGGTGGCTGAGCCCCAGCAGAGATCCAGCACGATGCGGCAGCCATCCAGACGCCGCCCGGCGACGCTGGCGATCAGCGCTTCGCGGTAGTTCTCGAGCAGATCCTCTCGTTGATGGGCCGGGCCACAGCCGTGGGGGCCGCTCAGGCCCGTGGTCTGGATCGTGGCGGCCTCGTCTCCGCGCAGCCCTGCTTCGATCGCCGCCTGCAGGGTTCGATCGATCTTGTCGCCGGCCGGCCCGAACACCTTGATGCCGTTGTCGCCAGGAGGGTTGTGGCTGGCGGAGACCATCAGGCCACCGGCGGCTCCGACCCGGCGGATCGTGCCGGGCACGGCGGGAGTGGGGCAAAGCCCCAGGTTCCACACCTCCCGCCCGGCGGCGGTCAGCCCGGCGGTGAGGGCAGCGGCCAGCATCGGGCCGCTGTTGCGGGAGTCCATGCCGATCAGCACCGGGCGCTCCGCCGGCAGCACCCGGCCGCACCAGTAGCCCACCTGCAAGGCCAGCAGCGGTGTGATCAGGCTGCCTACCTGCCCCCGGATGCCATCGGTACCGAAACCGGTGCAGGCCTCCCCGAGGGGGGCGCCGATGGGGGACGAAGCCAGCTCCAGCATCAGGTGGGGGAGGAAGGAATTCAGGCTAAGCCGACCGACCGCCGCCACCACAGCTCAGCGCCAGCGCTTCGGCCACCAGGCCCAGCGCAGCAGCTCGATCACCGCCCAGAGCAGTAGACCGCCCACCACCCATCCCGGCACCCAGAGCAGGGGGATTAGCGGCCTCAGCACGTAGACGCCCAGTGCCACTCCGAGCACCAGCAGCGCCCGGCGGCGCCCTGTGGCACCAGGGAGTTGGGCCGACCAGCGGGGCCAGGACAGGGGCACAGGCCTGAGAGGAAGACACAAACCCCAGAATGCCAAAGCTCCAGCGGCCTGCCCTGCCCTGTCCGTGCCAAATCCCACCCCTGTCGGCCGCCGCGGGCCTCTGCCGCTGGCCCTCGCCGTGGCCGGCTGCGCCGGAGTGCTCCTGCTGGGGCGCCTGCTGCTGCTGCAGCGGCCCTTACTCTCCCCTGAGATCTCAACCCTCAGCCTGGAGCGCATCCGCCGCTGGGATCCCGATCCCGAGCGGCGGCGGGAGGCCAGCCTGCTGCTCCTGCCCGCCACCAGCAGCGACGACCCCGCCCGCCAGATCCAGTTGCTGCAGGGGCAGGGCTGGGGACCGGGCCCACTGGCCCCTGTGGCCTTGAAGCGAGAGGCCTTGGCCTTGGAAGCCCAGGGCCTCTCGGCCAGCTCCGAGTGGAAGGAGCTGCTGCAGCGGTTCCCCCAGGCTCCCTCCAGCGCCGATGCGCTCTATTCCCTCGGCCGCGAGAATCCGAGGCAACGCCTCGAGCTGCTGCGTCGCTTCCCGGCCCATCCCGCCGCCCTGGCGGCCGCCCTGGAGCTGGGGCCCAAGCCCGTCCAGCGCCAGCAGGGGGCCCTGCATCTTGCTCGCTGGGGTCCGCGCTGGCCCGGAGCGGACGGTCGCCTGCGCCAGATCTGCTCCCGGCCAGCGACGCCCCTGGGCGCCGCCGAGCGGGGCACGCTGGCGGCGGGTCTGGCCCGGCTGGGGGACAGCACCAGGGCCCTGAGCTGCCTGGGATCGGGGCGGGCCGAGCCTGGCCAGGAGCTGGAGATCGGCCGCGCTCTGTTGAAGGGAAGCCCCGCCGAAACCAAGGCCGGGGTGGCGCGTCTGCTGGCCCTCAGCCAAGGCCAGAGCCAGCGGCCCGAAGCCCTGGAGGCCGTGCGCCTGCTGGCCCAGACCCCCGCCCCCACGGTGACCCCGGCCGAGTTGCTGCAGCTGCCGGAACCCCTGCGCCAGAGCGCGCCGGTGCAGGCCAGGCTGGTGCTGGATGGTGGTGGCAACTGGCGATCGGTGCTGCGGCGCTGGCCCCAGGATCCCGCCAGTTGGGACCTGCAGTGGGAGCTGGCCCGCACCGCCCTGCTCAAGGGGAAAGCCGCCGACGCCCTGGCGCTGTTGCAGGCCCTGCCGCCCGAGAGCCTGCCGCCGCCCCTGGCGGTGCGCCAGCTGTTCTGGCAGGGCATGGCTCAGCAGCAGCTGGGACAGCAGCCCGCCGCCCGCCGCAGCTGGCAGGCGGTGCTGCAGCGGGTGCCCTGGAGTTACTACGCCTGGCGCAGCCGGGTTCAGCTGGGCGAACGGCCCGAACTGCGGCTGAGGGCCAGCGGCCCCATCGCCCTGCCGGCCCAGCCCTGGCGGCCCCTGGAGAGTGGTCAGCCCCAGCTTGATCAGCTCTGGCGCCTGGCCCTCAACCTCGAGGCCTGGGAGCACTGGCGGCAGGAGCGTCCATCGGCCACCCCCAGCTCCCCCCAGGAGCTGACCCTGGAGGGGCGGCTGCGGCAGGGCGTCGGCGACGACTGGACCGGCCTTGGCCAGCTGGATGAGGCGAACCTGCGCTGGGCCGGAGGCACCTGCCCCACCACCCTGCCCCTGCAGCGGGCGCTGCTGCCGCTGCGCCATGGCGAGGCCTTCACCGCATCGGCGGCCCGCCATGGACTGGACCCCACCCTGCTGCTGGCGGTGGCGCGGCAGGAATCGCGCTTCACCCCAGGGGTGGGATCAGTGGCAGGGGCCATTGGCCTCCTCCAACTGATGCCGGAAACGGCGGCGGAATTGGCCGGGGGGGCGGTCAGCGGCGATCAGCTGCGGGAGCCCGCCTTCAATGCCGAACTGGGGGCGAAATACCTCAGCCAGCTGCTCAGCTTCTGGGCTGGCGACCCCTTTCTGGTGATCGCCAGCTACAACGCCGGTCCAGGCGCCGTCGCCGGCTGGCGTGACTCCCGACTGCAGAGCGAGCCGGAACTCTGGGTGGAGGCGATCCCGTACCCGGAAACCCGTCTTTACGTCAAAAAGGTGCTGGGCAATCTCTGGGGCTATCAGGAGAAGCCCAGGCGCAGTTGCTGATCGGCCGGCCTCAGGCGTCGCTCGACCCCGTCAGCAGACCGCCGAGCTGCAACAGGCGGCCGATCCAGACGCCGAGCATCACGTAGCCGGAGAGCGCGAAGGCCGCGAACAGGGGCGAAGGGACCACTTTGATGCGGATGAGATCCAGCCGGGCCAGCAGCACCGCCGCGGCCAGGATCACCACGTCGGCGAGGGCGCTGAGGTGCAGCAGATAGAGGCCCCCGACGGTGACCAGCAACAGGCTGATGATCAGGGTGACCACCCGGCTGGCAGCCATCAGTGCCGAGAGCTGACTCAGCAGCAGATCGGGCACCGAGGCCACCACCACCACCAGCACCGCCTGCAGACATTCCACCGTCCAGTACAGACCGTGGACAGGATCCTGCTCGGCATTGAACAGGCCCTGCTGTGGTGCGTTGACCACCCAGTGGATGCCCAGATAGATGCTCACCAGCAGGAGCACCAGCAGGAACGGCGCCCGCAGGGGCAGAAGGGCCAGACGCAGGATGCCGCCGATCACACGGCTCATCGGGCCTCCAGCACCAGACCGATGGCATCCAGGGGACAGCTGGGGATGCATTGCTCGCACACCAGGCAGTGCTGGGCCCGGAACTCCAGCCGCCAGGCCGGCGGGCGGCTGCGAAGGGCACCACTGGGGCAGACGCTGGCGCAGATGCCGCAATCGACGCAACGGCCGCGGTCGATGCGGATTTCACCGGGGGCGCGATCCAGGCCCAGGCCCAGGTCCTCCAGCCACTGCTCGGCGGCATCGAGCTCGTCGATGTCGCCCGAGAGCTCCACCACCATGGTGCCGCTCTGGTTGGGGGCGATCTGGGCCCGAAGGATCTTGGCGGCGATATCGAAATCCACGGCGAGCCGGTAGGTGATCGGGTGATGCACCGTTTCGCGCGGGAAGTGAATCGTGAGGCGACGCTTCACCGCAGCCTGGAGGGAAGACCCATGCTATCGAGCCTTTGCAGACTGGCCGCCCGTCCTCCAGGAGACCGGCAGCCCCGAGCCGGCAGCCCCGGCAGCCGCGGCAGAGCTGCCAGAGTGCCGTCGGTTCAGGTTCCCCGCCCGTCACGATGACCCTGCCCAACCCCGCGGCTGATGCCAGCTCCCCCCTGGGGCGACGGGAGCGGATGCTGCTGGCCGCCATCGCTGCTGTCCTGGCCTTGCTGCTGTTCGGGTTGCGTGGAGGCCTGCAGCCCCAGGCACCGCTGGAGCAACTGGCCCGGCGCTCGCCGGAGCTGCCCCTGGCCCTCGCCAGTGGGAAACCCACGGTCGTGGAGTTCTACGCCGACTGGTGCGAAGCGTGCCGCTCAATGGCGCCGGCGATGGCGGCCCTTGAGGGCCAGCACCGCGGCGAGCTCAACGTGGTGCTGCTGAATGTGGACAATCCACGCTGGAGTCCGGAGATCGATCGCTACGCGGTGAACGGCATCCCCCAGCTGGAGCTGTTCGACCGCAGCGGCAAGGCAATCGGGCGCTCCCTGGGGGCCCGCAGCCGCCCTGAGCTGGCCTCGATCATGGCCGCGTTGATCGAGGCCACCCCCCTGCCGCTGCTGGCTGGCGTCGGCAACCTCTCGCCGCTGAGCGGCGGCGAGGCCCAGGGCAACACCCAGGGCACTGACCTGGTCCCACCAGCCCAGGCCGGCCCCCGCAGCCACGGCTGAGCCACCGCTGAGCCCACCGCCACTTCTCCCCTGCCCTGCAGCCCCATGGACCGTTTCCGGGTCGAGCTGATCGCCGCAACTCCCAACCCCCAGCAGTGCGTCTATGCCGCCATGCACCAGGACTACAGCGAGGGGTTCGTCGCGGCTGACCGCGCCGAATGGCCCGATGAACGCACGGCGGGCGAGATCTGCGTCAAGCGCCTGCTCTCCGGCGAGCGCGGCCACTACGGCCCCCTGGAGCATGCCCAGATCGTGCTCAACGTGGGCTGGTTTCCCCATTCGGTGATGCAGCAGGCGCGCACCCATCGGGTTGGCGTGAGTTTTGATGTGCAGTGCTTGGCAGGCAGCACGCAGGTCACGTTCGTGCAGGCTTCCGGCGCGCTGCGCAAGCTGGCGATCGCTGAACTGCATGACCTCTGGGCGAATGGGGAGAAGGCCGTGCGGCATCGGGCCGTGCGTGGCCGCCAGGGGGAGCCCCCTGGTGAATACCGCCGCGACTGCCGCGAGCGTCTGAAGCGCATGCGTCTCCGGGTATTGAACGAAGACACCGGCCTGTTCCAGACCAGCCACATCAAGGACGTGATGTGCAGCGGAGAGCAACCGGTGTATCGCGTCACCATGGAAGACGGACGCACACTGGATTGCACCACCAACCACCGTGTGCTGACGCCCGATGGCTGGCAGACCATGGGTGAGGCGGTCGGCCTCGTCACTCGCAACGATGGCCACGTGCGCAGCTTCCGCCGCACCGCTCAAGTGCTCGCCAACGGGTTGGTGGCTGCCGGCACCGGCGATTACCGCGACAAGTCCTGGCTAGAGCGCCAGTGCGCTGCCGGTCTTACCGCGAAGGAAATGGCAGAACAGGTGGGCTGCAGACCCATCACGATCCGCGAATGGGCCCGGCGCCACCAGATTGAGCTTCCACAACGCCAGACTCGCTTTCAATCCGGCAAGAAACCCTGGAACCACCAGCCTGAAGCGCTGTATCGCCAGCGGCTATGGCTTGAGCAGAAGCTGAAGGAAAACCTCAATGCCGATGAGATGGCGGCCTTGGCGGGTTGCTCGGTGGAGGCCATCAAGAAGTGGGTGTACCACTACAGGCTGAGCCTGAACTGCCGCCCACCGGGATTCCGCAAAGGGATGACCCCATGGAACAAAGACCGAGCCGGCTATGCCCTTCAGCTCAGCGACGCCTCACGTGAGGCACGCCGCGCCCATGCCCACCGAATCACGAAACGGGGAGCCGCTTCTCCCTTCTGGAAAGGGGGAGTGTCGAGTGATCGGGTGCTGACCGGCGCCTGGACACGCCAGATCGCCCCCGAAATTCACCGGCGCTTCGACTACACCTGCCAGCGGTGCGGACAACGGGGCAGCAACCAGCAACTTCAGGCCCATCATCTAGTGCCGGTCTATGCCGATCCGTCACTGGAGTTGGCAAGCGACAACCTGGTGACCTTGTGCCAGCCCTGCCATACCTTCATCCACGCGCATCATCAGGAAGCCACTTTCGCCGAAGCGTGGGGAGAGCAACGCGCACCGGTCTCTGCCTGGGCCAGCAAACCCCGCCCGCAAGGCCGCAAGTTGCGCGCTCATCCGCTCACTGTGGTGAAGGTGGAGTTCCTGGGCACCCAGACCACCTACGACCTTGAAGTGGAAGCGCCGTGGCACAACTTCGTGGCGAATGGCCTGGTGGTGCACAACTCGATGCGCTACACAGGCGACAGAATCTGCCAGGCCGCTAATGGCGAACTGGACCTAGAAGAAGTGTTCTATCTACGCCCTGTTGGCGCCTACAGCGACCGCCAGGGCAAGAAGTACCTCTACGACGACGCCCAGCGGGTCATCGATCTCGATCTCTGCCGTGCCGCCGCCGAGCGCTACCGCGACCTGCTCGATGCTGGCTTCGCCGAGGAGCACGCCCGCGGCATCCTGCCGTTCGACTACCGCCAGCACTTCGTGGTGAGCTTCAGCCTGCGGGCGTTTCTGCATTTCCTCGACCTGCGCGCGAAGCTGGATGCGCAGCTCGAAATCCGTCAGCTCTGTGACCTGATGTGGCCCCACCTGGAGGCGTGGGCTCCTGAGTTCGCTGCTTGGTACAGCCGAGCCCGGCTGCACAAAGCGCGCCTGGCCCCCTGAGCACCCCTGCCGATCTGCCGAGCCGACCTGTGCCTGCAAAAGCCTCTGCAAGCCCCGCCATGCCACCGCCACTGTCGTTGCCGCTGCCGTTGCCGCTGTTACCTCTGCTGGTGCTCATGATGCTTGTGGTCGCGCCTGCGGCCAGGAGCCAGACGCTGATCGACGCGGCGGGAGCGGCGGCCATCCAGGGAACCCTCCAGGGCGGCTCCGCTCCTGGCTACGGCAACCTGCTGCAATCGGTCGAAGGCCGGCTCCAAGGCCTTGGCGGTAGGGATAGCAGTTGGAATGGGAATGACGGCACCCCAGACCCAACCTCCTCGGGGAACTTTTCAGGGGAAACAGAAGCCCCCATGGCGAGTAGAGCTTCGGCCGATTCAAGCGCCGACACCCCTTTCGTGGTCAATGGCCGGCTGATCCGGCTCTGCCCAAGCGGGCTGCCCTGCATCGGCCAGGTGCGTCGGGCCATGGGACTGCGCTGAGTCAGACCCTGGCCAGGGTGACTCTCTCGGGCTGATGCTGATACTTGCCGGCGCGATCCTGGTAGGTGGTGTCGCAGGGATCGCCTTCAAAGAACAGCAACTGGGTGATGCCTTCGTTAGCATAAATCCGGCAGTCGGCGCCGGATGAGTTGCTGAACTCGAGGGTGAGATGGCCCTCCCAGCCGGCCTCCGCCGGAGTGGTGTTGACGATGATGCCCAGCCGGGCGTAAGTGCTCTTGCCCAGGCAGATCACAGTGATCATGGGCGGGACCTTCAGCTTCTCCAGGGCCACGCCTAGGCCATAGGAATGGGCCGGCAGGATAAAGAAGTCACCATCCTCGTCGTGATGGAGGGGGGCGGGCTCGAGGTTGTCTGGATTGAACCGCTTCGGGTTCATCACCGTGCCGGGCACGTGGCGGAAGATCAGGAATTCCCGCGGAGAGAGGCGCAGGTCGTAGCCGTAGGAGGAGCAGCCGAAGCTCAGCACCGGGCTGGAGCTGGTTTCCGGCTGCAGATGTCGCACCAGGCTGGACTGGAAGGGCTGGATCATCCCTTCCGCCGCCAGCGTGTTGATCCAGCGGTCGCTCTTCAGCACGGGGCACCTCCCCGCCGCAACTGGGTGACCTGATCAGCCATGGCCAGCAGCTCCAGGGGAATGGACGGGCCCGTGAGGATCACATCCAGGTGGGCCGGCCGTTGCTCCAGGGTGCTGATCACCTCCTGGGGAGCGAGAAAACCCAGCTCAATGGCCAGCCCCAGTTCATCGAGCACCATCAACTCCACGGCGGCCCCCAGCAGCTGGTCGCGGCTGAAGGCCCACACCTCCTGAACGGCGACACGTACCGGCTCCTGCTCCTCGGCGGCGGGCTGGGTGAGGCAGGAGGGCACCGCCGGACGCAACCACTGCAGCCGGCCACAGAGGCTGAGGCTGTGCTCTGGTCCCTGCTCCACCCCGCCCTTGAGAAACTGGCTGATCAGCACCCGGCTGCCCAGCCCGGCACTGCGCAGGGCCTGACTGAACACCCCACCGAAACTGCCGCGGAAGGGAGCCGTGTGCACCTGAAGCAAGCCTTCGGGCCTGGCGAGCGCCGGCCTGGGCCGGGGCGGCACCGGCCGGGACGTGCCAAGGGCGCGCAGGGAATGGCGCGACTCGGTGGAGGCGTTGCGCAGGCTGGCCGTCATCAACACCCCAAGGGAAGCGCGAACCCGAATGTAGCGGTGTCCGGGCCGCCAGCAAGCCTCAGCCACCATCCCTAGCGCGAACACCTGTACTTCAACCCCGGACGAGGCTTGGCCGGGCTTGAATGGATGCGATTGATTAGTGTCGGTGACTACAGGGCGCGCCATGGGCGATCCTTACCGTCCATCTCACACCTGCTCCGCCGAAACATGGTTGGCGCGATGCGCGGATTCAGTCGCACCGGCGGCCCATCGACACCGGCCCCCATAGGCCTCGCCGCTGCCGCCAACGGAGCGATCACGCTGCTGGATGTGATGCGTGGCCTGAGTGGTTGCGTGCTCGAAACCGTTGAGCGGGGAAAGACGATCTTTTTCCCCGGGGATCCGGCTGAACGGGTTTACCTCCTGCGTCGTGGAGCCGTGCGGCTCTCGCGGGTGTACGAATCGGGCGAAGAGATCACTGTGGCCCTGCTGCGGGAAAACAGCCTGTTTGGCGTGCTCTCTCTGCTTACCGGCCAGCGCTCGGATCGCTTTTATCACGCAGTGGCTTTCACCCGCGTGGAGCTGGTGGCGGCGCCAGCGTCTTCGGTGCGCCGGGCCATCGAGCAGGACTCCGCCGTGGGTCTGCTGCTCCTGCAGGGCCTCTCCTCGCGGATCCTGCAGACCGAGACCATGATCGAAACCCTCACCCACCGTGACATGTCGTCACGGCTGGTGAGTTTCCTGTTAGTGCTCTGCCGGGATTTCGGCGTGCCCGGCACCGAAGGCATCACAATCGACTTGCGACTCTCCCATCAGGCTATCGCCGAAGCGATCGGCTCCACCCGGGTGACGATCACCCGCCTGCTGGGCGATCTGCGTCAGGCCGGGCTGGTGCAGATCGACCGCAAGAAAATCACAGTCTTCGATCCAGTGGCCCTGGCCAAGCGCTTCAGCTGAAGCGGGAGCCGCCACGGCGGATACTGGACCCTCACGCACAGCACTGTGTCTGGCTGGCTGCTGATTCTGGCCCTCCTGGCCCTTGGAGGCGTGCTGGCCACCCTGGGCGATCGGCTCGGCAGCCGGGTGGGCAAAGCCAGGCTCAGCCTGTTCAACCTGCGGCCGCGCAAGACAGCCGTGCTGATCACCGTGCTCACGGGCAGCCTGATCAGTGCCGTCTCGCTCGGGTTGATGCTGGCGGTGAGCGAACGCCTGCGCGTTGGGCTGTTCGAACTCGACGCCCTGCAGGCCAGGCTGCTGGAGAGCCGCACCACCCTGCGGCGCAGCGAGAGGAATCTGCGTCTCAGCCGCCAGGAGCAGGCCCGGGTGGAAGAGGCCCTGCAGCGTGCCCGCCGCGACCGCGAGCAGACCCGCCGTCAGCTCACCGCCGCCGAGATCCAGGCGCGCCAGCTGCGCGGTGAACTCAAGCCCCTGCAGGCCCAGCGGCAGGAACTGCTGGCCCAGCGCGACCGCCTCAACAGAGACATCCGCGCTAGAGACCAGGACATCCGCAAAACTGAAACGGAACTGGCGAGGGTGCGCGGCCTGATCACGGCCGGCGAAAGAGAACTCAAAGGACTGGAGGGGAAACTGATCGCCCTGCGCCGCGGCGATGTGGTGATCAGCAGCGGTCAACCCCTCGCCAGCGCCAAAGTGAATCCCCGCAACGCCACCGAAGCCAATGCGGCAGTGGTGGCGTTGCTACGGCAGGCCAATCTCAATGCCTTCCAGCGGGTGTTGCCCGCGGAAACCCCCAACCGCCAGATCCTGCTGGTGCCTCGCCAGGACATCGCCACCCTGGAAACGCGCCTCTCCCGCGGCGGGCCCTGGGTGGTGAGCATCCTCTCGGCCGCCAACGTGCTGCGCGGCGAGGACCAGGTGCTGGGCTTCCCCGACCTCAGACCCAACCGCCAGGTGCTGCGACGGGGTGACCTGATGGCCTCCACGGTGCTGGAGGGCAATGAACGCTCCAGTGAGCAGGTGCGCAACCGTCTCAACCTGCTGCTGGCGGCCTCCTTCGCCAAGGCCCAGCGCCAGGGCTCGATCGCCGATGGTGTTCAGTTCGATGTGGCCACCTTCAACCGGCTGGGGAGGGAACTGAGCGAGCGCCCCCCCGGTCAGACCGTGACCCTCGAGGCCGTGGCGGTCCGTGACGCCGAAACACCCGATCCGCTGGTGCTGGAACTGCGCCTGGCGGTGGGCCCAAGCGAGCCTCGACTGGAGCGGCAGGGTCCCCAGGGTCCCGGGCGTCCATGACGCCGCCGCCCGCCCCGGAGCTGCCCAGCCAGGGCGCCCTGGCCGGACTTGATCCAGGTCGCAGCAAATGTGGTCTGGTGCGCACCGACCGGGCCAGGCGGCGGCTACTCGAAGCGCTGGTGATCCCCCCTGAGCAGGCCTGGGACCGACTGGAAGCCTGGCTCAGCCAGGGCGAAGTGACCGCGGTGATCCTTGGCAACGGTACCGGCAGCGCCCTCTGGCGGCGGAGGCTGGAGCCGCTGGCACCAGTGCTGCTGGTGGAGGAGTATGGCTCAACCCTGGCCGCCAGAGAGCGCTTCTGGGACCTGCACCAGCCCCGCGGCTGGCGGCGGCTGTTGCCCCAGGGCCTGCGTCAGCCACCCCGCGACTGGGATGACGTGGTGGCCCAGCTGCTGCTGGAGCGACAGCTGGGCCACCCCCTGGCTAAGGCGCCGGAGACCCGTTGAAGCGGCCCTAGAACTTGGCCCGCACGGTGAAGGCATAGTCACCGCCGGGCTCAAGCTGATAGTCCACCTGCAACAGAAAGCGCAGTAGGGCGTCCTGGATCAGGGCACGGCCCAGGGAGGGCTCCACCGTGAGCTCTCCGCGGCCGAAGGCCCAGCAGAAGGTCCAGTGGAAGCCGCCGGCGGCCACCTCCCCCTCCAGCAGCTGATGGCTGAAGCTCTGGTGCAGCACCCGCAACTGGGCGGTGGTGGCGGGCAGGCGGCTCAAGGGATCAGGTCATGGAGCGTGGAGGTGAAGCCAGCGTCAACCAGGGGTGGGTTGAAAACTGTTCAGGCGCGTGGCCGCCCGCTCATATCCCCAGCGGCGGGTGAAGCTGACACCATCGAGCACCTCGATCAGCACCTGCTGCAGCAAGGGCAGCTCGTCGGCCTCAAAGCGACCCAGCACATGGGAGATCGTACGGGCTTTGCGCAGGGCTGGGTCCAGGGCCGGGGCACCGATGCCGATGCGCAGGCGGGCGAAGTCCTGGCTGCCCAGGTGGCTGATGGTGCTGCGCAGGCCGTTGTGGCCGCCGGCACTGCCGGAGCGGCGCAGGCGCAGGCGCCCCAGGGGCAGATCCATGTCATCCACCAGCACCAGCATCTGCTCGGGGCGCAAGCCGAACCAGTCGAGCGTGGCCCTAATCGAGCGGCCGCTGTCATTCATGAAGGTGCTGGGCTTGAGCAGCCGCAGGCGATCGGAGCCCTGACCGAGGTCGGCGATGGTTCCCTGCAGCTTGCCGTTGGCCCGGAAGGAGGCCCCCTCACGGCGGGCGAGCTGATCGAGGGCCATGAAGCCCACGTTGTGGCGGGTCTGGTCGTACTTCGCGCCGGGATTGCCGAGACCGACCAGCAGCTGCAGGTCGGCCGATGCTGCAGCGGTGGAGGTCATCGCAGACGGCCGCCTGGGGACAGGCAGACAGCGGGTTTCAGCACCAACGCTCAGCTGGAGGAGGAGAAGGCGTTGGGAGAGGGCAGGTCCTGCGGCTCAGCGACAGCCGCCACAACCCCGGTTCCGGCATGGGCTTCGGCAGCGCTGGCCTCTGGGCTGTTATCCGGGGCTGGCAAAGAATTCGCGGCCGCGGCCAGGGGTTCGGCCGCCAAGGCTTCGGAACCCAGGCTGGTGGCCGAAACGGTTTCCGTGTCGACAGCCTTGCGGAACTCCTGCTCAAACTCCCTTGAGGCCGATTGGAAACCCTTGAGGGTACGGCCCAGGCTGCGGCCCAGCTCAGGCAGGCGCTTGGGTCCAAAAACCAGCAGGCCAATGGCGGCGATCACCGCCATCTCCGGCAGACCGATCCCGAAGAAGTTCATGGAGGAGAGGTCTCAGGTGAGGAGCAGCGGCGAAGTGATGATCCCGACGATCAGCCCATGCCGTTCCAGTTGACGGTGATGCCGTCGAGGAGCAGGGAACGGTTGTAGAGCTGGAGGATCACCAGAAGAAAGACCAGGAACAGCGCCATGAAGATGCCCATGACCGGAGTGGTTCCCCAGCCGGGCACGACCTTGCCGTACTCCGAGTTCAGGGGACGCAGCAGGTTTCCCAGGGGAGTGCGTTGAGCCATGGCTGTGGTGTCCTCTCTGGCACAGGGGTCAAGACCGTTACTGTAAGGGTCGAGCGGCGGCAGGTGCAGCCCTCATCCGCAGTTGTGACGGACCGGCGAACCCTCGGGGCTCCGCCTGCCGCCATCGCTGCCTGAAGCCGCGCCGCCGCAACCCGGCCTGAGTCCGGCCTGTCCCTCCCCAGACACCACCCTTGAGCGAAACCTCCCCAGCCATCTCTGTGGCGATCACCGTTTTGGTGGCGCTCCTTGCCCTCACCGGCTTCGGTGTCTATACCGCCTTCGGCCCACCCTCCAAGCAGCTCACGGATCCTTTCGACGACCACGACGACTGATCCGCCAGCTGGCCAGCTGCCAAGGCGCCAAGCGGGTGATGTCTCCATCGGCTGAACTGGCAGTCTCTGCTCCGCTCGCCGCCGTCAGGGGAGCCCCCAGCCCGTCGATCCGCTCCAGCACCTCCCACTGGCCTGCCAGCTCAAGCCAGCGACGGCAGGGGGAGAGGTTCTGCACAGTCAGCCGCGCCAGGCCTTCGCCTTCGCTGGCGAGGCTGATCAGGCGCAGGTCGGGATGCCCCAGCCGCAGCACCGACCCAGGCACAGCGACTTTGGCTAAGCCCTGAGCCGAGCCAAGGGCAGTGGCCGAGCTTTCGACCGGCCTCAGCCAGCAGGGCTCGCGGAAACGCACCGCCGCCGCCGCCACCCCGGCCTGGCGCCAGCCCTGGGCACAGGGCATCAGCGCCAGACGCAGGCGCTGGGGTCCGTTGTCGGCCCCGGGATCGGGCCAGGTGGGCCCACGCAGCAACGAAACCCCGAGGGCCTCAGGGCTGCAGGAAACCCCCTGGGGCCCATCGAGCAGCACCGCCAGGCCACCGCTTGCGGCCTGACTCGCCAGCCAGCTGATGGCCGGCACCTCCCAGCGACTGGCTTCCCGTGCCGTGGCGGTCGCCGCGATCCGCTCGATCACGCCCGCACTGGTGTCGGCGGCCCAGCGCACGGCCTGATGCTGCAGCGGCAGCTCCAGGCGCAGCAGTTCATGGCGCTGGCGCCAGTCGACCCGCAGGTTGAGCTCCAGCCATGGGCAACCGGCCCGCAGCTGCAGATCGAGGCGCAGGGCGCTGGCGCCGCAGCAGCCGCGCCAGACCAGGCGGCTGCAAAGCGGACCCACCTCCGCCTGCATCGGGCCCGGCTCCCAGTGCAGGGGCAGGGGGTGCTGGCGGTAGTCGGCGGCCAGATCCCAGGCATCCCAGAACTCACCGCGATCGATCCAGCGGCGCCATTGCAGCGGCTCGGCCAGCTGGGGACTGTGGTCGCCCCCCCAGAGCTGCTCAAGGCCGAGGGGGCCGAGCTGGGCCCAGAGCAGGCCATTGCCCAGACGCCAGCGCTCGCCGGCCCCAAGTCTCTCCAGCCGTACCGGATTGACGATCGAGGCGGCAGCGGCCAGCGGCGGCAGCGCCCCAGGCGGCTGGCGTTGACGGCTGAGCTGGAGGGCCACCACACCGCCGGGGGAGGGCAGCTGCACCCAGTGGCCGCCCGATGGGGCGGCCTGCGAGGGCAGGGGCTGCCCCCCAAGGCTCCAGTGGCCCGAAGGCAGGCGCAGGGTGAGGGGGGCCGGCGGCAGGGGCTGCAGCTGAACCCACCACCACGGTTCCGCCTCGCCGCCCCGCTCAACCTCACAGCCCTGCTCCTGGGCCTTGGCCCCAGCGGGCTCCAGCCAGGCCCGAAGCGCCCTGTCGCGGCGGCGGGATGCCTGGCGGCGAGCCGCCCGCCACTGGGGTTCGGCCTGCTCGAACACCTCCGGGATGGAGGTGCCCGGCAGGATGTCGTGGAATTGCTGAAACAGCAGCTCCCGCCAGCCATCCGGCTCCGCAGGATTGGCTGGCTCCCCCAGCAGTGCGCTGGCGAGATCGGCCTCGCGCAGCAACCGCTCCAGGCTGCGGTTGTGGCGCTTCTGGTCGGGGCGGCTGGTGGCGCAGCCCCGGTGCAGCTCCAGGTAGAGCTCATCGCGCCAGACGGGCAGCTGGGCGCCCAGGGGCTCCAGCCGCTGCAGGTAGTCGCGCAGGGTGCCGTGCCGCTGGGGTGCTGTGGCCTCGTCGTCACGCCAGAGGTCCAGTTGTTCCAGCAACTCGCGGGTCGGCCCGCCGCCGTGGTCCCCCACCCCCGGCAGCCACAGGGCCTCGGCGTCGCCCGTGGCCGCCTGCCACTCCAGCCGGTAGCGCTCCATTGCCAGGGGATCGCCATCGGTGCCGATCGGGGCGCTCATCAGGGCCAGCACCTCGGCGCCACAGCGGCTGCGCCAGCGGAAGAGCCGGTGGGGGAAAGGGTTGGTGGCGTTCCAGGCCAGCTTGTGGGTGCAGAACCAGCGCACACCGGTGGCCGCCGCCACCGCCGGCAGGCCGGCGGCGAAGCCGAAGCTGTCGGGCAGCCAGGCCAGCTGGTGCTCCCACTCGGGGAAGGTCTGGCGGCTGTAGGCCTGCCCCTCCTGGAACTGCCTCAGCAGCGAGGCGGAATCGAGGAGCACACAATCGCTCTCCACCCAGGGGCCATTGATCGGCTCCCAGCGGCCGGCGCGCATGGCGGCGCGGATCCGCTCGAACAGCTCGGGCCGGTGACGCTCCAGCCAGGCGTAGAGCGCCGGCGTGGAATGGCCGAAGTGAAGGTCCCGGTGCTGCTCGATCAGATCGAGGGCCGAGCGGAAGGTGCGCTCGGCGGCCTGCCAGGTGTCGGCCACAGGCCAGAGCCAGGCCAGATCAAGGTGAGCATGGCCGAGCAGGTGGAACGAACCGGGCGGTCCAGCAGGCGCGGCCTGGCGCAGCTGCTCCAGCTCCAGCCGCGTGGCCACCAGCAGACCATCCGGGTCAGCCGGATCCAGGGGCTCCGCCTCGATCCGGCTGAGCATCAGGGCGCCGTCGTCGTGGAGCGGGCTGCGCAGCTCCAGCTCCAGGCGCAGCGGCTCCCCCTCCCACCAGCGCTGCGGCAGGGCCCAGCGGCAGGAGCTGTCAAAGAGATCACCGCGGTGAACGGTGCGGCCGTCGACCCGGAGTTCGGCGGCATCAGCCCACCAGCGCAGGGCCAGACGGGCCAGCGCCGGAGCCCGGCCACGCCAACCGGGGGGACAGCTCAGCTCCTGCACCAGGCGCTGGGTCTGTCCACCCCGCGGCCAGGCGATCAGCCCGCGGGCATGCCAGTCGGGGCGATGCAGCCGGGCCCAGGGGTCGGCCAGGGCGCCCTGCCAGGAGCCATCAGCGCCCTGCCTCTGCCAGGCGGCGAGCAGGTCGAGTCTCGAACGTGATCGAAACGTTTCAATCTCAGGGGGAAGCTGGGGGTCCAGGGCCTGCGTCATCGATCCCGGCCATCAGTGACCCATAGGATGATGCCGCTGCCGCAGGGTCGTTCAGGCCCCACCTGGCGCCTGTCACTCCCTGTCACCCGCCGGACGGAACCATGCTCGCCCTCAAGATCTCCGTTTACTCGGTCGTTTTCTTCTTCATCGGCATCTTCGTCTTCGGCTTCCTGGCCAGCGATCCCAGCCGCACCCCCAGCCGCAAGGACCTCGAAGACTGAGGGTCAGTGGCTCCAGGTGGGGTCACTGAACCAACCCACCTGAGCGGAGCACCAGCCTCTGCGGGGGCATGGCAGGATCGGCCGCGGTCTTGGAGATGTGGTGCCCTCAGCAAGGCTTATCCGGTGGACCATCGGGCTTGTGGGCGCGGTAACCCTGGCGACACCGGCGGTGAGCCGGGCCCAGACCCTCGAGTCAGACGTCCCACCTGCCCTTCAAAGCGGTGCGGACGTCAGCAGTGGCGATCCGCTCGTTCCGAGCGCGCCGCAGCACAGCACCGCTGCTGAATCCGGGGCTGCCACAGCCGAACCATCTGGCCTTGAACCGACTGGCGCTGCACCGACTGGCCCCGAACCGCTCGGGTTAAAACCCGCTGAGACCGATCCGCCTGCGGCGGCGGCCAGCGACCCCGCTCCTTCAGGCCCTGTCACCAGGACCCCGCCCAAGGAACTGGGGATCAGCGCCGATCAACAGGGGTTCGACGTGGTGATCAACCGCTACGTGGCCACCGGCAAGGCCAAGGCCGTGCTGGCCGGTGGCCGGCTGATGGCGGATCGGATCGAATACGACACCACCACCCGCACCCTTTACGCCACGGGCAGTGTTCGCTTCTGGCGTGGCCAGCAGTATCTGCAGGGCAGCCTGTTCCGCTACGGCCTGATCGAGGGCGAAGGGGAGATGGAGGACGTCTACGGCGTTCTCGACCTCGAGACCAGCCTCGAAGACCTCGACATCGAGCAGCCCCCCTCCCAGCCGCTCCCTGAGCCCGAGCCGATCGCCTGCCCCACGCTGCTGCCCGAGATTCCCGACTGGCACCCCCACCCTTGGAGCGCCACCCTCTGGGGCGGGCAGATGTTCCACTCCGATTTCGGCCAGACCTTCTTCGGACAGGGGGTCTTCCGGCCGGAGCGGGTGCTGGGCGCCGGGCTGCAGAAGCGACTGATCAAGGCCGGCCCTTTCGCGCTTGAACTCGATTTCAATGCGCTCGGGCACTGGGCTTCGGCCCAGAAAGGCGGTCGTTACCTCGGACCTTTCACGTCCGCGGAGGTGGCCAACCTCTCCACCTCCGCCCAGACCTTCGGCGAGTTCACCGGCGGCATCGGACTGCGGGCCTGGCTCCAACCCTGGCTGAGCCTGGGCTTCGTGCAGGGGGTGAGCCTGAACACCAACCTCAGCAAGTACGAGGACACCTACCGGGAGAAGTCGGCCCGCTTCCTCAATTACCTGGGTTTCGAGATCGAGGGCTCCTTCTCGCCTCAGTGGTCGATGGTGGGGCGGATTCACCACCGCTCCGGCGCTTTCGGCACCTACAACGGCGTCAGGGAGGGCAGCAACGCCTACCTGCTGGGCCTGCGCTATCGCTTCGGCGGCGATCCACCGCCCGAGGGGGATCCGCAGGCCACGCTGCGTCCGGCCAAGGGCTGCCCCAACCGTGGAGCCGAGCCGCCAGATCGCCCCCGCTCCCTCCCAGAAGCGCTTGAGCAGGTGGCCATGGGCGGTGAGGCACAGGTGCCGGCGCAAGACCCGTCGACGTCAGACAGCCGGGCTGATGGTGCCCAGAGCACCCCGGCCCGGCGTCCAGCGTCGTTCCGCGCCATGGGCGAGCAGGAGCGTCAGCGCGCCGCCGCCGCCGCCGCCATCGAGCAGCGCATCTCCGGGGTACAGCAACGGGAAGGTCTGGTGATCGAGCGCCGTCGTCAGGGCGGTGGTAACGATGATGTGGCCACCGATCAGGACAGCGACTTCGGACCGTCCCGCCCACCACAGGTCAGGCGGCTTAGCTCGGAAAAGACTCCCCAGGCTGTACAGGGCACCCTGACCCATCTGCGCTATCAGGCGGCCAGGATCGTACTCACCGCCAACGGCTGGCGCAGCGACCGGGCCAGCTTCAGCAACGACCCCTTCACGCCGGCCCAGTCGTGGATGGATGCGGATCAGGTGGTGGTCAACCAGGATGCCAACGGCGACCTGCTGATCACCTCCAGACGCAACCGGCTGATCCTGGAAGACCGCCTCGCCATTCCCGTGACCTCGCGCACGCGTGTCCGCAAGCAACAGGAGGTGGAGAACCGTTGGGTGCTTGGGGTCGATCAGGAAGACCGCGATGGCATTTACGTGGGCCGCCGCCTGCGGCCGATCCGCATCGGCGAGAAGGGAACCCTGCAACTGGAGCCCCAGTTCATGCTCGAGCGTGCCTACCAAGGCACCACCGACAGCTATCCCATCCCAGGCGGCCAGGCTGGTGGCCCCACGGTCAGCCAGGACAACACCCTGGGTGATCTGTTTGGCCTTGAAGCCCGGCTGAAGACGCAACTGCTGGGTTTCGACACCAGCTTGAACCTCGACATCTCCACCTTCAATCCTGAGAACATCTCCAACGGCACCCGCAGCTGGGGCCAGCTGGATCGCAACATCAATCTCCCCCTGGTGGGCTCCACCACGGCCCGTCTCTTCGGTGCCTACCGCTTCAGGATCTGGAATGGATCCCTCGGTGAGCAAGACATCTATTCGGCCTACGGCGCTTCCCTGGAGAAAGAAGAGACCCTCCCCAACTGGGGCAAGCTCAGCAACCGCTACTTCTGGCGGGTGGGCCTTGGCAACTACCAGAGCAATGAATTCCTCAGCAACGGAGAGGAATCCACGAATTTTGCCCAGCTCTGGCGTGCTAACGCGGTGGGATCACTCAACAGCTCTCTGCAGCTCTGGCGTGGCCGTGCCCTGCCCTCTACGCCGAATGGGGCTCTGCGCTATTCCCCTGAGCCGATCGTGCCTGGCCTGGCCCTGAACACCAATCTTTCGGGGAGCCTGGCCTATTTCGGCGACGGCACCTACCAGAACACCTTCTCGATCTCCGGTGGACCCACCCTCACCCTGGGGCACTTCAACAAGCGCTTCTTTGATTTCACCCAGCTCACGGTCACTGGCGGCATCACCCTGCGCAATGGCCTCAGCCCCTTCGGTTTCGACGCGGCGGTCGATCTGGGCACGGTGGGTATCGGGCTCACCCAGCAGATCGCCGGTCCGCTGCTGTTCAACGGGGGGATCGGCGTCAACGTGGACCCCTCCTCACCGAACTACGGCGACTTGACCGGGTCCTACGTGGAACTGCGCTGGCAGCGCCGTGCCTACGCCTTCAGCGTCTTCTACAGCCCCTATGAGGGCATCGGCGGGGTGCGGCTCCGCCTCAACGACTTCGGCTTCAAGGGTACGGGGGTGCCCTTCGCTCCCTTCCGTCCCCAGCTCAGTGGGGCTGGCGGACCAGGCCGAACCCCCTTCTGAGCCTCAGGCCTGGGCGGCGATGACCAGCTCGCTCAGTGAAAGCCGTTGGCGTAGGGCAGGGCCCCCAGGGTTCGGCTGAGTTCGGCGTGGTGGGAGAGCAGCTGAGCGGTGGCATCCCACTGGCCCGTGGTCAGCATCTGCAGCGGCCCGGCGGGAAGTTCCAGAGGCCAGCGCTGGCCGTAGCCCTCGAGGGTGGCATCGGCCAGGGTTAAGCAGAGGGGCGCGGTGGGGGCGGCCAGGGCCGCCTCCTGCAGGGCGCGCATGGTGTCGTGGCCGGCCGTCAGGCAGGGGAGGCCGAGCGCCAAGCAGTTGCCGTAGAAAATCTCGGCAAAGCTTTCGCCCACCACGGCCCGGATGCCCCAGCGCATCAAGGCCTGGGGGGCATGTTCGCGGCTGGAGCCACAGCCGAAATTGCGGTTGACCAGCAGCAGCGAGGCCCCCTGGTGCTCCGCCCGGTCGAAGGCATGGGCCCCGGCCAGCTCGGTGCGGTCATCGGCGAAGGCCCCTTCAGCCAGTCCCTCGAAGGTGACGCACTTGAGAAAACGGGCCGGGATGATCCGATCGGTGTCGATGTCATCGCCGCGCACCACCACAGCGGTGCCGGTGACGCTGGCGATGGGGCCGGCTGGGAAGGGCCTGGGGGGCAGGGAGCTGCTCATGGCAGGAGGCGGGGCACGGAACCGGGGCAAGGGGCGGATCAAGGGGGAGACCGGCGGCGGCGCTCAGCCCACCGGCACCTGGAGGGGCACGAGGGCAAGGAGGTCGCGCACATCGCTCACCCGACCGGTGACGGCGGCGGCGGCCACCATGGCGGGGCTCATCAGCAGGGTGCGGCCGGAGGCGGAACCCTGGCGGCCCTTGAAGTTACGGTTGCTGGAGCTGGCGCTGATCTGGCGACCCTCCAGGCGGTCGGGGTTCATCGCCAGGCACATCGAGCAGCCAGGCTCGCGCCATTCGAAGCCCGCCGCCGTGAACACGGCATCGAGACCTTCGGCCTCGGCGGCAGCCGCCACCTGCTCCGAACCCGGCACCACAAAAGCTTTGAGGCCCGGGGCCACCTGACGACCCCGGGCCACGGCAGCCGCCGCCTGCAGGTCACTGAGGCGACCGTTGGTGCAGCTGCCGATGAAGCAGACATCGATCGGGACTCCGGCGATCGGCATGCCGGGCTGGAGGTCCATATAGCGGTAGGCCTCCTCCGCCAGCGGACGCTCATCCACCGGGGTATCGGCCAGGCTGGGCACCGACTCGTCCACACCGATGCCCTGACCTGGGGTGATGCCCCAGGTGACGGTGGGGGCAATCGTGCCGGCCTCGAAGACCACCTCGTCGTCGAATACGGCCTCAGCTCCGCTGGCCAGGCTGCTCCACCACGCCACCGCCCGATCCCAGGCCGCTCCCTCGGGGGCAAAAGGCCTGCCCTGGATGTAAGCGAAGGTGGTGGCATCGGGGTTCACATAGCCGCAGCGGGCGCCCCCTTCAATGGCCATGTTGCAGAGGGTCATGCGCTCCTCCATCGAGAGGGCCTCAATGCAGGATCCAGCGAATTCATAGGCGTAGCCCACACCGCCCTTCACCCCCAGGCTGCGGATGATGTGCAGCACCAGATCCTTGGCGAACACGCCTGGCTGCAGGCGGCCCTCCACCAGGATGCGGCGCACCTTGAGCTTGTTCATCGCCAGGCTCTGGCTGGCGAGCACATCCCGCACCTGGCTGGTGCCGATGCCGAAGGCGATCGCGCCGAAGGCCCCGTGGGTGGAGGTGTGCGAGTCGCCGCAGGCGACGGTCATACCCGGCTGGGTGAGGCCCAGTTCCGGGGCGATCACGTGGACGATGCCCTGGCGGCCGCTGCCCAGACCGTGCAGGGTGATGCCGTGCTCGGCGCAGTTGCGCTCCAGGGTGGCGAGCATCTCCTCGGCCAGGGGATCGGCAAAGGGCCGTGCCTGGGAGGTGGTGGGCACGATGTGATCCACCGTGGCCACGGTGCGCTCGGGGTGACGCACGCCCAGGCCCAGGTCGCGCAGGGCGGCGAAGGCCTGAGGGCTGGTCACCTCATGGATCAGGTGCAGGCCGATGAACAGCTGGGTGGAGCCTCCAGGCAGCTCCGCCACGCAGTGCCGGTCCCAGACCTTGTCGTACAGCGTGCCGGCGCTCACCGTGTCCCCACAACCAAGACACACCAGCCTAGGTCCGGGGGGCCTGGCCATCGGTCTGGGTCTGGGCCAGCAGACGCAAGCGCAGGCGGTTGAGGGCCTCACCGGCGCTGACCACCTGGATCCAGTCGCGGCTGCGGCCAGCGCCGAAATGCACCCCCTCACTGGTGCTGCCCTGGGGCCCAGCCAGGGCGATGTGCACCAGCCCCACAGGCTTGTCGCGGCTGCCACCGCCCGGGCCGGCGACGCCCGTGAGGGCCAGGGCCCAGCTGCTGCCGGTGACCCGCCGCGCCCCTTCGGCCATGGCGATCGCCACCGGATCACTCACCGCCCCATGGGCCTCGAGCGTGGCGGCAGGCACCCCCAGCAGGCCTTGCTTGACGGAATTGGCATAGGCGATCACCCCCCCGAGGAAGGCATCGGAAGCACCGGGCACCGCCGCCAGGGCCGCGCCCAGCCCACCACCGGTGCAGGATTCTGCCACCGCCAGCGTCTCCCCGCGCCGCCGCAGCAGCTCCAGGCAGCAGGAAGCCTGGCTGTCGTCATCGACGCCGTAGAACCAGGCCCCCAGCCGCTGGCGCAGCTCAGCCTCCAGCGGGGCCAGAAGTGCCTCGGCCTGGGGGAGCGTGGAGCCCTGGGCCGTGATCCGCAGCTTCACCTCACCGGTGCCGGCATAGGGGGCCACGGTGGGATTGGCCAACTCCAGCAGGTCGGCCACCTGCTCCGCCAGTCGCGATTCCCCCGCCCCCCAGAAGCGCAGGATCCGGCTGGCGAACACCCCCTCCGCCAAGCCCTGTCCCCGCAGCCAGGGCGCCGCGGTGGCGGCCCACATCGCCCGCAGCTCGGAGGGCACTCCGGGGAAGGTGAGCAGGCTGAAACCGGGCCTGGGGCTCCAGATCATGCCGGGGGCCGTGCCAAGCGGGTTGGGCAGCACGGCCGCTCCCACAGGCAGCAGGGCCTGCTTGCGGTTGCTCGGCGAGGGGATGCGGCCCAGGGCCGCGAACTTGGCCTGGATGTCGCTCCACACCTCAGGGCGCTCCTCCAGCGGGGTGGAGAAGGCGGCGGCCAGGGCCTCTGTGGTGAGGTCATCGGGGGTGGGTCCAAGGCCACCGGTACAGATCAGCAGCCGGCAGCGGCTGGAGGCCTCCCGCACCATGGCGATCAAGCGGTCGCGGTTGTCGCCCACCACCGACTGGCGGTAGTGGGGCAGCCCCAGGCCCGCCAGCTGCTCCGCCAGCCAGCGGGCATTGCCGTTGAGGATGTTGCCCAGCAGCAGCTCGGTGCCGATGCAGAGGATTTCGCTGCCGCCGCTCTCAGGGCCTTGGATCAAGGCTTGGGTCACGGCCGGCATCACAGGGAACGGAGTTGGAGGGGGCCGCCACTGAGGCGGAAGCCGAAGGCCCTGGGGAAACCGCCGATGTGCTGTCAACGGCGGAATCCCCCGGCAAGCGGCGCTGGCGCCTGGATCCCATCACGGCGCCGATCAGCACGGCGGTGGCCAGTGCCAGCCAGAGGAAGCGCAGCTCCACGTTGGCCGCCACCAGGGCCAGGGCAGCCAACCACTGGGTGAAGGCGTAGATCAACAGCACCGTGCGGCGATGGCTGAAGCCGGCCCGCAGCAGCCGGTGATGGAGATGGCGCCGATCGGGATAGAAGGGGGAGTGCCCCTCGCTGAGGCGGCCCATGATCACTGCTGACATGTCGGCCAGGGGTAGCGAGAGAATCAGCAGCGGGAACAGCAAGCTCACGGTGGTGAGCCCCTTGGCCGGACCGACGATGCTGATCGCCGCCAGGGCAAACCCAAGGAAATAGGAGCCACCATCGCCCATGAAGATGCGGGCGGGGTTGAAGTTGTGGCGCAGGAAACCGAGGCAGGCGCCGGCCAGCGCGGCGGCGAGCAGGCCGGCGGCGCTCTGCTGCAGGCTGAAGCTCACCGAAAGCAACCCCACCGCGGCGATGCCACCCACGCCGGCGGCCAGGCCGTCGAGGCCATCGATCCAGTTGATGGCGTTGGTGATGCCCACCAACCAGATCACCGTGGCCAGCAGGCTGAGGCTGTCGGGCAGGGGAAAGGCCAGCGACGGCAGACCGAACCATCCCAGCGGCAGATCAATCGCTCCGATGCGCACCCCCTCGCTCCAGACCACCACCGCCACCGCCACCTGACCCGCCAGGCGCGGCAGGGGTGGCAGCGCAAAGAGGTCATCGGCCAGCCCGATTACGAAGTAACAGAGAGCGCCGGCCAGGGTGGTCCAGATCAGCTGGTCCCGGTCCGGGGTCAGGGTGCCGAACCCCCCCAGGGCCCAGGTGATCGCCAGGGCCAGGGAAAAGCCCACCACCATGCCGATTCCCCCCAGCCGCACCATCGGGATGTCGTGCTGCTTGCGCGAATCCGGGGGATCGATCAGGCCGTAGCGCAGCCCCATGCGACGCACAATCGGCACCACCAGCGCCGTGAGCAGCGCTGCGATCACGAGGGTCAGGAAGGCCGCAGCGAGCGGACTGGAGGCCATGCTCACAGGCCGCTGCCGAGGATCGGGTTGCCTCTGCTGGGCAACGCTGGTGGCAACGACGCGGGGGGTGCCATGCAGAGACCGGATCGAGGACTCAGCTTAGGCAGTGGGAGTCAGGCCGGCTGGGGGATGCGGCTCGGCCCATAGAGCGGATGGCGCGCGCAGAGGGCACGCACCCGCTCGCGGCAGCGCAACTCGATCACGCTGTCCTCGGGGTGGAGCAGCCGATCGGCGATCACATCGGCCACCTCGACGAAGTCGTCGGCATCGAAACCGCGGGTGGTGAGGGCGGCCGTGCCCAGGCGCAGACCACTGGTGACGAAGGGCGATTCCGGATCAAAGGGCACGGTGTTCTTGTTGGCCGTGATATTGACCTCGCTCACCAGCAGGTCGGCCACTTTGCCGGTGAGACCGATCGAGCGCAGGTCGAGCAGCACCAGGTGGTTGTCGGTGCCACCCGACACCACGGCGATGCCCCGCTCCTGGATCCGAGTGGCCAGGGCCTGGGCATTGCGGATCACCTGCTGGCTGTAGGTGCGGAAGGAGGGCTGCAGGGCCTCACCGAAGGCCACCGCCTTGGCGGCCACCACATGCTCCAGGGGACCCCCCTGGCTGCCGGGGAAGACGGCCTTGTCAAAGCGCTTGCCGAACTCGGCGTCATTGCAGAGGATCAGCCCGCCGCGGGGACCCCGCAGGGTCTTGTGGGTGGTGGTGGTGACCACATGGCAATGGGGGACGGGGCTGGGATGGGCACCCGTCGCCACCAGGCCGGCGATGTGGGCCATGTCGGCCAGAAGGAAGGCGTCGACTGAATCGGCGATCGAGCGGAAGGCCGCGAAGTCGATCGTGCGGGGATAGGCGGAGTAGCCGCAGATGATCAAGCGGGGGCGGTGCTGCTCGGCCAGGGTCCGGATGGCGTCGTAGTCGAGCTGCTGGGTGTGGGGATCGACGCCGTAATGGACCGCCTTGAACCACTTGCCCGAGACATTCACCGGCGAACCATGGGTGAGGTGACCGCCGTGGGAGAGGTCCATGCCCAGGATCGTGTCGCCGGGCTGGAGCAGGGCCAGAAACACGGCGAAGTTGGCCTGGGCTCCGCTGTGGGGCTGCACGTTCGCCCAGGCGGCCCCGAACAGCTGGCGGGCCCGGGCGATCGCCAGCTCCTCGATCGCATCGACGTGCTCACAGCCGCCGTAGTAGCGCTTGTGGGGCAGGCCTTCGGCGTATTTGTTGGTGAGCACCGACCCCTGGGCCTCCATCACGGCCCTGGAGGTGAAGTTCTCGCTGGCGATCAGCTCCAGATGGCTCTGCTGACGGTCCAGCTCACGACCGATCAGGGCGGCGATGGCGGGGTCCCCGGCCGCCAGGGACTGGTTCAGGGGCGTACCGGTGGCATCCACCATGGGATCGACAGCAAGGCGCGAGCTTCCCATCGTAAGAAATCACCCTGTCGAGAACCCAGCCAAGAAAAAACCGCCCGATGTCGGACGGTTGACAAGCGCGCCTGGAGAGATTCGAACTCCCGACCCTCTGATCCGTAGTCAGATGCTCTAATCCGCTGAGCTACAAGCGCATGCCAAGCATTCTCACCGCACGGGGGGGCCATCCGTCAACTGTTGCCGGGGCACAATCGAGCCCGCCATCGCAGCCACTGCGTCTCCCTTCCCCCATGCCGATCCGCTGGTACGGCCCCGCCGACCCCGCCGACCCCACCTATTGCCACTACGAGCGGGTGGTCAACCTCTGCCTGCACGGCGGCCTGTTCGCCGCCGTGAACACGGGCCTGTGGTTCGTCCAGGGGCTGCGCCATCCCTGGGTGCACCTGAGCTGGCTGAGCCTGGCCTGGGGGGCGCTCTGGCTGCTGCACCTCATCATCGTGTTGCGGCTGCGGCCACGAACCCAGCCCCTCGACCAAGGTGAAGCCTGAGCGCGCACCACTGCAGTGAGCCTGACGGCAACGGAACTCGAGGAGCTGAGCCTGGCCCTGGCGGACCGCCTCTACATCCAGGTGGCCAGCTGGCATCTGTACCTGGGCGACGCCGGTCTGGCCAAGACCCTGGCGATCGAATGCGCCGCCCGCCTCGATCAGGGCCCAGAGGTCTGCGCCCGCCAGGCCCTTGAAGCGGTACAGGTGCCGATCGGCGGCGGCTCCAGCCGCCTGCCCCTGGCCCGCCTGCTACCCCCCGGGCAGTTGCGCGACCTCGAAGACATCCTTGACGCCATCGGCGACTGAGGCCCCAAGGGCGCGCTGCCGCGGCTGAAGAAGCGCGACAGGGCCGGCCTGGGAGATGGGCTGCGAATAGGGTTCAAACCCGTTGCAGGCGTTGGATGCTGGTCATCGAGGTCACCAATGCCCGAGAGGTGGTCCGGCAGCGCATCGGACCCCTCGGCGGCCGCTTGATCGGCAAGGTCGTCGACGCCGAGGCCCAGGTGGAGAAGGCGCTGATCCAGGAACTGGAGACCGCCTTTCGTGAGTTCGGTATCGAGGCGCGGATCTTCTCGGTGGATGGCCCCCAGATGCTCGGCCGCAGCCACCTGGAGATCCCAGTGCAGGTGCGCGAGGAGCGCCGGGTGACCCTCAGGAACCCCGACTGAGACGCCCGCGCACCTGCAGAACCAGATCGCGGGCCTCGGGCACCCCCGCCCAGGTGGCGATCAGGCCGTAGAGCGTCAGCCCCAGGCCGGCACTCAGGGCGCACTGCAGCAGCTGGCCCAGCAGTCCGCCTGGCCAGGCCACAAGGCTGGAGAGCACCCAGGCGGCCAGACCCCCAGCCAGGGCGGCCAGCAGCAGCCAGAGGCTGTCCCGGCCCCACACCCGCAGGGGCAGGCCCCCAAGTCGCCGTTGCAGCGCCAGCAGCAATCCCGCGCAGGTGAGCACATTCACCGCCACCGTGGCCATCACCAGCCCGGCAGCGCCGAAGTTGAACGCCGGTAGCTGGAGCCCCCAGGGGGTGGGTCCCCCGACGAACAACCAGCAGAAGATCACATTGAAGCCGATCCCGGCTAGGGAGAAGCGGAATGGCGTGGTGCCATCACCCAGGGCATAGAAGACGCGCACGATCACATCACGGCCGAGGTAAGCGGGCATGCCGATCCCGTAAGCGATCAGAAGGCTCGTCACCAGCTGGGCCGCACCCACATCAAAGGCCCCCCGCTTGTAGACCAGGCCCACGATCGGACCGGCCAGACCCACCATCAAGGCCCCCAGCGGCAGCATGCTGGCGTTCGAGAGCATCAATCCCTGGCGGATGCGGGCCAGCAGTGCAGACCGGTCGGCTGGGGCCGTGAGCCGGGCGAACACCGGCAGAAGCGGCACGAGCAAGGCGTTCGAGATCAAGCCCAGCGGTGTCTGCACCAGCAGGTTGGCGTAACCCAGGCCGGCCGCCGCACCCACCATCCCCGAGGCAAAGAACAGACTGGTGAACACATTGATCTGGAGCATCCCCGAGGAAAGCGTGGCCGGACCCATCACCTGAAGGACCTCCTTGACGCCAGGGTGGTGCCAATCCCAGACGAGCTGGAACCGATTCAACCCCTCCTTCGCCAGGGCGGGCAGCTGGATCAACCACTGCAGCAGCGCACCCAGGGTGGTGGTGAGTGCCAGCACCACGCCGCCGATCACCGCCGTGGCGGGCAGGGTGATCGCCGGGCCCAACTGCCACCAGAGAATGCCGATGCCGCCGATCATCGCCACGCTCGACACCAGCGGGCTCACCGACGGCAGCCAGAACACGTCGGCGGCATTGAGAGCCCCGAAGCCCAGGCCGATCAAGCCCGAAAACAGGGCCATTGGCGCCATCCAACGTAACTGCAGCACGGCGATGGCGTGGCGCTCGTCCCCCAGCCCAGGCCCCACCAGGGAGATCAACGGGTCGGCTGCGACCACCAGCAACAACGTCACCGCCAGCAGGCCAACCCCCACCAGGGTGTTGATCGCCGCCAGCACATGGGCCCCCTCCTCGCGGGGACGGCGGGCCAGCACGCTCACCATGGCGCTGTGGAACGGCCCGTTGATGCCCCCCAGCAGGATCAGCAGGAAACCGGGCAGCACGTAGGCGTAGTTGTAGGCGTCGTAAGCAGCTCCCACCCCGAAGGCGGCGGCGATCACCAGCTGTCGCAGCAGACCGGCCACCTTGCTCAGAGCCGTGGCCAGCGCCACGATCAGGGCGATGCGCCGCAGGGATTTCGCCATCCAGTCAGGCCGTTGGGCCCCATCCATCGGGGGATTCTCCTCCCCGCCGCCCGCAGAGAGACCCACCGACCGAGCGGCACCATGGACGCCTGAGCCGGCACCCCCTGGCCAGCCCTTGACTCGATGCCGGATTTGAAGCTCTTCCCCAGACCCGCCGGCACGCTGATCCTGCCGTTGCAGAACCTGGTGGAGGGGGTGCTGCTGCGCCGCTACAAGCGTTTCCTGGCGGATGTGGAACTGGCCAACGGCCAGGTGGTGATCGCCCATTGCCCCAACACCGGTCCCATGACCGGTGTGCTCCTCCCGGGCGGGAAGGTACGCCTGCGCCACGACCCCAGGCCCGAGCGCAAGCTGGCCTGGACCTGGGAGCAGGCCCTGGTGAGCGGCAGCGACGGCGAGCCCTGCTGGGTGGGGGTGAACACGATGCTGCCGAACCGGCTGGTGCGGGCCACGATCGAAGCGGGCTGCCTGCAGCCCTGGATCGGGCCGATCGGCTCGATCCGCGCCGAGGTGGCCTACGGCGAAGGCCGCCGCAGCCGGATCGATCTGCTGCTGAGCCCGACCGCCGATGCCGCCGACCCACGCCCCATCTACCTGGAGGTGAAAAACACCACCTGGAGCCGGGGGGAGCTGGCCCTCTTCCCTGACACCGTCACCGAGAGGGGCCAGAAGCACCTCCGGGAGCTGATGGCCCTGGGGAGCGAAGCCCGGGGCCTGCTCGTTCCCTGCCTGAGCCGCGCCGATGTGACGAGCTTCGCACCGGGGGATTCAGCCGATCCCCTCTACGGGGAGCTGTTTCGGGAGGCCCTCTCGGCGGGGGTTGAGGTGTTGCCCCTGCGCTACCACTTCAGCGCCGAGGCCGTGAGCTGGATTGGAGTGGCCCAGCTGATCCCCAGGGACCCCGAGGGACCTCAGTAAGCGATCCGATCAGAAATTGTGTAGCAAATACAACCAGCATGTGGTGCGGCAGCGTCCATCTTTGCCGGGTACCTACGCCCTCGGGCGTGATCCCCCCTCTCTCACTACAACTCTGTAGGACGTTCCGATCCATGACAGTTGCTCCTCACACCTCTGGGGGACGCCGACCGCGGCTTCTCCAGGAGGCGAGTCTGCTTGAGGCTCCCGAATTGCTGCTACGCAGCGTTCGCGGGCTGTCCAGTTCCCGCACACTGACCTGGCTGGCCTGTGTACCCCTGGCCCTTTTCGGCCTCGGAGTGTTCAACCTCTCCGCCCACGCCGCCGAGCTCCCTGAACTCACGGCTGCGTTTCTCGCCAATAACCTCTGGGTGCTGATTGGGGCGATTCTCGTTATTTTCATGAACGCCGGGTTCGCGATGGTGGAGGCCGGACTCTGCCGGTCCAAGAATGCCGTCAATATTCTCGCCAAGAACCTGATTGTTTTTGGGGTCGCTGTCACCGCCTATTGGTTGGTCGGCTATTCACTGATGTACGGCAATTCCATTGCCGGCGGCTGGCTGTTCTTCAATGGACTGTTCTTCGATCCAACGGTGACGGCCGACATGGTCAAGGAGGCCAAACTGGTTCCCAGTCTTGATTTCCTCTTCCAGGCTGCCTTCGCAGGAACCTCGGCGACCATTGTTTCCGGGATGGTGGCTGAGCGGATCAAGTTCACACCGTTCGTTCTGTTCTCAGCGATCAAGTGCGGCATCATCTATCCGATCGGCGCGGCCTGGATCTGGAACTCGGCAGGCTGGCTCAAGCAGCTTGGTTTCATCGACTTCGCCGGCACCACAGCCGTGCACCAAATGGGTGCATGGGGCGGCTTGGTTGGAGCCATCATTCTCGGCCCCCGGATCGGTAAATTTGTCGGGGGCAAGCCTCAGGCCATTCCTGGTCACAACCTGTCGATCGCCACACTGGGAGCCCTGCTCCTCTGGGTCTGTTGGTATGGGTTCAACGGCGCATCTGAGTTGGCGTTCAATCAGAACGTTCCTTACATCTGCGTCACCACCACCCTCTCCGCTTCAGCAGGAGGCATTGCCGCCACCATTGTTTCCCAGCTCAGATCCGGCAAACCGGACCTCTCGATGACCATCAACGGCATCCTGGCCGGACTGGTGAGCATCACGGCTGTCTGCAACGACATCTCCATGCCTGCCTCCTGGATCGTGGGCGCCATCGGCGGCACCTTGGCGGTCTTATCGGTCAGCTGGGTCGACAGCCTCAAGATCGATGATCCGGTGGGTGCCTGGTCCGTTCACGGCACCTGCGGACTCTGGGGAACACTGGCTGTAGGTGTCTTTTCCACCAAGCATGGACTGTTCACTGGTCACGGGTTCGGCCAGATCGGCCTCCAACTGGTCGGAGCCTTCGCCATCGCCGCTGAAGCCATCGTCACAGGCATCATCGTCTGGAATCTTCTGGCCGTGATGTTTGATGGAATCCGTGTTCACGAAAAAGAGGAGATCACGGGCCTGGACATCAGCGAGCATGGCATGGAGGCCTATCCAGATTTCGCAACTACGAGCCACTGATTTATTGCACAATTCTTAAGTTCCAAGCCCATGCCATTCGGCATGGGCTTTTCTATGTGTAGGCAGGGTCTGCCGTCAGACGCCCTTCAATTCAGTCAGACGGGCGAGCATGCAGACTCAAGCAGGTTGAATTCATCCTGGACGAACATCAGGATTCCCACCAGTTAGGGTCGAGAAGATTTTCAGCATCTGGTCGATCAGCTGATTCGTCTGCGCCTGCCTGACCTCCTGACTCAAGCTGGTGAGCTGGGCCCGGCGCTCACTCACTAGCAGAGCAAGCTCTTCCACCAGCCTGGGATTACCTTCAAGCACGGGCCTGAGGTCATCGCGTTCCACCTCCAGAAGCACGCATTCCTGCAGTGCACGGACGCTGGCACTGCGGGGAAGGTCACTGAACACACTCATCTCCCCGAAGATCGCTCCGACTCCCAGCTGAGCAACCGTCTTCGTGCTCCCATCACCCATCCGCTTGATCACTTCAACGCTGCCGCGGACCAGTTGAAAGAGAGCGTCTCCTCGGTCGTCTTCGACGATGATCGACTCTCCCACCGCGTAGCGAAGACAACGGGTCAGCGGCGCGATCTTCTCCAGTTGCCCGGAGCTGAGATGGGTAAACAAAACATTCTGCCTGAGCAAGTCGAGTCGAGATGGCAGGTCGTAACCGGCGGGATCATCAATCGCGGCCGGCCTGGCCTTCGGGCGCAGTTCACGAACCGGGTAGGGGAGGGTTCTGCCGGCTCGCTCAAGCGCATACCAGATCTGGGCCAGCAACTGCCCCCTCAGGACATCAAATCCATTGTCCGTAGGGTCTTCTTGCCAGACCTCCAGCTCATAGGTGATCGCATGATCCGCATAGGCATACACAAAGGCTGTCGGCTCCGGGTCACTCAAGACAAGGGGATTGGCCCTGGCCACCTGGGTGAGCACAGTCGTCGCCTTCTCCGGCGGGAGATCAAGATCGAGATTGAGATGAATCTCACGCGCGATCGGACCTCTGGGACCGAAGCGTCGAATCTCAGTACTCCACATCTTGCTGTTGGGCATGGTGATCAGAGCCCCGTGAACGTGCTGAAGGCGGGTGCTCATCAGCGTCAGTGAGACGACCCACCCCTCAATCCCATTCCCTGCACTGATGAAGTCCCCCTCCTGGAACGGGGAATCGACCTGCAGAACGATTCCGGCAAAGAGGTCCTTGAGAGACTCCTGAGCCGCCAGACCGATCACCGCTGTCAGGATGGCGGAGGTGGTGACCAGTCCCACCACATTGATCTTTGCCTGTTCCTGCAGGACTATCACGGTGATGACTGCAGCGACCAGCAACATTCCAAGATCCCGCAGGATCTTCGGTGGCCGCGGCCACCAGGCCAGGGAACTGGGCACCTCCAGGGTGCACCAGACCAACAACTGGAGAGCCGCATAGGACTGGCTTAGCAGCAGCGCACTCGCTAGCCAGGGGCGTAAGCGCAGGACGACCAGCGAATCCGGCAGGCTCGAGAGGATCAGCCAGAGCCAGATGGCAACGCTAGGCAGCCGCACCGGAATCAGGGGAATACGGCGCCTGTTGCTCACCAGCCGAACGGTGAGCAGCACAATCTGCAGCCCAATGGCAATCGCTAGATTGGACAGGATGGCCATCATGAGGGATGGATTCTAAAACCCCCTGTGCATCAGTGGCAGGCGAGCTTGCTCTTGCAAAGCCATCCTAGCCAGACCTGGCTGCTGAAAACGGGTTCAGTGCGTTACAAGGAAGACCACTCAGATCAATGCAAAATCTGACGATCCACACGCACACTGAACTCACGATTCAGGTGCCTGCTCGAAGCCGTGTGATTTCCTCTCTCCAGGATGCAACGAGCGGATCGGCAGCTGGATCCTTTCCATGGTGACTGAGGCGCCATTTTCGGATTGCAAGCTCATTCTGGGCATTCACGATCGAAGCCGACAGCGACTTGCTGATTCCCTGGATCCGACGAGTGTGCAACATCCGATCAGCCAGAACAGCTTGATACTCCTGCAACGTAATCACAGGCTCAACCTCATCTACCAGCTCATCTCGGATCACCTGCCGCTCCCATTCACCGCTCCTCCAGAGCATCAGGCCTGCAAGGGCCACGAATGGAAATGACCAAAAGAAACTGATGTAGCCACCCGAAAGTAGAAGTGCCCAGAAGGAGGGGTTGGAGAACAGGTCAGATCCAGGGCTGAACGGTGCGACAAGACTCTTGCCGACGACTGAAACAGCCAGAAAGATCGTCAGGAGCCCCATCAGGCTTCCTGTGATGTGGGCCAACAATCCGGTGAGCCAACCAAGAACAGGAGCCGCAATTCGCTGCCAGGGAATCGCCGACTGGCGAGCGAGACCCAGACCCATCCCAAACAGGCCGGTGTAGAGAGCGTGGCCACCAAAGCCCATCAAGGAATGGTGGGTGACTAGATACTGCCACCACGGCGCCACTCCAGTCTGGGCATAGGCCTTGGCAAGATAGAATGAGGAATCAATCAGATTATAGCCAATTCCAATTAATGCCCCATAGATAAATCCATCTCGGACGCCGTCGAATTCGGACTTAAGCAGAAGAAACACGACGAACACACCCAGCCCCTTTACAAACTCTTCGATTGCCGGTGTTAGCAACATCGCAGCAAAGGTGGGTCCCGAATTCTGTGTCACCTGCCTCAGGATATCGGAGTGGAGCGAGGCGAGTTGAGTTGCCTTTGGAAACAATATTCCAGTGACTGGGGATGCAATGCCGGTAGCTATGAGAGCTCCCCAGAGAAACATCACGATATAAAGCCATATCGATTCCCGCTCACGACGGTCCAAGAACCATAGAGCCGCAAAGGGAATGATCGACAGCAATCCGGACACCAGCAGAGCACGCAGAAACACACCCAGGGAGCTGGGGGCCAGGCTCATCAGCTGGAACTTGACGAGGACAATCAGCGAGGCCTCGGCAAGAATTGCCAAAACAATCGCGATCAGCCGAGCCACTCTCGGATTGCTGAGCGGCGAATCAAAGAGAAACCGGCTTCCAGCTGCAATCGACATGGAGGGGTCAACAGATGAAGAGGTCTGAGGGTTGGGGCGATCTGGCCGATGACGCAATCCTGAGCAGATCACTGACCGGCGATCAGACCGAACGACAAGCCAGGCCAGGCCAGGCGCCGATAATCGACAGGCCGGAGAGCCACTCTAAGCCAATCTTGCAAATTCCGAACGACTAAAGAGCGAACTGCCGCACTACTTCACGCAACCGACGGAGGCCCGGATCAACGCGGCGCCGGGCCAGGTCGATCCCGGCGTGACTTGCGAAATTACCGCAGAACTACACCATTTCAGGTAGGCACCGGTCGGCAAAGACACCCACATAGAGAGATGCAGCTCCACCTCACGGATTTTAAGATATGAATGAGCCCAGTCTTCGGAGCACAAATAATAACGAAATACGAAGCCTGCTCCCCTTGGTTGCCGGCACAGGGTCAAAAGAAGCCCCTTTCCAGCAGAGCCAAGCCCGCCGTGATCGTGATGGTTGCCGTCTTAACTCTGGCAAGTCTAGAGGCCGCAGTTGAATCCAGTCTGAAGTTGACTACCGTCCGGCTGCTGGTGAAGTCCATGAGCACTCCAACCAAGGTGGCGTCCAGATCCAACAGGCGATAGCGCTCATCTGAGCAGATGGAGCACTCAGCCAGCTCGAAACGACGTGGGTGTCCGGACCATGCGGGCCAGAAAGCTGACCACGACCTCAGCGCCCCCCAGCCTGGAATGTCTGAAGCTGATCGTCGCACCGTGATTGTCCGCGGCAGTACGAACCATGAACAGACCCAGACCGAAGCCTCCTGGATTTGAGCTGCTCAACAGGAGCTGATCTGGCCCCCTGGGGTTGGGCAGAAAACCAGGGCCACTGTCAGCGACCCGAAGTGCCAGGCCGCCTTGTGGCCAGAAGCCGGCGGGTCGATCAGGAAAGGCACTCACGAGGGCGGCCGCCATGACTCCTGGCAGAGGGGGCTCCAGCGTCGCGTGAGAAGCCCAGGCCTGCAGCAGGCTGCAGGCCTGGGTACCGTCCACTGAGAAGTGCTCGTTACTGAGCAAGGGTTTCACCTCCTGTGCCCACATCAGCTTCTCCAGAACCTTGCCCATCACCTGCTCGCTCAAGAGCCGGTCTCTGTTCTTGGTAAACGTGGTGGGGTGCCAGATCGGATCGTCGGGGCTCAAGCCCACGAATCATCGAATCATTAGATTGTAGTGGAGCTGCTCCAGCAGCAGGCGCTCCGAGCGGATCCCGTAGAACGCCTGCAACAACGAGGCCAGCAGCAGTTGCTCCGGCGGCACCGATGGGCGACCTTCTAAGGCATACAGCTCACAGAAGGTGGGATTGAGTCAATCCAGAGCCTGATTCGCCCGCCTCCGGATCCTCCGGAGTGGATGGCTGGCCGGGATCCGCTCCTCGATCAACAGGTAGGTGAACAGGGAGCCACTGCGCTCCTGCTGACCTCGCATCACGACTTGGGCAGTTGCCCCATTTTCGCAGAGGTGGCAGGGTTTTTCAGCAAACTCCTAAGGAAACATCTCCGCCAATCAGCTGCCCTCACCGCGACGAGGGACGTCCTGCCGGTTTGCCAAGGGGCTGGCAGGCAGCCTATCTCCGCGAGGCCGACACGCTGTGAAAAAATTAACACCCATGCAAGACCTGCTTACATCAGCAGGGCTTCAATCCGCCTGACTCACCAGACGAAGCGCCGCCACAGAGACATCCCTCGGTGGATCACAGCACGACACCTCTTCCGCGCAGCAAAGAACAGGCCCTACAAAGGTACCCGCATAGTGTTCTTGGCTGTGACTGTGACTGTTGCTACACATCCCTACCGCAAAGCGTGTAAAAAGCTTCTTGACCACTGACTCAATCCCCTTGGGACAATTTGACGGTCAGCCGCTCAGGGGATCACCCTCAGCTCTCGCCACAGTAGACTCCGTCCGATTAAGGAACCCCTGAAAAACCCGCTAAAATCAGTCCAGATCTAGTACTGAGACTGGAACGGATGGCCGACCCTCTCCAGCTGGGCTTCACGGACTACGAGCAGACCTACGCCAAAAAGAGGACGCGTCGCCAGCGCTTCTTGGATGAGATGGAGACCACGGTTCCCTGGGAGGCGTTTCTGGCC
>NZ_JAGQBF010000011.1 GCF_024345495.1 Synechococcus sp. RedBA-s | reverse complement strand
GCCCTCAGCGGCCGCAGGCACGCCGACGGCCGCTGAGGGCACGTCGCTGGATCTGGTCTGTTCGTTGGTTTCGGTCATGGTTGGAGGCGGTTCAGAACTGAAGGCCCGCTTCCCGGGCGGCATCGGCGAGGGCCTTGACCCGGCCGTGGTACAGGTTGCCACCGCGGTCGAAGACCACCTGCTGGATGCCCTTGGCGATGGCGCGGGTGGCCAGAAGCTGACCTACGGCGACGGAGGCGTCACAGGAGGCGCTGGACTCGAGGCTTGTGCGCAGATCCTTGTCGAGGGTCGAGGCCGCGCAGAGGGTGGTCTGGGCGGCGTCGTCGATGACCTGGGCGTAGATGTGGTTGTTCGAGCGGAACACGGCCAACCGCGGACGGTCGGAGGTTCCGTTGAGATGGCGACGCAGACGGCGGTGACGCTTCTGGGTCTGCTGTTTTCTGGAAAGGGTGGACATGGCAGTACAGGGTGGGGACGCTCAGGCAGGCCTCATTTCTTACCGGTCTTGCCGGCCTTGCGCAGGATGCGCTCGCCCGCGTACTTGATGCCCTTGCCCTTGTAGGGCTCGGGCGGCCGAATGGCGCGGATCTTGGCGGCTTCATTGCCCACCAGCTCCTTGTCTGCGCCGGACACCATCACCTGGGTGGTGCCTTCGACCGTGAAGCTCACGCCCTCGGGGGGATTGACCTCCACGGGGTGGCTATAGCCGGCGCTGACCACGAGCTTGCGGCCCTGGACCTGGGCTCGGTAGCCCACGCCGATGATCTCGAGCTTGCGGGTGAAGCCCTGGCTGACCCCCTCGACCATGTTGGCGACGAGGGTGCGGCAGAGGCCGTGACGCTCCCGTGAGCGGCGGCTGCCGTTGGACGGGGTGACCACCAGGGTGTTTTCCTGCTGGCTGACCGCCACACCGTCCGGGAGGGTGCGGCGGAGCTCACCCTTGGGACCTTTGACCGTGACCGCAAGGCCCGACAGGGTGACGTTCACCTTGTCGGGGATGGGGATCGGCGCTTTACCAATACGTGACATGGATCGACTCCCTGATCAATAGATGTAGCAAAGCACTTCACCGCCCACGCCCTGCTTGCGGGCGTCACGGTCGCTCATCACCCCTTTGGAGGTGGAGATGATCGCCACACCGAGGCCACCGAGGACCTTGGGAAGCTGGCGGGTGTTTTTGTAGATGCGCAGGCCAGGCTTGCTCACCCGTTGCACGGAGCGAATGGTGGGCTGGCGGTGCTTGCCGCTGTATTTCAGCTCAAGCACGAGAAAGCGTTCGACGCCTTCTCCCTCTTCGCTGATCTGGTCAATGAAGCCTTCATGCTGCAGCACCTTGGCGATGCTGTGGGAGAGGCGTGAGGCGGGCACCTTGGTGGTCTGGTGCTTCTTCTCACTCGCATTGCGGATGCGAGTGAGCATGTCGGAAATCGGGTCGTGATTGGCCATGGTTGGGATCCGGGGAGAGCTCAGTTGCTGCGGAACGGCATTCCCATCTCGCGGAGGAGGGCCCGGCCCTCTTCATCGTTGCGGGCGCTGGTCACGATGGTGATGTCCATGCCACGGATGGCGTCGATCTTGTCGTAGGAGATTTCGGGGAAGATAATCTGCTCCCGCACCCCCAGGGTGTAGTTGCCACGGCCGTCAAAGCTCTTGGGGCTGACCCCGCGAAAGTCGCGGATGCGTGGCAGGGCCAGGTTGATCAGGCGCTCCAGGAAGGCATACATACGGTCACCCCGCAGGGTGACGACCACGCCGATCGGCATGCCCTGGCGAATCTTGAAGCCGGCGATGGCTTTCTTGGCGCGCGTCACCACCACCTTCTGTCCAGTGATCGTGGCCAGCTCGCTGATCGAGGCCTCAAGGGCCTTGGCGTTCTGGGCGGCTTCGCCAAGTCCCCTGTTGACGGTGACCTTCATCACCTTGGGGACTTCATGGATGTTCGAGAGAGTGAGATCCTTGAGCAACTTGGGCTGGATCGTCTCCCGATAGCGCTGTTTGAGTGACATGGCGGGGATGGGGGAATGCGCTTCTGGGCGTTGTCAGAAAGCGGACGGGTTGGCGTTCAACGGTGGCAGCGGTCGTCCTTGCCCTCAGGCAAGAAGTTCACCCGTCTTCTTGAGGCGACGCTTCTTGGTGCCGTCGGCTTCGACGACGAGCTCCACCCGGCTGGGAACGTTGTTGACGGTGGAGAACACCATCACGTTGGAGGCGTGGATGGAGGCCTCCTCGGTGAGAATTCGGCCGGACTCACCCTCCTGGGTGGGTTTCATGTGACGGGTGCGCAGGTTGATGCCCTGCACGACCACACGGTTCAGGTCGGGAAGGGTGCGCAGGACCTCACCGGTCTTGCCCCTGTCCTTGCCGGCAATCACCTTGACGGTGTCACCCTTGCGGATGCGCATCTTGACCCGTTGGACGGGCCGGGCTTTTGGGGTGGCTGTGGCCATTTCAGATCACCTCCGGGGCGAGTGACACGATTTTGGTGAAGTTGCGTTCCCGCAGCTCCCGGGCCACGGGTCCGAACACCCTGGTGCCTTTGGGGTTGTTGTCGGTGCCCAGGATCACGGCGGCGTTGTCGTCGAAGCGGATCGCATTGCCGGTGTCGCGGCGCAGGGTGGCCCTGGTGCGAACGACCACGGCCTTGACCACATCCGATTTCTTGACACCCATGTTGGGCATGGCGTCCTTGACGGTCGCCACGATCACATCACCCACGTGGGCATAGCGACGGTTGGTGCCCAGCACACGAATGCACTGGATGCGTTTGGCCCCGCTGTTATCCGCGACGTTGAGGAAAGTTTCCTGCTGAATCATGGTGTGGTCTCCTCAGCTCGCGCCGGATGTGGTGAAAACCTCGGCGACGGCCCAGCGCTTGGTGCGGCTGAGGGGACGGGTTTCGGTGATGCGGACCCGATCACCCACGCGACAACGGTTGTCCTCGTCGTGGGCTTTGTAACGGGTGGTGCGGCTGACGGTCTTCTGGTAGATGGGATGGGGGAAGCGGTTTTCAACCGCGACAACCACCGTTTTGTCCATCTTGTCGCTGACGACGACGCCGACCCTTTCCTTGAGTGCCATGGATGGTGTGGGGGGGATCAGGAGGCGGAGGGGGCGGAGCTCTGACGCTCCTTCTGCACCGTCAGCAGGTGGGCCAGCTTGATGCGGCTCTCCTTGAAGCGGTGGGGATGCTCCAGGCGGCGGGTGGCCTGCTGGAAGCGCAGATCAAAGAGATCGCGGCGGCAACCGGTGATCTGTTCGTTGATTTCGGCGTCGGTGAGCTTGCGCACCTCGGCGATGTCAGGACGGGCCATGGGTTCAGGACTCCACAGGAACGGTGGTCTCCGGTTCGACCGCGCTCGCCTGCTCGTCAAGGGCCAGGAACTTGGTCTTGATGGGCAGCTTGTACTGGGCCAGGCGCATAGCCTCCTTGGCAATGGTTTCGGTGATTTCGGCACCGCCCATTTCAAAAAGAATGCGACCTGGCTTGACCACGGCCACCCAGAACTCGGGGTTGCCCTTACCAGAACCCATTCGGGTTTCGGCGGGGCGCATGGTGACGGGCTTGTCGGGGAAGATCCGGATCCAGATCTTCCCGCCTCGCTTGACGTGGCGGGTCATGGCCCGGCGGCTGGCCTCAATCTGGCGGGAGGTGATCCACCCGCACTCCTGGGCCTGCAGAGCAAACTGGCCGAAGGCAATGGTGTTGCCCCGGCTGGCGACACCGCACATGCGGCCTCGCTGCTGTTTGCGGAATTTGACGCGACGTGGACTCAGCATGGTTCAGGCTTCCTGCTCACTCCTCGTTGGAGCGGTCTTCGAACTGTTGGGGCCGCCGGTTGGCGCGGCGCCTTGGTGCTGCTCCAGCGGGGAGTTTTTCCTGTTGACCAGGAAGTACTTCTCCTTTGAATACCCACACCTTGATTCCCAGCACCCCGTAGGTGGTGGTGGCCACCTTGGTGGCGTAATCGATGTCGGCGCGGAGGGTGTGCAGCGGAACCCGGCCTTCCCGGGTCCATTCCGTCCGGGCGATTTCGGCGCCGTTGAGGCGTCCGCTCACCTGGATCTTGAGGCCGAGCACGCCGGCCCGTTGGGCCCGCTGCACGGTCATGCGCATGACCCGGCGGAACGCCACCCGCTTCTCCAGCTGCTGAGCGATGTACTCGGCCAGCAGGAAGGCGTCGGCGTCGACCCTCTCCACTTCCACCACGTTGATGCGTACCTGGCGGTTGCGATCACCGACGGTTTTCTGGATGCCGGCGCGCAGCTCCTCGATGCCGCTGCCCTGGCGTCCCACCAGCACACCGGGGCGGGCCGTCTTGAGCTCGACCTCCAGCTGGTCGGCCTTGCGGGCGATCAGCACATCGCTGATGCCGGCGGAGGCGTACTTCTTGTTGATGAAGCAGCGGATCCGATCGTCCTCCTGGAGGAGGGTCGGATAGGTCTTGCTGGGGGCGTACCAACGGGAGCGGTGTTCCTGGGTGATCCCCAGGCGCAGGCCGGTTGGATGGATCTTGTGTCCCATCGGGCGGTGTCCTCGGGGGTCAGGCGGAAGGGGCCACAACAGCAATGCTGATGTGGCAGGTTTGCTTTTTGATGGCGTAGGCACGGCCCTGGGCCCGTGGCCGGAAGCGCTTCAGGGACGGACCCATGTCGGCGCTGGCGGTGCTGATCACGAGCGAGGCGGGATCGAGCCCCATGTTGTGCTCGGCGTTGGCCACGGCGGAGCGAAGCACCTTGGTGATCGGTCCGGTGGAGCGGTAGGGCATGAACTCGAGCAGGATCAGAGCCTCGCGGTAGGTGCGGCCGCGGATCTGATCGAGCACCCGACGCACCTTGGAGACGGAACCGCGGATGTAGCGGCCGTGTGCGCGGGCTTCTTGGCTGGGGGTGGTGGTGTTGGCCATGGTGATTCGCTCCTTAACGGGCACCTTTTTTGTCTTTGATGTGGCCCCGGAAGGTGCGGGTGGGGGCGAATTCCCCCAGCTTGTGGCCCACCATCTGCTCGGTCACGTAGACCGGCACATGGCTTTTGCCGTTGTGTACGGCAATGGTGTGGCCGATCATCATCGGCAGGATGGTGGAGGCCCGTGACCAGGTCTTGATCACGGTCTTGTCACCAGCGCTGTTCTGCGCTTCGATCTTGCGCAGCAGATGATCGGCGACGAAGGGGCCTTTTTTGAGTGAACGTCCCATAACGAATCAGGCAGACAGCAGTGCGGTGTTGAGCATCAGGAATCCCGTCCGCCACGGCTCCGCTTGGAGGTGCGGCGACGCTTCCGCAGCACAAACCGATTGCTGGGCTTGTTGCGTTTGCGGGTTTTCAGGCCTAGGGCAGGCTTGCCCCAGGGGGTGACAGGACCGGAGCGGCCGATGGGAGCCCGGCCTTCACCACCACCATGGGGGTGATCGCAGGGGTTCATCACACTGCCGCGCACCTGAGGACGGCGTCCGAGCCAGCGGGTGCGGCCGGCTTTGCCAAGGCTGGTGTTGCGCACTTCGGCGTTGCCCACTTCCCCGAGGGTGGCGAAGCATTCACGACGCACCAGACGCACCTCGGTGGAGGGCAGCTTGAGGGCGACGTAGTCGCCTTCTTTGGCCATCACCTGGGCACTGGCACCGGCTGTGCGCACCATCTGGCCGCCACGACCGGCGTAGAGCTCGACGTTGTGAACGCTGGAGCCCAGGGGAATGGCCGACAGCGGCAGGGCATTGCCCACTTCAATCGGGGCCTCGGGCCCGGAGACGACGCTCTGGCCCACCGAGATTCCAGCCGGAGCCAGGATGTAGCGCTTTTCGCCGTCGGTGTAGAAGAGCAGTGCCAGCCGCGCATTGCGGTGGGGGTCGTAGTGGATGGCGGCCACCCGGGCAGCCACGCCGACCTTGTCGCGGCGGAAGTCGACGAGGCGGTAGAGGCGCTTGTGGCCACCGCCGCGGTGGCGGCAGGTGATCACACCGCGGTTGTTACGACCTTTCTTGCGGTGTTTGGCCACCACCAGCGTGCGCTCGGGACGGCGCTCGGTCACCTCGCTGAAGTCGCTGGAGGAGCGGCCGCGGGTGCCGGGGGTGTAGGGGCGGTAGTTGCGGATTGCCATAACGATTCAGACCCCTCAGGCCTCTGGGAACAACTGGATGGCATCGCCAGGGGCAAGACGCACCACGGCTTTCTTCACCTGAGCGCGCTTGCCGGCGAAGCGGCCGACCCGCCGGCTGCGGCGGGGTGGATTCATGGTGCTCACCCCAACCACATGCACGTCGAAGAGATGTTCGACGGCAGCCTTGATGTCGGGCTTCGCCGCCCGCGGATCCACCTCGAACGTGTACTGGTTGAGTTCCAGGGCACGGGTGGCTTTTTCGGTGATCAGCGGCTTGCGGATCACATCCGCGAGCCGGCCATTGAAACGTTCAGTCATCGCCGTAGATCTCCTGAATCTTCGCCAGTGCCTCTTCGCTCAACACCAGCACATTGGCGTGGAGCAGGTCGAACACATTGAGCTGATCAGCGGCGATCAGCTTCACCTTTTCGAGGTTGCGCACCGAGCGGCGCACCACGTCGGTTGGTGCATCAAGCACCAGCAGCACCTTGCTGCCCGCCGGCACCTCCCAGCGCTCCAGGGCCGCCACGATCTCCTTGGTCTTGGGAACCTCAAGATCAGTGGCGAAGCCCTTGACCACCAAGATGTCGGCGGAGCGGCTGATCAGGGCCGTGCGCAGGGCCAGACGACGTTCCTTGCGGTTCATCGCCAGGGTGTAGCTGCGGGGCTTGGGCCCGAAGATCACACCACCACCGGGGCGCAGCGGGGTGCGGATCGAACCCTGCCGAGCCCGGCCCGTGCCTTTCTGCTTGTAGGGCTTCCGACCGCCACCACGGACCTCGGCCCGGGTGAGGGTGCAGGCGGTGCCCTGTCGGGCATTGGCCAGCTGCCTGACCACCGCCCTGTGCACCAGGTCGGCGGCGGAGGATTTCTTGGCGACCTTCAGGTCAAGGGTGGCCTCACCGGCCGCCTTGCCCTGCCAATCGCGAACAACACAATTCACCATCACATTTCTCCTCAGTTCGCGGCCTTGGCGCCGACCCGCAGGGCGGGGCGGATGCTGAGCAGGGCACCGGGCTTGCCGGGCACCGAACCCTTCACCACCAACAGGTTGCGCTCATGATCCACCTTGAGGATGGTCAGGCCGCGGGTGGTGATCTGCTTGCCGCCGTAGCGGCCCGCCATGCGCTTGCCCGGATAGACGCGGCCCGGCGTGGTGCCGGCACCGGTGGAACCAGGTTGGCGGTGGTTCTTGGAGCCGTGGCTCATGGGACCGCGGCTGAAGCCATGGCGCTTCTGGTAGCCGGAGAAGCCCCGGCCGACCGTGTCGCCACTGACATCCACTTTCTGTCCGGCCTCGAAGGCTTCGACAGTGATGGAGGCGCCGAGCTCAAGGCCGTCAAGGGACTCGAGCCGGTATTCCTGCAGGTGGCGCAGAAGTTCGTCGCCCGATTTGGCCAGGTGACCGGCCGCAGGCTTGTTGACGAGCTTCTCGCGGATCTCGCCAAAACCGATCTGAGCGGCGCTGTAGCCGTCGGTGGCTGGAGTTTTGAGTTGGGTAATGCGGCAGGGGCCCGCCTCGATCACGGTGACCGGGATGGATTTGCCGTTTGGGTCGAAGAACTGAGACATGCCCAGTTTCTTCCCAAGGATGCCGAAGGACATAGGAGGGAGAAACGCCAGCGGGACAGTGGCGCGCACTGGGGCGAACCACTCGGGACTGAATCGTGCAGACGCGCTGGGCCAGAAAACTGGCTCCGGAACCACAGGGAGGACGAACCTTCCAGGCGATTGCGGGTGGGCTAGCGGTTAGCGAGACAGTTGGCTGGGACTTGTCCGCGCCTGCTGGGCAGGGCGGCAGTATCCCGGCGGCTGAGGCGTTGCGCGGCTTTACAGCCGGCAAGCCTGGCCGCACTGGCCAGAAGAGACCGTCGCCAGCGACGATCCCGTGCACAGCTCTGGAGGCCCGGCTAGCGGTCGGGCGCAGATCAGATGCACAAGCAAATACCTTACCCCATGGGCTCCACCTACTCCATCCACTCCCTGCCAGACTCTCCAAACCAGTTCTGCGCTGCCCCATGCCTCTGCTGCTCTCTGGCCGTCGCTTCCGTCAGGACCTGGAGAAGGCCGGTGCCCTGGCCCTCTACGCCCCCCTGGAGGGCGGCGCGGAAACCCGGCTGCTGCGTCGTCTGCGGGCGGCCGGCTATGCCGCCCAGATCACCTCGGCCCGGGGACTGGGTGATCCGGAGGTCTTCCTGTTCCAGAGCCACGGGGTTCGCCCGCCCCACCTCGGCCACCACAGCGTTGGCCGTGGGGCCGCCGTGGGTGAGGTGCAACGGGTGATGCCCCAGCTGGGGGCCCTGCTGGAGGGCGCCAAGCCGATGGTGCTGTGGCTGCTGGAGGCCCAGGTGCTCTCCTCGGCGGAGCTGCAGTCGCTCTGCGCGCTCACGAGGCGCGAGCCCCGGCTCAAGATCGTGGCGGAGTTGGGCGGCTCCCGCAGCCTGCGCTGGAAGCCCCTGGAGCCGATGCTTGCCGCCTGAGCAGGCCCTGGCCTGCGGGCGCTGGGTCAAGTTGATCTGCGGGGCCAGCAACCAGGATCTTGCTGCCATCGAAGATCTCTGCGGCCTCTACGCCCTCGCCGGAGTCCACTGCATCGACGTGGCGGCCGACGACGCGGTGGTGGCCGCCGCCCGCCGTGGCCTCAGCTGGGCCAGTGAGCAGCGGCCCCAGCTGAGTACCCCCTGGCTGATGCTCAGCCTCAGCGACGGCGAGGATCCCCATTTCCGCAAGGCTTGGTTCGACCCCAGCCGCTGCCCGCCCGACTGCCCCAGACCCTGCGCCCGCGTCTGCCCTGCCGAGGCGATCCCGGCCGGGGCCGGCGTGAGCAGGGAGCGCTGCTACGGCTGTGGCCGCTGCTTGCCCGCCTGCCCCCTCGGACTGATCGAGGCCCGGAGCCATGGGCTTGATGCCACCACCGTGCCGGAGCTCCTGGCCCGGCTGCGCCCGGATGCGGTGGAGATTCACACCAGCCTGGGCCGGGGGGAGGCCTTCGCCCGACGGCTAGAGCAGGTGGCGGCCTCGGGCCTGCCCTTGCGGCGCCTGGCGGTGAGTTGTGGCCTTGAGGCGGGCGCTGGCGCCGCCAGCCCCCACCCCGGAGTCGGTCCGAGGGAGCTGGCCAGCGAGCTCTGGCAGCGGTTCGCGTTGCTTCGCCGCCATCGCTTTCTGCCCCTCTGGCAACTCGATGGCCGACCGATGAGTGGCGACGTGGGCGATGGTACGGCCCATGCCGCCGTGAATCTTCTGCTGGCGCTGCGCCAGCTGGCGCCGCCGGGACCCCTGCAACTCGCCGGTGGCACCAACGGCCGCAGCCTGGCGCTGCTGCGCCAGCGCAGCGGCGGCCCCCAGTCCGCCCGCCGCGTCGCCGCCGGTGTGGCATTCGGCGGGCTGGCCCGCCGGCTGCTGGCCCCGCTGGTGCTGGAGGCGGAGCGCCGCGGCCGGCGCCTGCTCGATGAACCTTCCCTCTGGCCCCAGGCCCTGACGCTGGCCCAGCAGCTGGTCTCGCCCTGGCTGGCCGCCGATGGCTAGAACGTCGAAGCAGAGGGACCGTGTCCATGACCAGTCCACGTGTTGTACCCCTGGCCGCGGCCTCCTGGCCGATCAGCCCCCAGCGGATCACCGACGATCTCGACCGCCTGCTGGAGGTGCTTCCCGAGCGCGTCTGTGAGGCGCTGGCGAGTCCCTTCAGCCGTGATCAGTTGCTGGAGGTGGTGCTCGACCTGGGGCGCGCCCCGGAAGCCCGCTATCCGGGGCGCGCCCTGCTGCTGGATCAGCGACCGATCGAGCGCTCCGATCTGGCGGCGGTGGTGGGGCGGCTGGGGTCCTTCGGTGGCGACAACCGGGCCGGCATCGAGCGCACACTGCACCGCATCAGTGCGATCCGCAACCGCGGCGGGGAGGTGGTGGGGCTCACCTGTCGGGTGGGCCGGGCGGTTTTCGGCACGGTGGAGATGGTGCGCGACCTGCTGGATAGTGGCCAGTCGCTGCTGCTGATGGGCCGTCCGGGTGTGGGCAAGACCACGGCCCTGCGCGAGATCGCCCGGGTGCTGGCCGACGACCTGGAGCGGCGGGTGGTGGTGATCGATACCAGCAATGAGATCGCCGGCGATGGCGACATCCCCCATCCCGCCATCGGCCGGGCCCGGCGCATGCAGGTGGCGCGGCCTGAGCTGCAGCATCAGGTGATGATCGAGGCGGTGGAGAACCACATGCCCGAGGTGATCGTGATCGACGAGATCGGCACCGAACTCGAGGCCCAGGCGGCCCGCACCATTGCCGAGCGCGGCGTGATGCTGGTGGCCACGGCCCACGGCAACGAGCTGGCCAATCTGATCAAGAACCCCACCCTGGCCGACCTGATCGGCGGCATTCAGTCGGTCACCCTCGGAGATGAGGAGGCCCGCCGGCGCGGCTGCCAGAAAACAGTGCTGGAGCGCTGCGCCGACCCCACCTTCCCCCTGGCGGTGGAGATGCACAGCCGCAGTCGCTGGCTGGTGCACCGTGATGTGGCCCGCACCGTCGATCAGCAGCTGCGGGGACAGCCGGTGCGCCCCCAGGTCCGCGAGCTGGGCAGCGATGGCCTGTTGCGCCTCAACGATCCCGAGCCCGATCCGCCCTCGCCGCGGATGCCCCGCCGCGGGCTTGTGGCCGCTGCCGGCCGCCCGGCCCTGGCGCCGGTGCCCCTGCCTGATCCGGAGCTGCTCCCGCCCCATCGCCGCCCTGCAGCCCCCGCGCCCGTGGCCCCGCCCCTGCGCCTCTACTGCTGCGGGGTCAGTCCCCAGCTGCTGGAGCAGGTGGTGCGCAGCCGCCAGCTGCCCGTGCAGCGCGCCAGCCAGCTGGAGGAGGCCGACGCGGTGCTGAGCCTGCGCCAGCAACTGGGCCGCGAACCGCAGGTGCGCAGCCAGGCCCTGGAACGGCATGTGCCGATCCTGGTGATCAAGGCTGACACCCTTCCCCAGATCCAGCGGGGTGTGGAGCGGCTTCTGCGCCGCCGTGCCGGTGATGGCGATGGGTCGGCAGCGGCCATGGGCCTTGCCGGCGCCCCTGACGATGCCCATGGCGCCATGGAGGAATGCCGGCTGGCGGTGGAGCAGGTGGTGCTTCCCCAGGGCCGGCCGGTGGAGCTGCTGCCCCGCAGCGCACCGGTGCGCCGCATCCAGGCCGATCAAGTGAACGGGTACGGCCTGCGCTGCGCTGAATTCGGCAGTGGCGAGCTGCAGCGGCTGCGGGTCTTTCCCCCCTGACTCGGTGCGCCCAGAGGCAGCGGCTTCGCCACCGGCCCCCAGAGATTGACGAAGGACGGCCCGCTGTGGGTAACTAACAAGGCAACCGGTCAAGCGCCCGACCAACCCTGATCCACCCGCCTGGATCGCCTGGATTGGAAAGCCGCCACTGGAGCTTTGGGCCGTCGCCAAGTGGTAAGGCAGCGGGTTTTGGTCCCGCCATTCCTAGGTTCGAATCCTAGCGGCCCAGTTTTGAGAGATCCCTGCGTGACCCCCAGCCCATTGCTGGTGTTCGACTTCGATGGCGTGCTCGTCGATGGCATGGCGGAGTATTGGTGGGCGGCCCGCAAGGCGGCCCTGAGTCTGCGGCCGGATCTGAGGCTTCCTGAGCAGGCGCCCGCCGCCTTTGTCCGGTTGCGCCCGCTGATCCACAAGGGCTGGGAGATGGTGCTGGTGGCCGCTGAGCTGGCCCGTGGCACCTTCGACCTCACGGCCCCTGGGGCGGCCTACGGCCAGGCTCTGGCTCCGGCCCTGGCCCACTGGGGCTGGAGCCCCGAGATCCTGCAGGCCAGCCTTGAGGCGGTGCGCCGCCAGGCCATTGCCGCCGATCGCCCCCACTGGCTGGCCCTGCACCGCCCCTACCCCGGCGTGCCGCAACGGCTGCGGGCTCTGGCCCAGGAGGGGGCCGACTGGGCCGTGCTCACCACCAAGGGCGGGGCCTTCGCCCGGGAGCTGCTGGCTGCCCAGGGCCTCGCCCCCCTGCAGACCTTCGGCCATGAGGATGGGACCAAGCCCGAGGTGCTGCTGCGCCTGTGCGCGCTGCGGCGACCGCTCTGGTTCATCGAGGACCGCCGACCCACGCTGGAGGCGGTGCGGGCCACCGCCGGGCTGGAGGCGGTGCGTTGCTTCCTGGTGAGCTGGGGGTATCTGTCCCCCAGCGATCTGATCGACCTGCCCGAGGGCCTGGCGCTGCTGGAGCCGGCGGCCTTCGCGGCCCCCTTGGCGGCGTGGCCCTGATCCGCTAGCGTACGCCTGTACTAATTTAAAGTTGTCCGGCGCCAGGGGCGCTGCCGCTGGTTCGCCACCTCCTTGATACAACCAGCGGCTTTGGTGGCACCTCTAGCTGTGAGGCCGCACGGCGACAGGCCCCCAGGGTCCGTCCCTTTCCGGTCCGTTCCTTCATTCTCTTCTGACCATGCCTGCCGACCACAAGAGCACTGACCTCAGGGCTGCCCAGCCCCGCTCCTCGAGCGCAGCGACGGCGGCCGGGGCGGCTGAGCGCGACAAGGCTCTCAACCTGGTGCTCGGCCAGATCGAGCGCAACTTCGGCAAGGGCTCGATCATGCGCCTGGGAGATGCCTCCCGGATGCGGGTGGAAACGATGCCCACGGGTGCCCTCACCCTCGATCTGGCCCTGGGCGGTGGCTATCCCAAGGGCCGGGTGGTGGAGGTCTACGGGCCGGAGAGTTCCGGCAAGACCACCCTCACCCTCCATGCCATCGCCGAAGCCCAGCGCCGCGGTGGGGTGGCCGCCTTCGTGGATGCCGAGCATGCGCTCGACCCGGTCTATGCCGCGGCCCTGGGGGTCGATGTGGAGAACCTGCTGGTCTCCCAGCCCGACACGGGTGAAATGGCCCTGGAGATCGTTGATCAGCTGGTGCGCTCCGCCGCGGTCGACATCGTTGTGGTCGACTCCGTGGCGGCCCTGACGCCCCGCGCCGAGATCGAGGGGGAGATGGGGGACCTGGCGGTGGGCAGCCAGGCGCGGCTGATGAGCCAGGCGATGCGCAAGATCACCGGCAACATCGGCAAGTCGGGCTGCACGGTGATCTTCCTCAACCAGCTGCGCCAGAAGATCGGTGTCACCTACGGCAACCCTGAAACCACCACCGGCGGCAACGCCCTCAAGTTCTATGCCTCGGTGCGGCTCGACATCCGCCGCATTCAGACCCTCAAGCGCGGCACCGAGGAATACGGCATCCGCGCCAAGGTGAAGGTGGCGAAGAACAAGGTGGCGCCACCGTTCCGCATCGCTGAGTTCGACATCCTCTTTGGCCGTGGCATCAGCACCCTGGGCTGTGTGATCGATCTGGCCGAGGAAACCGGTGTGGTGATCCGTAAGGGCGCCTGGTACAGCTACGGCGGCGACAACATCGGCCAGGGCCGCGACAACACCATCACCTGGCTGGAGCAGAACCCTGAGCAGAAGGAGCTGATCGAGGCCGAGGTTCGCCGCAGGCTCACCGAAGGCGCTGATGTGACCGCCAATTCGCTCAAGCCATTGGCAGCGGCGGCCGCCAAGCTGGCCGCCAGCTCAGCTGCATCGGCCCCTGCTGAACCGGACTCCAGCGAATCAGCGCTGGAGTCCGGTTCAGACTCCCTGGAGCCTGCCGCCAGCTGAGCTCAGCTCAGGGGAGCCTCAAGCCTGCTGGCCTGGGGCTCTTGCCTGGGCTTGGCAGCAGTTGGGGTGGGCGCTGGAGCCTGTTGCAGAACGGTGGCGACCCGTTGTAGCTCCTGGATCGCCTCGGCCCCTTCGAGTTTCACCAGTTCGCAGCCGTGGCGTGATTCCACCCAGCTGATGCCGAAGTCGGAGACGAGAAAGCGCACCATGTGGGCATCCCCCAGGTCGGCCACAAACGATGCCCCATGGCCATCGCGGCCATCACCGCAGACGTAGCAGGTGGCCGCTAGGCCTTTGCGCTGCAAGCTGTTGGCCAGGGCCTGCAAGCTCATCACCAGGTCCAGCACCACGGAGCGGTACTGCTCAGCGAGGCGGGGGAACATCGGCCAGCTCAGGATTTCCAGTGATCCTAAGATTTTCTTCCATTTTCTGCTGTGGGCTGGGGCCGGTGTGGGCAAAGGCGCACCCGATCAATCCGAGCCCGATCAATCCGAGAGGGTCCACCAGCCGGCGGCCGGTCCGACGAAACGCACCGTGATCCATAGCAGCACCAGGGCCGCAATGCCCACCCAGGCCCCCTGGGTGGAGACCTGAACGAAGCGGTCGGCCTGGCGGCGGGTCAACGGCAGCCAGGGGACCAGCCGTGGGGAGGTGTCCTTGGCTTTGGCCGATCCGGCTTGCTTCTGCGGCCCACGCGGCGGCAATCCCTGTTCCGATCGGCGTTTGGCCTCTCCCATGCTTCCTGGCAACGTCCTTTCGGCCACCAGGCTACGGGCTCCACTTCGACGGCTGGATCCGCTCAGGTGTCAGAGCGGCAGCAACCTGTTCAGGGCCACCCATGGCTCCAGGGCACTGAGCACCTGCTGCCCCCAGCTGCGGCTGCGCAGGCGTCCGTCCAGCACCGCCAGCCGCCCTCCGCTCCGGCGCAGCCCCGCCAGCGCCAGCTGGAGACGGGTCATGGCCTCCGGCAGCAGCAGCTCCCGGAACCAGTCACGGCCGGCCTGGCGCAGCCGGTTGACCCGGGCTGCCGTGAGCGGGTCTTCGAGGCTGGCGATCGGCAGCGGACCGACGATCACCTGGTGCGGCAGCGGCAGTCGACCCTGGTGTTCCAGCCACCATTGCCAGCCGCAGCAGATCACCCCATTGCTCTCAGGTGCGGTGGTTTCATGGCCCACCCGGCGGCCGAACTCCGCCGCCAGGGCGCTGGCGAGGCTGAGCCGCTGGGAGTGTTCATCCACCAGCACGATCGTCAGACCGCTCTGGCCCAGCACGAGCCGCCGGCAGTGATCGAGCAGATGGGTGCCGAAGTGCGGGCTGTTGGGGAAGGGCTGGCCCAGGGGCGCATACAGGGGCATCGGATCGGAGAGGGGCGGATCCGAGAGGTTCACGCTCACCTGCGGGTGGATGCCTGCCAGGGCGGCGCTGCGCCCGAACTGGCCCACCAGCACAGCGCCGCGGTGCTCCAGCAGCCCCTCCATGGCCTCAAGGGGCTCCAGGGGCTGGCGGTGAAGGCGCCACTGCAGCAGCGCCCTGTCAACGCTGGCCCAGCTGGTCCAGCCAGCTCCAACGGCTGACCGCCAGAGCTGCCAGACCTCCGGCAGAGGGCCGAGCAGCGCCAGCAGGTGCCGCAGAGGGGCTTCCTCCTCGGGACTGATCGGCACCAGTCCCGAGGGGGTGGGGGGATGGGCGAAGATTCTCCGGCTCATGCGCTCATGCAGGACCAGCAGGCTTGGTTCAGCGCTGGGCAGCACCCGGCGCAGCCGCTCCCAGTCGCCGTTCTTGATCGGACGATCGAGGGCCTGGCGCAACTGCTGGTGCAGCCGCTCGGCCTCCGGAATGACGAGTTGCCGCTCCCCCAGCTGGCCCTGGCGCCAGGCCAGCTCCAGCTCCGCGTGATTAAGCAGCCAGAGGGGGGCCTCGGCGGGGGCTCCGGTGGATCCTTCCCAGCAGGGCAGTTGCAGGCCCACGGCCTTCAGCCTGGGTATCTCCACCTGCTGCAGGCGCCGGCGCAGGGGATCGCTCAGCACCAGGGCGATCGAAGCATCCCCCAGGGCCAGGGGCACCAGCAGGCCCACCAGCCAGTCGGGGTCGCTGCCCGGCGCCAGGCGCACCAGGGTGTGGTCAGAGCGCCGCAGACTGCGCGCCACCAGCCGGCTCATGGTCAGGTGGTGCGGCCAGCGGATGCCGCCCTCCTGGCGCAGGAGTTGCTTGAGCTGCTGGTGGGCGCGGGCTTCCAACATCGCGGAATCGTAGGAAGGTGGGGCCCGTGGGCCGTACCAGCGATGACAACTCTCTGGCGAGAGCGACCGGTGGGGGTGGTGGGCCTGGGCCTGATCGGCGGCTCGATCGGCCTTGATCTGATGGCCCTTGGCGTTGATGTGCGCGCTCTGGTGCACCGCGAGGCCACGGCGGAGCGGGCCCTTCAGCGGGGTCTGGCCACTCAGGTGAGCACGGATCCTGTGGTGCTCAGGGGTTGCGGGCTGGTGTTGCTGGCCTTGCCGCTCGATCGGCTGCTGGAGCCCCCACCGGAGCTGCTGGCAGCCCTGCCCAAGGGGGCGGTGATAGGGGATCTGGCCTCGGTGAAAGCGCCGGTGTTGGCGGTCTGGGAGCCCCTCGTTCCCCGCTTCGTGGCCAGCCATCCCATGGCTGGCACCAGCGCGGCCGGGGTGGAGGCGGGCCTGGCGAACCTGTTCCGCGGCCGCCCCTGGGTGGCCACCCCCAGCGACCACACCGACCCCGCAGCCCTGGAGCAGGTGCGCGCCCTGGCGGGCGCCCTCGGAGCCCAGTGGCTGGAGTGCGCCGCACCTGATCACGACAGGGCCGTGGCCCTGATCTCCCACCTGCCGGTGCTGGTGAGCGCCGCCCTGCTGCGGGCGGCCGAGCGGGGCGCAGCGGCGGCGGCGCCCCACTCGGCGCTGCCGGCACTGGTGCGCGCCCTGGCCTCCAGCGGCTTCGCCGACACCACCCGGGTGGGCGGCGGCAATCCGGAGCTGGGCACCCTGATGGCGTGGAGCAACAGCGCCGCCGTGGCCGAGGCGCTGGGGCACTACCGCCAGGCCCTCGACGGCCTTGAGGGCCTGCTGGAGCAGCACGACTGGGAAGGGCTGGCTCGGGAACTGGAGGGCTGCCAGGCCCTGCGGCCGGAGTTTCTCTGACCCCTGGCCTAGGCCAGGGCCAGGCTGCTGCCCCGCGCCTGTAGCAGCTGTTTGCAGGCCATCAACGCCGACAGGCTCACCCCCGCCGTGCCCTCGCCCGGGTGGATGCTGTCGCCGCAGAGCCAGAGCCCAGGCAGGGGGGTGCGACTGGCCAGGCCGAAGGGCCCGAAGCGGGAGGGGTGTTGCCCCAGCCCGCCCACGAAGCCGAAGGGTCGCCCCGTCCAGCGGGCAAACCCCCGTGGCGTAGCCAGTTCCCGATGGCGCCAGGCCGTGGCGGCGAGCCCCAGCTTCTGCTCCAGGCCGGCCTGGATCCGGGCCATGGCCTCAGCCTTGGCCAGGGCATAGGCCCCTTTCTCCAGTTCCAGCCAGGGGCGCGCCGGGGTGAACACGCTGGCGATCACCGTGGCCTGCCCCGCCGGTGCCCGCCCATCCCCCTCGCGGCTCACCGACACAAACAGCGAACCGGGGTCACTCCAGTCGATCTGCAGATGGGCCGGACACTCCACCGGCAGCAGGGCCCGCTCCACGGCGCCATAAAACACCAGGGCTCCGCTGGGGTCGGGGAAGCCGCCGATGCGCTTGCCGTAGGCCCTGGGCATCGCCTCCCCCAGCAGATCAGCCAGGAGCTGGGGGGGCAGGGTTACCACCAGATCACGGCTGAGGCTGGTGAAGGGTCGCCCGCCGGGCCCTTGGCCCCGCACACACCAGCCCTTCGCCTTCGTCTGCTGCAGGCTTGTTGCCCGGTGGCGCAAGAGAAGCTGGCCGCCCTGGGTGGCCAGGGCAGTTTCGAGCCTTGCACTCAGGGCCTGCATTGAGCCCTGCAGGTGCCAGAGGCCCAGGGGCGCCTGGGCCATCGACAGCACGCTGGCGCCATAGAGGGCAGCGGTCCCCCCGGCTGGTTCCTGGGAGTAGAGGCGCAGCTGCAGATCCAGGAAGCGCCGCAGGCGGCGATCGTCGCTGCAGCCGCTGAGGCGCAGCAGGTCAGCCACGCTGGCGAGCACCAGGGCACCACTGACGAGATTGGCGGGTCTCAGGGCCCCGAGCAACTGCCCCATGTCCCAGGGGGTGCGGGGCGGCAGCACCGGATCACGCCCCGCGAACGACCAGTTGGCCCCGTGCAGGGCGGCGCAGAGAGTCCAGAAGCGCTCACTGCCGGGAAACTGCCGCTGCCGTTCCTGGCGCCAGCGCTCGGGATCCCGCCACAGCTGCACGGGCGGATGGCCATCGCAGAGATCCACCACGCAGCCCGGATCGAGCGGGCTGGCCGCCGGCGCCTCGACCCCCAGATGGCGGAACAGCCGCTCGTGGATGCCGCCGGGCTCCAGCCCCGCCACCTGGGTGGCCCCCACATCGAAGACATAGGCGCCACGGCGAAAGGTGCCGGCGCACCCCCCCGTCTGGCTGTGGGCCTCCAGCAGCTGCACCGAGAGGCCTGCGTGGGCCAGCAGCGCGGCGGCGCTCAGCCCGGCGATGCCCCCGCCGATGACGGTGACGTCGTGCTGCACTGAATCGCTGGGGCAGGGGCTGACAGCCAAGCGCAGGCGGCAGGGGCGGCCGGCATGCTGGCAGGGGTGGCAAGGCCGGTGATGCGCGACGCCTGGGTGGGTTGGCTGGAGGAGACCCTCGGCCAGGGGGTGGTGCGCTGCCGGCCCGTGGGTGGCGGCTGCAGTCACAGCGCCTGGGCCGTGGAGCTGAGCGGCGGCGGGCGGCTGTTTGCCAAAACGAACCAGGGACGTCTCCTGCCCGTGCTGGAGGCGGAGATGGAGGGTCTGCGGGCCCTGGCCGCGGCCGCCGACTCCGACCTGCGGGTGCCCAGGCCCTTGCACTGCGCCCTGGCGGGTTCCCAGGCCCTGCTGGTGATCGATTGGTTGGATCTGGACCCTGGTGGATCCGGGTCAGGCACGGCGGCTCAGCTGGCCTGGGCCGCCGCCGGGGCGGCGCTGGCACGGTTGCACCGGCGCAGCGCCGCCTCCAGTGCCGCCACCGGCTCCGCCGGCTTCGGTTGGGCGCACGACAACTACATCGGCAGCACCCTGCAGCCCAATTCCTGGTGCCCCAGCTGGGGACAGTTTTTCGCCGAACAGCGCCTGGGCCCACAGCTGAAGCTGGCCGAGCACTCGGGCCGGGTGTTGAGGGGACGCCAGAGGCTGCTGGAGCTCACGCCGGCCTGGCTCGATGGCCACGGGGCTGTTCCCTGCCTGGTGCACGGCGATCTCTGGGCAGGCAATGCCGCCCGGGTGGCCCCCAGCTCAAGCTCGCCGGGCTCAGCCGTGGTGGCCTTGTTCGATCCCGCCGTCTATCTGGGGGACAGGGAAGTGGATCTGGCCATGGCCCAGATGTTCGCTGGCTTTCCGCCAGCCTTCTTCAGCGGCTACGAGCAGGAATGGCCCAGACCCGCGGGCCATCCGCAGCGGCGCAAGCTCTACGACCTCTACCACCTGCTCAACCATGCCAATTTGTTTGGCGGGGGCTACTGGAGACAGGCCCAGGCCCTGATCGCCGAACTGGTGGCCTGAGCCTGGGCCTGCTGGCGGGTGCGGGCGCTTCAGCCCAGGTATTCCTGACGCAGGGTCTGGAACTGGGACACCACGCCGGCGCGTTTCTCACTGGTGCTGAGGTTCTTCCAGCTCCACTGGCCGACCACCACCAGACCGAGCAGTTCCAGCAGGCCTGGCACCACCGGCAGCAGATTGATGGTGTCGAGCACCCCTTTGATCAGCACCTGGGCCACGATCACCGCCAGCAGGATGCCGACGCCCTTGCCGATGCGGCTGACCTGGGACCAGTCCACCTGATCCAGGGTCTGGTTGACCTTGGAGAGGATCTCGCCGTAGCGCTCGGTGAAGTTGGTGCCAGCTTCGCTCTCCGCCCATGAAGTGCCGGCCTCGGTGGTCGTCGGCTCCTGTTCGGTGGTTGCGTCGCTCATCAATGGAGTGGCGATGGTGTGAGAGTCAAGGGCTCAAGGTATCGGCATGGACAGCGACTGGCCAGAGCAGCTGGCGGTTGATTCGCATCAGCTGACCGTTCTGCGGGCCGTGCTGGCCGCTGCGGCGCCCCAGGAGGGCTGCGCTCTGCTGCTGGGACAGCCCGCCCGCTCAGGAGCTGGAACGCCCGCCCCGGCCCACGTGAAGCTGATCTGGCCCTGTCTGAACATCTGGCCGCAGAAGGAGAAGCGCTGCGGGCGTTTCGCCCTCGACCCACGCGAGCAGCTGCTGGCCCAGAAGTGGGGGCGGCCGCGCGGCTGGCAGGTGCTGGGCACGGCTCACAGCCACCCCAGCTCGGCGGCGATTCCCTCCAGCACCGATTGCGCCTGGGCCTTCCCTCCGGCTCTGATGCTGATACTCGGCGTTGCCGCTGAGCTGCGCGCCTGGTGGATCGTTGAGTCGGCCGAGGGCTCCAGCGCCCTGCCGGCGGCGCGAGAACTGGAGCTGATTCAGCCGGATGTCCGCTCCTTTCGGGGGGGCGAGGATTTGGGAGAGTAGGGAGAGGACCGCCGCGCGCGGTCCCCTCTGCGGTCCACGGCCTTCCTGCCCATGCTTCCTCCTGACATCAGCGGTGTCCAGCTCAGTCCCGACGAGGTGGCGCGTTTCTCCCGCCACTTGATCCTGCCGGAGGTGGGCATGGCAGGGCAGAAGCGTCTCAAGGCGGCTTCAGTGCTCTGCGTGGGCACCGGTGGCCTGGGATCCCCCCTGCTCCTCTACCTGGCCGCCGCCGGCGTCGGCCGCCTCGGCATCGTCGACTTCGACGTGGTGGATCACTCCAACCTGCAGCGCCAGGTGATCCATGGCACCAGCTGGGTGGGCAAGCCCAAGATCGAATCAGCCAAGGCGCGCATCCTTGAGATCAACCCCCACTGCCAGGTGGATCTCTACGAGACAGCACTCACCAGCGAGAACGCACTCGAGATCATCGAGCCCTACGACCTGGTCTGCGACGGTACCGACAATTTCCCCACCCGCTACCTGGTCAACGACGCCTGCGTGCTGCTGGGTAAACCGAATGTGTACGGCTCGATCTTCCGCTTCGAGGGCCAGGCCACGGTGTTCAACCTCGATGCCGAAAGCCCCAACTACCGCGATCTCTTCCCTGAGCCGCCGCCGCCGGGCATGGTCCCCTCCTGCGCCGAGGGCGGTGTGGTGGGCGTGTTGCCCGGCATCATCGGCATGATCCAGGCCACCGAGGCCGTGAAGATCATCATCGGCATCGGCACAAGCCTCAGCGGCCGGCTGCTGCTCTTCGATGCCCTGGCCATGAAGTTCCGCGAGCTCAAACTGCGCCCCAATCCCGAGCGGCCGGTGATCACCGAACTCATCGACTACCAGGAGTTCTGCGGTGTGGGCGGCACGGCGCCGGGTCAGGAGGAATCCGGCAGCGTGCCCAGCATCACCGTGGTCGAGCTCAAGACCGTGATCGACGGCCAACTGGAGGAGTTCCTGCTGCTGGATGTGCGCAACCCCCCCGAAGCCGACATCGCCGTGATCCCCGGCTCGGTGCTGATGCCCCTTGACCGGATCGAGAGCGGTGAGGCCATTGAGACTGTGCGCCGCCTGGCTGAGGGGAAACGGCTCTATGTGCACTGCAAGCTGGGGGGACGCAGCGCCAAGGCTCTGCTGGCCCTGGGTCGCCATGGCATCGAAGGTGTGAACGTCAGCGGCGGCATTCAGGCCTGGAGTGAGCAGGTGGACCCTGCCGTGCCGATCTACTGAGTGCCCCTGCCACTCAGTAATCCACTCCCCGCTTGAGATCGACGCCGCGCTCGGCGTAGTGCTTGTGGCAAACCATCTCGGAATGCACACTGGCCAGATCAAAATAAGCGGGGGGATTTTTGCAACGTCCGGTGATGATCACCTCAGTTTCGGCTGGTTTCCGCAGCAGGGTCTGCATGATCGGCTCCACCGGCAGCAGCTCCAGATCAACGGTGGGATTGAGCTCATCGAGGATCACTGTTTTGTAGAGCCCACTAGAGATGGCAGCCCGGGCAATTTCCCAGGCTCGCTCCGCTTCCACATAGTCAATCGGCTGCTGCTGACCCCTCCAGACGATGGCATCGCGGCCGGAGCGGAGATGATCCACCAAGTGGGGATAGCTCTCGCGCAGGGCCGCGATCGCCGCATCTTCGGTGTAGCCGCTGCCGCCCTTGAGCCATTGCAGGATCAGTACGCGGTGGCTCTTGTCCTGGCTGATGCCCCGACCGATCGCCTGCAGGGCCTTGCCCAGGGCGCTGGTGGACTTCCCCTTGCCTTCACCGGTGTAGATCTCGATGCCGGTGATCCCCTCGCTGTCGTTGGAGCCGCGTCGGTGGGCCCGCATCTCCGAGTGGAGGTCGGCGAGTTGCACCAGTGATCGCGGCGCCCCCCGGCCGGTGACGATCACCTCCATGCCCGCCGGCCTGGCGGCCAGGGTGCGCACCACCTCCTCCACCTCCAGCAGTCCGAGGTCGAGCACCGGGCTGAGCTCATCCAGCACCACCACGGAATAGAGGGCACTGGCGATGGCCCCGCGGGCGATGTCCCAGCCCCGCTGGGCCTCCTGTCGATCGAAGCGGGTGGCCTCCTCGGCGCTGAAATAGTCGCCGCGGCCGGTGCGCACCTGATCGATCAGGTGGGGGAAGCCCTGCTGCAGGGCTTCGATCGCCGAATCCTCGTCGTAGGCGCGGCCGGGGCCCTTGAGGAAACGCAGCAGCAGCACCCGGGTGCGCTTGCGCTCGCAGATTCCCAGGCCGATGGTGCGCAGCACCACCCCGAGGGCAGCCTGGCTCTTGCCCTTGCCGTCGCCGTCGTAGACGTGCAACTGGCCGTGGCTGCGCTCATGGCTGCCGGCGGCCGTTCGGATGCCGATGGCGCGGGATGGCGCACCGGAGGCCGCGCTGGAGGTCGGTGCCATGGCCAGGCCTTCTACGGTTGGATCCTAACGACCCCTGCTCGAGTCCATGCTTTCCCCGGCCCTCCATCCGCTGGTGGAATTCCTGCCAGCGCCTCTGGAGCTGGCCCTTGCCCAGCTGCGCCAGAGCGTCAGGGGGCTGGGCACAGCACTGGTGGCCTACTCCGGTGGGGTCGACAGTGCCCTGGTGGCGGCCATCGCCGCCGAACAACTGGGGGCCGGCGCCGAAGCGGTCACTGGAGTGTCGCCGGCCCTGGCACCCCACCTGCTGCAGGAAGCGCGCTCCCAGGCGGCATGGATGGGGGTCCAGCACCGGGAACTGGCCACCCGCGAACTGGAGGATCCCGCCTACAGCAGCAATCCCACCGACCGCTGCTACGCCTGCAAGCGGGAACTGCATGGCCTGCTGGCCTCGCTCACGGGCGGCACGATTCAGGTGCTTGATGGGGTGAACCAGGACGACCTCGGCGACCATCGCCCAGGCATCCGGGCCGCCCGTGAGCGGGGTGTGCGCTCGCCTCTGGCGGAGCACGGCCTCGACAAGGCGGCCGTGCGCCAGATCTCCAGAGCCCTGGGTTTCCCCTGGTGGGACAAGCCGGCCCAGCCCTGCCTGGCGTCGCGTTTCCCCTACGGCGAGCCGGTCACGGCCTCCCGTCTGCAGCGGGTGGCCGCCGCCGAAGACTGGCTGCGCCAGCGGGGAGTGGAGCAGCTGCGGGTGCGCTGCCAGGGGGCGACCGCCCGTGTGGAGATTCCGGCCGATCAACTCGACGACCTGTTCAGCTGGTTGCCGCGCCAGGAGCTGGTGGAGGCGTTCCGATCCCTGGGGTTCGCGGCTGTCAGCCTCGATCTGGAGGGATTGATCAGCGGCAGGCTCAACCGTGAGGCGAACCTGCAGCCAGCAGCACCGGCGCCACCGGCTTCGCCCGGGCTCAGGCAGCCAGACCGAGCGGTTCCCTGATCTGTTCGCTTATCGAATCAGGGGTTTCCCGGCGGAAGCTCTTGAGGTTGCGGCTGGAGGCCTCCAGCTCATCGGCCAGCACCTGACAGGCTCGCTCGGGCATGGTGTGATCGCCACAGGTGAACACATCCACCGCCGCATAGCCCGACTCTGGCCAGGTGTGGATCGAGATGTGGGATTCAGCCAACAGGGCCAGGCCCGTGACCCCCTGCGGTTCAAAGCGGTGGGTGATCAGATTGAGCAGGGTGGCGCCGGCACGTTTCGCTGCAATCGTGATGGCGTCTCTGAGAAAGGCTTCGTCGTCGAGCTTCTTGGAATCGCAGTTATAGAGCTCGAGGATGCAATGTTTCCCCACCATGTCGCTCGTCGTGGGGGGCTGGCTCGCAGGGCTTTTGGGGCTTTGAGCTCCACTCCATCCCGGGTTGGGGTGGAGGCAGGGCAGGGTCTGGGTCATCGAATGCGGGCACACAAGGCTGCACTCTACGCATCCCTTCAGGTTCACTACGGTTCATGGTCTGAATCCGCCAGCGCCCCCCGGCAGATCCGCACCAGCTGGGAGTCGCCCCCCTGCCAGGTGGCGCTGAATGAGGTCAGGTGGGTGGCGCTCACCAGGCACTGGTGCCCCTTGCCCACCACCTCCAGCAGCAACTCCTGACGCTTGGGGTCCAGCTCCGCCAGCACGTCATCGAGCAGCAGCAGCGGCGGCTCTCCCCACAGCTGCTGCACCAGCTCCAGCTCCGCTAGTTTCAGGGCCAGCACCAGGGTGCGCTGCTGGCCGGCGGAGCCGAAGCGGCGGGCGGGCTCCTCCCCCAGCAGCAGTGCCACCTCATCGCGCTGGGGACCCACCTGGCAGACCCCCAGCCGGCGTTCCTCCGGGCGCTGCCGCAGCAATTGCTCCAGCAGTGCCTCCCGCCAGGGGGCTTCCGCTTCCTCCCCTTCCAGGCGGCTGCCGGCCTGGTAGCGCAACTCCAGCCGCTCGCGGCCGCCGCTGAGCCGCTCCTGCCAGGCGGCGGCCAGCGGCTGCAGCCGGGCCAGGGCGCGGCGGCGGCGGCGGTGCAGGCGCGTGCCGATCAGGGCCATCTGCAGATCGAAAGCGTCGAGCAGCGAAGTCAGTTGTTGCTCCCCCTGGCTGAGGCCCCGGCGCAGCAGCTGACTGCGCTGGCGCAGCAGGCGGCCGTAGCGGGCCAGCAACTCCCCGTACACCGGCTCCAGCTGCAGCACCACCCGATCGAGCCACTGACGCCGCAGGGCGGGCTCTCCCCGCACCAGCTCCAGATCGAGGGCGCTGAAGCCCACGCAGCGCAGAGGGCCCACCAGGTCGAGCTGGCGCTCCAGGGTCCGGCCGTTGCGGCGGGCCTGGCGCCCCCCCTGGCGCCTCATCTCCAGTTCCAGCTCCAGCTGATTGAGCTGCGGCGCTGGCCCGTCCGCTCCAGGGGAGTCGTCATCAGCGCACCAGCCGCGCACCAGCGCCCGGCTCTGGCCATGGCGGATCAGATCGCGGTCGTGGCTGCTGCGCTGGGAACGCAGGCTGCCCAGCAGCTCCACCGCCTCCAGCAGGTTCGACTTGCCCTCGCCATTGGCGCCGATCACGAGCAGCCGCGGGGCTGTGAGCTCGAGCGAAAGCTGGGTGTAGTTGCGAAAATCGAGCAGCTCCAGGCGATGCAGCCGAATGGGTCAGGAGCGACGTGCGGGTAAGCTACGACCACCGGGACAGGGATGACCTCCCCGCTCGGGCATGTAGCTCAGTTGGATAGAGCGTCAGATTCCGGTTCTGAATGTCGGGGGTTCGAGTCCCTCCATGCTCGCTTCATTCGGCTTCCCCTGCTCGCTCTCTGTGTTGCTGGTGAGCACCAGGCCCATGGCCCGGATGCCACCGGGGTCCACCAGGAAGCCGTGCTGTTGAAGGGCTGATAGGGCCTCCGGCGGTGCCGCCACCGAAATGCTGCAGCCACTCAGTTCCCGCCGCAGGCGACTGAGGGCGCCGTGCACCAGCACCGCCAGCACGGTGGTCTGCTGGGGGTCCCGCGGCCAGGCCGAAAGATCCCAGAGGTTGGCGTTGAGGGCCTGATCGCTGGTGGCCCGCACGAAGCCCACCAGGCGTCCCTGTGAATCCCGCACGCACAACTGCCAGGCGCTGCGCTCCAGCACCAGGGCCAGGCGCCGTTCATCGCGCCTCGCCTCGCCGCAGGCCATCAGCAGGCCGTTCAACTCCCCGCTCTCGGGGGGCTCGGTCTCGGTGCGGTAGCCCTCGGGCAGACGCGGGGCTGGTGGTTGGCTTCTGAAGGGAATCAAGTGCCGCTCAACCGGTGTTGCGCAGGCCTGCGGCGATGCCGTTGATGGTGAGCAGGGCGCCGCGCAGCAGTTCGCTGCGGCTATAGGTGCGGCCATCCTGGCCATCACCGCTGCTGGCTTCGCTCATCGGCGGCTGCCGGTTCTGGTCGCGCAAGCGCCGCAGCAGGGCCACCTGCAGGTAGCCCAGGGGAACGATCGTCTGGTTGCGCAGATCGACGGAGAGCTGCAGGGCCGGATCGCCATCCAACAGTCGGCCGTGGCCGGAGATCTTCAGCACCAGATCACGGGTGAGCTCGAACTCGGCGGCGATCACCTGGAAGATCTGCTCGAAGGCCTCGCGGTGAGTGGGGCGACCCAGGGCCTGCACGTAGTGGTGAGCCAGGTCGAGATCCACCTTCGAGAGGGTCATCTCCACCTTGGAGATCAGCATCCGGAAAAAGGGCCAGCGCTGATACAGCAGACGCAGCAACTCCAGCTGGTCGGGATCGTTATCGAGTTCCTCCTGCAGGGCCGCCCCCACACCGAACCAGCTGGGCAGAAGGAAGCGGCTCTGGGTCCAACCGAACACCCAGGGGATCGCCCGCAGGCTGGAGAGATCCTTGGCTCCACTCTTGCGGCGGGTGGGGCGGCTGGAGATCTGCAGCTTGCTGATCTCCTCGATCGGTGTGACCTGCTGGAAGAAGGTCACCAGGTCGGGGTTCTCATGCACCAGCCGGCGGTAATGCACCCGGGAGCGGGCTGCCAGGAGGCCCATCAGCTCGTTCCAGCTCGGGATGGCGTCCACGTTCGTGCCCACCAGGCTGTTCTGCAGCACGGCGGTGGTGACTGTTTCGAGGTTGTAGAGCGCCAGCTCCGGCAGGGAGTATTTGGAAGCCAGCACCTCCCCCTGCTCGGTGATCTTGATGCGGCCGTTGAGGGTGCCACTGGGCTGGGCCAGGATCGCCTGGTAGGCCGGCCCGCCGCCCCGTCCCACGGAGCCACCCCGGCCGTGGAAGATGCACAGCGCCACATCGTGCTCGCTGGCCAGTTGCTGCAGGGCGATCTGGGCCTTGTGGATCTCCCAGTTGCTCGAGAGGAAGCCCGAATCCTTGTTGCTGTCGGAGTAGCCGAGCATCACCTCCTGCAGGGGCTTGTCGGTTTCGGCGCTGCTGGCCAGCAGGGTCCGGTAGAAGGGCTCCGAGAACAGGCGCTGCATCACCGCCGGCGCCCGCTGCAGATCCTCCACCGTTTCAAACAGGGGCACCACCAGCAGCTGGGTCTGCACCGCTTTGGGATCCACCAGGCCGGCTTCCTTGGCCAGCAGCAGCACCTCCAGCAGGTCGGAGACCGTATGGGCCATCGAGATGATGTAGCTGCGGCAGATGCGGGGGCCGAATTCCTGCTGCAGCCGCTGCAGCATGCGGAACACCGCGAAGGTCTCGTCGGTGGCCGGGCTCCAGCGGGCGGCCGGCGGCAGCAGCGGTCGGCGGGTCTTCAGTTCCTGCAGCAGCCACTCCACGCGCTGCTCCTCCTCCATCTCCCCATAGGGAATGGGCAGCTGCAGGTAACGACTCAGTTCATCGAGGGCATCGCTGTGGCGGGTGCTCTCCTGGCGGATGTCAAGGCTGGCCAGGCAGAAGGCGAAGATGTGCACCTGGCTGAGCAGGGTCTGCAGCGGTTCACAGCTCAGGCCGGTGGTCTCCAGGCTGTCGCGCAGCAGTTCCAGATCCTGACGCAGCTCGTTCACCGAGCCGTAGTGCAGTTCGGGCGGTGCGGCGGCCATGGGCCCGGTGCCCGTGCTCAGCACTGATGGACCGGCATTCTCGCAGGGGGATTCCCAGCCGGCTTCGGCCAGCTGCTGGTTGCGCTGGTGGGTGAGGCGCAAACGTTCGAGGATGTAGCTGAGCTTGAGCCGGTAGGGCTCCAGCCGGTAGCGGGCGGCCCGCTCCTCGTAGATCTCCGGGAAGCGCAGCCGGTCCATCTCCAGCGACTCCAGCAGGGGAGCACTCACCTGGGACCACTGCATCGAGATGCTGAGCTGGTCGCGCAGGCCCGATACCGCTGTGATGTAGCGCTCGATCATCAGCTGGCGCTGATAACAGGCGGTGCGCCAGGTGATGTCCGGGGTGACGGAGGGGTTGCCATCGCGGTCGGAGCCCACCCAGGATCCGAAGGTGCAGAAGGCATCACGCGGTGCCTCCACATCCGGGTAGCTATAGGAGAGGGCATTGATGATGCGCTGGCGCAGCAGCGGCATCGCATCGAAGAGCACCTGCTGGAAGTAGTGAAGGGCGTAATCCACTTCATCAAGCACTGAGGGCTTGAACTGATGCAGCTCGTCGGTGCGCCACCACAGCCGGATCTCCTCCTCCAGCTGCAGCCGCAGGCTGCGCTCGTCCTGCAGCTCGCTGGGGCTGTCCTGCTGCAGGCGGTGGATCAGGGCCGCCACCCGCCGCTGTTTGTGGCGCACGGTGTGGCGCACGATCTCGGTGGGGTGGGCCGTGAACACCAGGCGGATGTCGAGTTCCCGCAGCAGGTTCTCGATCTGAGCGGGGGGCACATTCAGCCCGCGTAGGCGGGTGAACAGCTCACGGAAGGTGGCCGGATCGGTCTGGCTGGCCAGCGGTGGGGCGAAGGGATCGGGGCTGGAGGGAGTGGAGGCCTCTTGCAGACTGGCCAGATAGCTGTCTTCCTCGATGTGCTGCTCGAGGATGTTGACCAGCTGGAAATAGAGCGAGAAGGCGCGGGCTGCGGCGATCGCCTCCGAGAGGTCCATCTCGCGGATCAGCTGAACAATGGTGGCTGTGGTGTCGATCGTGCCATCGGCCGCTTCCGCTGGGTCGCTCAGTCGCTTGAGCTGCAGCAGCCGCTCGGCCTGATCGGGCGGGCACTCGCTGCGCAGCACCGTTTGCCAGAGATCCTCCACCAGCTCCAGACGCTCACCCAGCAGCCGGGTGACTCGGGGGGCTGGAGCCGTGGGAACTGCCTGGGCCAGAACGGAGGATGGGGCGGACAGGGGCTGCCGCATGGGGGCCGGCGCAGGCGAGGAAGACTCCATGATCATCCCTAAGGGTGAGAGGCCGCTGTGTTGCGTGGTGCTGGTTCCACTTCGGCCAGCCCCATGGCCGTGACTCCATCGGCCAGGATCCGGCTCAATGGCACTCCGGCGTCGTGCCGCTCCAGCCAGCGCATGGCTTCATTGCCCTGGCGCAGCATGGTGTGGAGCGGCTCCAGCCAGGGACTGAGGCCGAGTTTGGCGGCGAGCGGCGCCATCTGCTCCAGCTCCCGCTGAATCCAGGCAGCGGCTTCGATCTCCTCCCCCGTGCGCCAGTCATGAAGGATGGCCCTGAGGCTGTGGCGGGCGGCGGCGCGGTCGTTGCGGTCGGCCAGCTTGGCCAGCTCATCCGGCCCCAGCCGGCTGGCGCTCAGGGGGTCATGGAGCTGGGGAGTGTCGAGAAGCTGCAGCAGGCGCAGTTCCGCGAACACCGTGACGGCCAGGAGCTGGCGGGGATGGCTGATCAGGTCGCAGATCCGGATCTCCAGCCGGTTGAGGTCGTGGGGCCGGGCGTCCCCGTTGGGCCGCACGGAGGTCCAGAGATGGCGCACGTTGCGCATGGCACCGGCCGCCAGCTGGGCCTCCATCCAGGTGATGTAGTGCTGATGATCGAGAAACAGCGGCACCGTGGGCGGGGTGAGCGGGAACTGCAGCCAGCGCTGGGAGTGGGCGCCGGTGGCGGCCCCATCGAGGAAGGGTGAACTGGCGCTGAGGGCCAGCAGCAGGGCGCCTTCGCAGCGCAGCAGCCGGCAGCCGGCGAACAGGCCCCCCATCTCGGTGAGCCCGAGGTTGATGTGCACGCTGGCGGTCACCACCCTGGTGCCGTAGGTGGCCTCGATGTAGCCGTGATAAGGGTTCGAGGGGTCGGAGCGCTCGAAGCGCTGGCTGTCCCCCAGGCTGAGGGTGCTGCCCGGCAGAAGGGTCAAGCCGCGCTCGTCCAGCCAGCGGCGCAGTCGCCTCCTCGGCTCCAGCAGCAGCTCCAGCTGGCGGGCGTAGTCGGCATCCGGCGGGGTTATGTACTCGAGGTTGCGGTGGTCCGGTTCGGTGACGAACCCCTCGAGCTGGACCGCCACCTGCTCCGCCACCCCCACCACGGTGCCGTCGGCCCGGCCGGTGAACAATTCCACTTCAAAGCCTTTGAGCAGCAGGCGATCGCTCATGTGCCGCTCCCCTGCAGGCAGGCCAGGGCTTTGAGCAGACCGCGGGCCTTGTTGAGTGTTTCCTGATACTCGGCGGCCGGCTGGGAATCGGCCACCAGGCCTGCCCCGGCCTGCACCTGCACCCGCCAGCCCCCCTCGCCGTCGGGGAGCACCACCATGGTGCGGATCGTGATGGCGGTGTTGAGGGCACCGGCCAGATCCACCGCCCCGTACACCCCGGAGTAGGGGCCGCGGGCATCTGGTTCGTGCTGGTGGATCAGTTGCATGGCCCGGATCTTGGGGGCGCCGCTGACGGTGCCGGCGGGGAAGGAGGCCTTGAGCAGATCCCAGACATCGTGGCCTGAATCGAGCAGGCCCTCCACCTGGCTGACGATATGCATCACGTGGGAGTAGCGCTCCACCACCATCAGCTCGGTCACCTCCACCGTGCCCGGCCGGCAGACCCGGCCCAGGTCGTTGCGTCCCAGATCCACCAGCATCACGTGCTCGGCGCGTTCCTTGGGATCGGCCAGCAGCTCCTCTTCCAGGGCCAGGTCGTGGGCCTCATCCACCCCGCGCGGGCGGGTGCCGGCGATCGGGCGCAGGGAGGCCCGGATGCCGCCGGCCACCGGCTCGGCCTTGACCATCACCTCGGGGCTGGAGCCGATCAGATACCAGCCGCCGAAATTGAAGAAGGCCATGTAGGGGGATGGGTTCACCATCCGCAGGCTGCGGTAGAGATCGAAGGGGTCCTGCTGGATGCGGGTCTCCAGCCGCTGGCTGAGCACCAGCTGGAAGACGTCACCGGCGGCGATGTGCTCCCGGGCGGCCACCACCGCTGCCTCGAAATCGGTCTGGCTGCGGTTGCTGCGGGTGTCCAGCTCCAGCGTGGGCTCAGCCTCCCAGCGCAGGGGGCTGACGCCGTCAGGAAGCGGGCCGTGCATGCGCTCCTCCAGTGACTGGATCCGGGCGACGGCCTCGGCGTAGGCCTGCAGGGGATCGGCGCCGCCGCTGAGGTCGGCGTAGGCCACGGCCGTGATCTGACGTTTCACCTGATCGAACACCAGCAGGCTGTCGGCCAGCATCCAGCAGCCGTCGGGCGGGCCGCCGGGGTCGCTGGGGTGGACGGGCACGCTGGGCTCGATCCAGCGGATCAGCTCGTAGCCCCAGAAACCGAACAGTTGCCCCAGGGGCGGCAGGCCGGGGATGGTGCTGGGCCGGAGCGAGGCCAGGCAGCCGGAGAGCAGTTCGAAGGGGTTGCCCCGCAAATGGGCCTGACGGCCATCGCGCCAGCACTGAACGCCGTCCTCGCCGCGCACGGTGAGGGTCCAGAGCGGATCGGCCACCACAAAGCTCCACCGCCCCAGCTGCTCGCCCCCCTCCACCGACTCCAGCAGCACGCCATGGCCGCTGGCGGACCCCACCTTCAGCCAGGTGGTGAGCGGGGTTTCCAGGTCAGCGGGCCAGCGCTTCCAGAGGGGGATGAAGGTGCTGCCGCCCGCCGCCTGGGCGAGGAATGCGTTGCGATCGGGAGAGGGCATCACGGCAACGGGCAGACAAAAAAAACGGGGCACCCGGCCCCGCCTTTCTAAAGGTTGGAGGAATCACGCCCAGGGGCTGATTCCCACCTGGACTCAGGAGTCGAAGGTGTTGCGTCCGGAGAACTTGAGGGTGGAGGGATCGGGGTTCTGGCCGATGCTGCGGGGGTTGTGGCCCACGATCGGACGACCTTCGTTCACTTTCTCGGGGAAAACGCCATCCTTCGGATGCAGATACTCGGTATCTCCGCCCGGGAAAATGCGGTAGATCTTGTAATCCTCGATGCGAGGCTTGAACTTGGTGCGTAGCTGGGTGCCGAGCGCCAGGCACTGCTCCTTGCGGGAGAAGTACATGATGTTCTCGCCCACATTCATCTCCGCAGCTCCACCGGTGGGAAGCTCAAACACCTGGCCCTTGCCACTGGTCCAGGTAATGGCGTACTTCTCCTCGGTTTCGGCGGAGTTGAGCAGACCGCCCGTGCTGCCGATGGACTTGGGGAGTTGACCGCTCAGCGCCGTTGCTGTCATGGCTGTTGGGGATGGTTGAGTCGGCGGACCCATCAGTGAGTCGGCGGACCATGTCGGCTGGAAGCTAGCACTGCAATCTGGGGGGTCCTGCCACAGGCGCGGCTCTCTTCACACCCGTCAACAAACGTTGCCGTCGCCTTCGTTGCTGTGGTCTGCTACTGGAAAGAACACGGTCAGTCCCTGGCCGGTCCGTTCGGTGAAACGGCCCCCCAGGCTATGAAATAGCCGCTGGGTGGCCTGGCGGCTCAACTGCAGGCTGCCGGTGAGCGGATTCCAGCGCAGCACGGGGCCCACATCGGCGGCGGCGTCCTGCTCAGGGGCGTCGGGGGGGGATGCTTCCCGTGCGGGTGGCTCGGTGCAGCGCAGTTGCAGCTTCAAGCGCGAGCCTGCCGGCTGCAGCCGGATCAGCACCGTGCTGCCCGAGGGCAGGCTGCGGATGAAGCGATCCACCAGGCCGCCCAGCATCGTCTCCAGCCGGCTCGGATCGCTCAGCACTGGCGGCAGCTGCGCGCTGATCTCCAGCTTCAGTTTCAGGCCCCGGCGACCCAGCTGCCGTTGCCAGAGCTCCTCGAAGCCCTGCAGCAGCTGGGCCAGGTCGGTGCGGGCCAGGGTCTGGCGGGGCCGAGGCTGGCGCTGGAGTTCGGCCGCATGGAAGATCAGGCCGAAGCGATCGATCTGTTCGCTGCACTCCCCGTCGATCTGCTCCAGCCGCTGACGCACCACCGACGGCAGGTCAGCGCGCCGCAGCAATGAGCGAATCAGGGTGCGGATCGTGGCCAGGGGAGTGCGCACCTCATGGGTAAGGGCCTCGAGCAGGGCCAGCTCACCGCTGCTCTCCCTCTGCCCGTCGTCCCGGCCTTGGACCAGGGGCTGCAGGGTGAGGCTCGGGGCCATCGCCGCCAGCCGCTCCGCCAACCTCGGCCAGAAGCGCAGCGCCATGGTCTCCTCACTGCTCAGCGGCCCGAGGGCCTGCAGGGCCTGGCGCAGCTTTAGGGCGGCCTGGGGGGCGGTGGCCCGCAGGCGCTGATCCACCAGAGCCAGCGTTTCCGAGAGGGTGGTGGGATCGAAGCGCAGCAGCAACTGCCGCTGCCGCGGAGGGCCCTCTAGGGCCATGGCCAGCTGCAGCTTGGGTGTGATCAGCACCAGCAGGGGGTCGGTGCCGTCTTCGGGCTCGAGGGCCAGGCGTTCGTAGCTGCTGGCGTGGCCTGGGGACGGCGCCCCAGCGCTGCCCCTGCTGCCCGGAATGGGCAGCAGGGGCCCCGAGGGGCTGAGGTTGCCGGCGATCTGGGGCGGTGCCCAGACCCAGCCCTGCAGGGGTTCCAGCAGCTCGGGTTCATAGAGCGCCGGCAGCGGCGAGGCCAGCCAGACCCCCCGCAGCGGCTGCAGGGGCGGCAGAAAGTCATCCTGCAGGGTGGCCAGCGCCGCCCACCATTGCCGTCTGGCGGTGTCGTCGTCGCTGCGGCCCGCCGGGACCCCCTGGGCCAGCCGCGCCCGCAGGGCGGCCAGGCTCACCATCGCCGCTGAGGCGGGCGCCCGTGGCGCGACACCGAGGCGCACAGCCCCAGAGAGATGAAGTTCACCAGCATGGCGGAGCGGCCATAGCTCAGCCAGGGCAGGGGAATGCCGGTGATCGGGCCCAGACCGATGGTCATGTTGATGTTTACCACCACTTGAAACATCAGCATCGCGCCGATCCCCACCACCACCAGCGATTCGTAATCGCTGCGGGCCCGCCCGGCGATCTGGAGCAGGCGCCACATCAGCAGCACGAATCCCACCACCACCAGGGTGGAGCCGATGAAGCCGGTCTCCTCCCCCAGGGCACTGAAGATGAAGTCGGTGTGCTGTTCGGGGATGAAGCGCAACAGGGTGAGGTGGCCCTGCATCAGTCCGGTGCCCCAGAGCCCCCCTGAACCGATGCCCACCGTGCTCTGCAGGAGGTGGTACCCCCCACCGAGGGGATCCTGGGAGGGATCGAGAAACATGGTGAGTCGTGCCCGCTGGTGCTCCTTGAGGCCGTGGGCCCAGAGCCAGGGGGTGCCGAGGGCGAACATCCCCTGAATCACCAGAGTGACCGACGCGGCCAGGGACTTCCATGGCAGGGAGCGCCAGGCCAGCACAGCCATGGCCGGCACCCAGGCCACCAGGGCCCAGGGAATGGTGCCCGCCAGGATGGCGCTGAACAGGGGCGAGAGCAGCAGCAGCAGCCAGGCCCCTGGCATCCCCGACCAGAACATCATCACCAGCAGTACCGCTCCGAACACCAGCGAGGTGCCCAGATCGGGCTGCACGAACACCAGCAGCCAGGGCACGCTGATCATGGCCACCGGCCGGATCAGGTCAACGGGCCGCTCCACCGGATGCCGGGCCAGCACACCGGCCAGCAGCAGGATCGCAGCCACTTTGGCGAACTCCGAGGGCTGCACGTTGAAGCCGGCGATGTTGATCCAGCTCTGGGCACCCAGCGCGCTGACCCCCACCACCCGCACCGCCATCAGGCTGGCCACCATCGCCCCGTAGATCAGCCAGCGGAATGGCTGGTAGCGCTCCAGCGGAATCCGGGCCAGCACCAGGGCGAGGCCCAGTCCCACAGCGGCAATGATCCAGTGCTGGTACCAGATCGCGTAAGGGGCCTGGCGCTGGGTGCTGGCGATCAGGATGCCGGCCACCGCCACCATGGCCAGGGGGATGCCCCACAGCATCAGATCCACCCCCTCAAGAAGCCGCCGGCGAGCCGGTTTGGCCGCTGAGAACATGCTGCGCCGGCTGCCCAGCAAGGCCATCGGGATCAGGCGGCGGCCAGGCTGAGGCTGCTGATCCGCTGGGCCAGGCCTTGGAAGGCGCGGGCCGTGGCCGACTCGGGTTGGGCGATCACCACCGGTTGCCCCTGGTCGCCCCCATCCACCACGGCCATCTCCAGGGGCAGCTTGGCCAGCAGGGGCACATCGGCTTCGGCGGCGAGGATGGCCCCGCCGCCACTGCCGAAGATGGCGTAGCTGGCCTCGGGCCGGTCGGGTGGGATGAAGCTGCTCATGTTCTCGACCACGCCGAGCACGGGAACCCCCATCTGCAGGAACATGGCCAGACCGCGGCGGGCGTCCTGCAGCGACACCCGCTGGGGGGTGGTCACGATCACCACTCCGGCCATTGGCACCGCCTGGGCCAGGGTGAGCTGGGCATCGCCGGTGCCGGGCGGCAGGTCCACCACCAGCACGTCGCGCTCACCCCAGTCCGACTGGTAGAGGAACTGGCGGATGATGCCGTTGAGCATCGGCCCCCGCCACACCACCGGCTGGTTCTCCTGGATCAGCAGCCCCATCGACACCATGGCGATGCCGCAGGTCTCGATCGGCACCAGCACCTGCTCGTTGCCGCTGCCGCGTACTTCGGGAGTGCGGTCGGCCACACCCAGCATGGTCGGGGCATTGGGGCCATAGATGTCAGCGTCGAGCAGACCCACCCGCAGGCCGCTCTGGGCCAGGGCACAGGCCAGGTTCACGGCCACGGTGCTCTTGCCCACGCCGCCTTTGCCACTGCTCACGGCGATGATCCGGCCCACGCCGGGGATGCCCTGGCGCTCGGGGAGGGTGCCGCCGCCGCCGGGGCCATGGCCGGCGCCGCCGATCGGTGAACCCTCGGGCCGCCCGCCAGCGCTGGGCTGCGCCAGCTCGATCTGAACATCCTCGATGCTCTCGATGGCCATCAGCGCCTCGCGCGCTTCGGTGGCGATCCGCTCCCGCTGGCTGGTGGCGTAACCCGGCAACGCCAGGCTGAAGACCACGCGGCTCCCCTGGGGACGCACCTGCTGGATCCAGCCCAGTTCGAGCAGACTCCGTCCGGTGCCCGCGTCGCAGAGGGGCTGGAGGGCGGCGAGAGCCTGTTCAGCGGTGGCCATCCGTGGGTGCCGGCATCAGGGCTGATCCTAGGGGCCGCCCCCATGACAGAGGCTCTCGAAGGGTTGTGCCCCGGTTCCACGGGCTGGAATGGTGGAGAGGTTTCGAACGTCCGCTGGGGCGTGATCGTCAGTGGCGGAGCAGGGACAGACGGGCGTGGCCGATGGGGAGACGAACCCTGGGGGAGCCCAGCTCTTGGAGCATCCGCCGGCCGACTCCCGCGCCCGGGCCCGCGCCCTGCTGATGGGCCTTCAGGACAGCATCTGCGCTGGCCTCCAGGCCCTGGATGGCGAAGGGGTGTTTCAGGAGGAGAGCTGGGAGCGGCCGGAGGGCGGCGGCGGCCGCTCGCGGGTGATGAAGGCCGGTCGGATCTTCGAGCAGGGCGGGGTGAACTTCTCCGAGGTGGAAGGCGATCAGCTGCCCCCCTCGATCCTCAGCCAACGGCCTGAGGCCGCCGGCCAGCGCTGGTTCGCCACAGGCACCTCAATGGTGCTCCATCCCCGCAATCCCTACGTGCCCACGGTGCACCTCAACTACCGCTACTTCGAGGCGGGGCCGGTCTGGTGGTTCGGAGGTGGCGCCGACCTCACCCCCTACTACCCCTTCCTCGCGGATGCCCGTCACTTTCACCGCAGCCTGCAGGGGGCCTGTGACAGCGTGGATCCCAGCCTGTATCGCGTCTTCAAGCCCTGGTGCGATGAATATTTCTTCCTGAAGCACCGCGATGAAACCCGGGGTGTGGGCGGCATCTTCTACGACTACCAGGACCCCACCGGCGCGCTCTACAAGGGACAGGATCCCAGCGGACCGGCTGCGGCCGCAGCGGCGAGGGTTGGAGCCTCTCCCCACAGCTGGGAGCAGTTGTTCCAGCTGGCGAGTGCCTGCGGCAATGCCTTTTTGCCCAGCTACGTGCCGATCGTCGAGAAGCGCCATGGCATCCCCTACGGAGATCGGGAACGCCAGTTCCAGCTCTACCGCCGAGGCCGCTACGTGGAATTCAATCTGGTGTTCGATCGCGGCACGATCTTCGGCCTGCAGACCAACGGCCGCACCGAATCGATCCTGATGTCGCTACCCCCTCTGGTGCGCTGGGAGTACGGGTATGGGCCCGAGCCCGGTAGCCGCGAAGCACTGGTCAGTGAGGTGTTCACCACCCCCCAGGACTGGAGCGGGGATGCTGCCCTGGAAGAGCTCTGCCGGGCCCGGGGGGCTTTCGACTGAACCGCCCGGCTAGCTCTGGGGACGCCGCCTTTGCACAGGGCTGAGGCCCTGCTCCAGGGCCGTCACCACCCGCTCGGCGATGGCGTTGAGCGCCGCATCCCGGCTGCCGGGATCCCTCAGGGTCGACTCCAGCGGACTCTCCAGCTTGCCGATCTCGAGGATGGCGATGCCGCGGCGCGGTGCTCCCAGTCCGCCTCGGAACTGAAAGGGAAAGGCCCCGAAGGCAGCGGCCAGGCTTTCGTCGAGCAGGCTGGGGGCTTGGTGCAGGGGCGGGATCAGACCGGAGCCGAAGCCATCCGGTCCGTAGGCGTCGTAGTGGATCTCCATGGCGTACCCCCCCCGGCGCACATGCTCCTTGCCCACACTCCAGTTGGTGCGGGGATCATCCCCGTCGGCGATGCTGCGTTGAGCTGGCACGTAGAGGCTGATCGGAAGACCGCGCTGGCGTCCCAAGGCCACCACCCGCTCGGCGGTGAGCAGATTCCAGTAGAGCTCATCACGGATGCCGGGGATCATCGGCTGGGCCCCGAAACGATCCACCGCTTCACCGCTGGTGCCTGATCCGGCCATGCCCTGGGAATCGGCGTGGCCGGCCATCACCAGGATCGGTGTGCCCGCCGCCAGCGACCGGCGGCCGATCCAGTCTTTGTTCAGTGGTGTGCGCGGCCCGGTGAGCGGGTCGATGGCGAGCATGGCCGGGGCTTCGGCGGCGCTGCCCAGCACCAGCACCAGGCTCAGCCCCAACAGAGCCCAGCGCAGGGGGCGTGGTTGCGCCCGGGGCCGACGCGGGATTGGAGGCTGGGGATGGGGGGGCATGGTCCGGGGATTCAGATGGGGGAACTGAGCAGGGTGCCGTCACTGGCCAGTTGCAGGCGGGGCCCCAGCTCCAGTTCCAGGGCGATCAACTCGTCGCGGTGGGCCCGTAGGCGCAGCTGGCTGAGGGGAGCGTCGTCGGCGCTGACCAGGCGCAGTTCCACCAGCTCCTGGCGGGCGGCCCGCCGCCGGTAGACCAGCCCCGCCATCGGACCGATCAGGGCCAGCAGCAGCGGCCACCAGCCCAGCGCCGGCAGCAGCTGACGCAGCACCAGGCCCAGGCAGGCCGCCCCGACCGTCCCCAGCAGCGAGAGCAGCAGCGCCAGGGTGCCGCTGGCTCCCACCTGGCCGCGGAAGCGCAGCAGCCGTCGCTCGGGATCGCCGTCCTCCGCCTGCCAGCCCCGTTGCTTCAGCCACTGGCTGAGGCCGTCGAGCACCTCGAGGGCCGGCCGCGGCGACTGCACATCCACCACCGTGGTGCGGTCCTTGCTGGCGGCGCGCAGGAAGAACACCAGGCCGATGGTCATCAGCAGGGTCAGCAGCAGGGTGGAGCCCAGGGTGGGGGACAGGAGCGACGGCACGCGGGGGATCCAGTGCGGAGGAGCTCCATTCTCCCCCTTTCGGCACGATGGCGTCGGTTGCTCCCCCGCTCATGCCCTCGGCCCTCTCCCCCACCCCCCATCGCTTCGCTGTGTTCGAGGGGGATCTCGACGCCGACTGGCTCAGCCTGCTGGCCCAGGCCCCGGCCCTGGCGGTGGACACCGAAGCGATGGGGCTGATCCATGGCCGCGACCGTTTGTGCCTGGTTCAGATCGCCGACCATCTCGACAACGTCTGCTGCATCCGCATCGCCCGGGGCCAGCAGGAGGCGCCCCGCCTGCGCCAGCTGCTGGAGAGTGCGGCGATCGAGAAGGTGTTTCACTTCGCCCGCTTCGACCTGGCGGCCCTGGGGGAAGGACTGGGCATTGCCGTGGCGCCACTGTTCTGCACCAAGGTGGCCAGTCGCCTGGCCCGCACCTACAGCTCTCGCCACGGGCTCAAGGAGGTGGTGCAGGAGCTGGTGGGGGTGGAACTCGACAAGCAGTCGCAGAGCAGCGACTGGGGACGGGTGGAGGATCTGGGCGAGGCCCAGCTGATCTATGCGGCCAACGACGTGCGCTATCTGCTGGCAGCCCGTGACGCCCTGTCCGCCATCCTCGAGCGGGAGGGGCGCCTGGATCTGGCCCGCCGCTGCTTCGCCTGCCTGCCGGTGTTTGCCGATCTCGACCGCAGTCGCTTCGGCTCGGTGTTCGAGCATTCCTCCCAGTCGCGCTGAGGCTCGAGGCGAACCAATGTGGCCAGCTCCAGTGGGTTCTGCGATCAATGAGCCCTGCGGTCAGTCCTCGACCATGAAGCCGCTGTCGTCGTCTTCGGCCACCAGCAGCTCATCCAGCAGCTGACCCTGGGCCCTGGCCCCTCCCTGGGCCTCCTGGATCATGCGCTCGGCGATGGTGATGCGCTCGCCCGCCGCTCGCGTTCCCTCCCGGGCGGCCTGCTGATCGACCCGGCGCCGGGCTGCGGCGATGCTCACCCCCAGCAGGGTGGCCAGCTGACCGGTGACGGTGGCGTAGGCCCGGTCGATCGGTGCTGGCATCGGGGATGGGCCTGGGTGAGGTGAGAGCCCATCATCCCTGGGGCTGGGCCAGCAGCCGGCGGTCCACCAGCTCCGCCAGGCGCTCGCTGCCGCCGGACGTCCCCATCCGCTGCCGGCCGATGGCCCCGAGGTGCTGGCGTCGCTGGCCATCCCTCAGCAGCCGCTCTAGTTCGAGGGCCAGCTCCTGCCCGGAGGCGCAGGGGTGCACCGCCCCCCCCAGCAGCCGGCTCTGGCGCTGGGCGAACCCGCGCTTGAACTGCGGCCCCGGCCCAGGCAGCGAAAGCACGGGCACCCCTAGGCCCACCAGTTGCTCGGTGGCGGTGCCGGCGGTGGCCAGACCCACCTCCCCCCAGCCGGCCCAGCGCTCGAAGCAGCCAGGCCCCAGCAGCAGCAGCCGCTGTTGGACCTGCCAGGCAGAGCTGCCGCCGCAACCCTGCGGGAGCTCTACCTCGCGGTAGCCCTGGGCGCGCAGGATCGGCTCCAGGTCGCCGCGGCTGGGGCGGGAGCCGGTGGGGCAGAGCACCACCTGTGGCTCCCTGGCCGGCGAGCAGGCCAGGCCCGCCAGCAGCCGCCGGGCATTGGCGAGGGCTTCCGGCAGCCGGCTGCCGCAGAGCAGCACGATCCGCCGCCGCTGGCCCAACACCTCCGGCAGGGGTCGTCGATCCAGCTGATCCATCATCGGGTTGCCGGGCGCCAGTGCCGCCACCCCCTGGCGCCTCAGCCCCCGGGCAGTGAGGCCATCGCGCACCGCCACCAGCCGGGCGCGACGATCGGCCATCAGGGACCATTCCCAGGGATCCCATTCACTGCCCTTGCAGCGGTGGTAGCAGTCGGCGATGGGGTCGCGGCCGGGCCCACTCCTCCAGGTGTAATCGCTTTTGGGTGTGCCCACGAAGCCGTAGGGCGCGCCGCTGGCCCAGGCCAGCAGCAGGGGCAGCAGATCCCCCACCGCCAGGATCGGCTCGCCGCTGGCACCCCAGCGACGCACCAGCTGCCACTGGCGCCAGCTCAGGCCGCCCAGTCCCGCCCCCAGATCACGCAGCAGCGCGGAGAGGCTCTGGTTGCTGAAGCCGCCGCTGGGCAGCCGCTGGCGGGGGCCCAGCCGGTGCAGCCAGCCCTCCTGCTCCGCCTGCCGGTAGGTCTCCCCCTCCCCCACCAGCGGCAGGACACCGATCAGCACCTGCGGGCGCCGCTGATGCAGCGCTTGCAGGATGCGCAAACCGATCAGATCCTCCCCATGGCCGTTGCTGAGCAGCAGCAGCCGGGGCTGCTGAGGACGGCTGATACGATCCGCAGCAAGGGGGTTCGCCCCTGGTCTGGCGGCATGGCCAAGTGGTAAGGCAGAGGATTGCAAATCCTTTACCCCCAGTTCGAATCTGGGTGCCGCCTCTGATCTCCCCCCCGCCGGCGGGTTGCCGGAGGGGTCGTTCACAGTTCGGCGCTGGCTTCCCAGCGCTCCCCTGTGGGTGACTTGGCTTCGCAGCGCACCTCGTTCTTCTCCACCCTGCAGGTGCCATCGGCGGGCCAGGCGCTGGGCAGGCTGGTGGGCAGTCCGCGCTGATCGAAGCCCAGCTCACTCACGCTGGTGATTTCGGTGCTGAGGGGACCCTTCAGGCGGCAACGACCCTCGCTGCAGTGCAGCCCGGCCCCGCCGTCCTTCACCAGTCCCACGAAGGTGACCAGGTTGGAGGAGATTTCGCCACGGCCGGCGCCGACGAAGCGGATGTTCAGCAGTCCCTGCTGGTTCTGCTCAAAGCGCAGTTCCGAGCAGGGGCCAGGGCTGGCCGCGGCCAAGTTGCGCTGGCAGCTGCGGGTGCTCCGTTGCACCCGGCCGAAGTCGGTGGGTTTGTTCTCCTGGGCCCGAACGCCTGCTGCGGGGATCAGCAGACTGAGCAGCACTCCGGCCAGCAGTAGTGCCGCCCGGCCGGTGCCCCGCCTGGCGCCGCTGGGGGGCCTGAATGACTTGGGAAGGGGGGTGCTGACGGCCAAGGGGAACCCACGCGCAGGGCCACCATTGTGGAACCGCCCTGACCCCAGCTTCTGAGTCAGTAGTCCGAATCGGCTACGCAGTGGCCCTGACAGCTGATCTCGTTGCTGGCGGTGCGGCCGCAGTGGTTGCAGAGCACCGGCTCGCTGGGCGGCGGCTCCGGGGTCTGCAGCGCCTGGGATCCCGGCGGTGGCACAGGCGTTGGCGATTGGTTCTGTGCGGCTGGGGAGGTCATGCCCCGATCATGACGAGATCGCTCGCAGCCCGGAGATCCATGGCGCAGTCCGTCTCGATCGGCGTGGGCACCTGGGCCTGGGGTAACCAGTTCCTCTGGGGGTACAGGCCCGAGCTCCATGACCAGGCCCTGGAGGCCACGTTCCAACGGGCGGTGGCCCTGGGATTTCGTTTCTTCGACACCGCCGACTCCTATGGCACCGGCCGCTTCACCGGCCGCAGCGAAGCGTTGCTCGGTGGCTTCCTCCAAGCCGTGTCCCCCCAGCAACGTGACCGACTGTGCGTGGCCACCAAGCTGGCCCCCTTCCCCTGGCGCCTGGGTCGCCGAGGCTATGAGCGGGCCTTCAGGGCTTCCTGTCAGCGGTTGGGCGGTCGCCTTGATCGGGTGCAGCTGCACTGGAGCACCGCCCGCTACGCCCCCTGGCAGGAGGCCCCCCTGCTGGAGGGACTGGCGGACCTCGTGGCGGCCGGCGAGGTGGAGAGCCTGGGGGTCTCGAACATGGGGCCCAGGCGTCTGAGGCAGGTGCAGCGGCGGCTGGCCGAGCGGGGGGTGCGCCTGGCCAGTCTTCAGGTGCAGGTGTCTCTGCTGGCCCCTGAGGCGGTGAGCGGTGGCGAACTCGGGGACTGTTGCCGGGAGCTGGGGGTGGATCTGATCGCCTACAGCCCCATGGCCCTGGGCCTGCTTGGCGACCGAGTCCGGCCGGGCAGTGGCGCCGGCTGGCCCAAGGGGCCACGGGGGCTGCTGTTCCGGCGGCTGCTGCCGAAGATCGAACCGCTGCTGGCCCTGATGCGGGAGATGGCGGCTGAGCGCGGTGCCCAGGTGAGTGAGGTGGCACTGAACTGGTGCCGGGCCCACGGGGCGATGCCGATCCCCGGCCTGCGCAGTCCCGAGCAGGTCGATGCGGCGGCGGCGGCACTGGCCTGGGAGATGAACGATCAGGAATGCCTCGCCCTCGACCGCCAGGCCCTGGCCCTGCCGGTGAGGATGCCCGCCAACCCGTTCCTCAGTGATTGAGACGGTGATCGAGGATCAGCTCGATTCCGTTGCCGCAGAGCTGTCCGTGGGGTCGGGGGAGAGCACCACGGGCAGCGCCGCCGGTCTGGAAGTGGGGAGGTTGTTAACCGGAGCGGCGGCACCGCCCGGGGCCGAGCTGGATCCCGCTTTGGACGAGGAACCCGAGTCAGCTCCATCCGCTTTTGAGCTGTGCTCGTCACAGGCGCTGAGGGCCTCCTGCAGCAGGGAGTCGAACGTGGCCCCCGGCAGGCGGTGGCGGGAGAGTTCCAGGAAGGCCCGCGCGATCGATTCTCCCGCCGCGGCGCGCAGAGCCGGATTGTTGCGTCGTTCGCACTGCTCCTCCTCGATGGCCTGCAGAAAACGTTCGGTGACGCCCCGTTTGGTGCTGGCCCTGATCTGCGTCTCCTGATCGGCTGGCTGGAGGGTGGCCAGCTGATCCAGCTCCTCCAGGCGCCGCTGAAGGCTCTCGAGCACCTCCTGCGCTTCGGTGGCCACCCGCGTGAGCTGGCCCTCGGAGAGGCGAGGCAGGTCGGCCACGAACACCTTGCCGTGGTCGCGCAGGGTGAGATAAGTGGGTCGACTGACGCTGCGACCCTGGGGAGGAGCATTCAGCCGCCGCGGTGGTGCCGCCGGCTGGGGGCCCGCTGAGCTGCGCCGTCGGGTGATGCGGGTGCTGGAGGTCTGCATGGTTAAGGACGTATGGATTCCCGGGTGCGCCGCCAGCGATCAAGGGCAGCGAAGCCTGCTGCAATCTGCCAGCAGCGGGGATGGGGCTGTCAGTACGGCAAACCCGCCAGGGGCTGGGGGCAAAGGGCCCCGGCCTCCACCACCCCAAGGGGCCAGGCCTGGTGCCCCAGTCGCCCGCACACCTCCAGAGCTCCGGCGACGGCCGGCTCCGGCACCACCAGGCAGAAGCCGACCCCCAGGTTGAAGGTGTTCCACAGATCGGCTTCCGGCACCTCGCCTTCGTCCTGCAGCCAGCGGAACAGCTCGGGCCGCTCCCAGCTGCTGGCTTCGATCCGGCCGCGGGTTCCCTCCGGCAGGCAGCGGGGCAGGTTTTCGGGCAATCCACCGCCGGTGATGTGGGCCATGGCATGGATGGGCACCGCCTGCTGGCGCAGGGCCTTCACCAGGGCGCCATAAAGCAGCGTGGGCTCCAGCAGCGCCGCGATAACCGGCCGGCCATCGCCCGGCAGGGTGACGGCCTCGCTGGTGCCGCTGCTGGCAAGAATCCGCCTCACCAGGCTAAAGCCATTGCTGTGAACACCACTGCTGGCCACCGCCAGGATCCGGTCGCCTGGTCGCACCTGCCGGCCGTCGATCAAGTCGTCCTCCTCCACCACGGCCACGCAGAAGCCGGCCAGGTCGTAGCGGCCGGGGGCGTAGAAGCCCGGCATTTCAGCTGTCTCGCCCCCCAGCAGGGCGCAGCCGCTCTGGCGGCAGCCGTCGGCGATCCCCTCCACCACCAAGGCCATGGCCTCGGGGGCGAGCTTGCCGGTGGCGATGTAATCGAGGAAGAACAGGGGCTCAGCCCCACTGGTGATCACGTCGTTGACGCACATCGCCACCAGATCAAGCCCCACGGCGTGGTGGCGCCCGTGGGCCTGGGCCAGCTCCAGCTTGGTTCCCACCCCATCACTGCCGGCCACCAGCAATGGGCGTCGCAATCCCTCGGGCAGCCGGCACAGTCCGCCGAATCCCCCCAGGCCACCGAGCACCTCAGGCCGGCGGGTGCTCTCGACACTGGTGCGGATCCGCTCGACGAAGGCCCTGCCGGCGGCCACATCCACTCCGGCGGTGCGGTAATCCATGGCGTTGCTCCTGCTGGGCAGATCCTCATCGCCGCTGATCCTCCGATGCCGGCGGACCAGTGTCCATTCGCCAGCCGCCTGCCCGATTGGCACAGGATTCGATCAGCTCTGCTGATGGCTGTGATTGGTGTCGCTGATCGATATCTCGGTCCCATGCGGTTCTCTCCACTGTGGCTGACAGGGATTTCGCCATTGATCACTCCTCCTGATCAAGTCTTGCGGCCAAGTCGCTCAACTCACTTCCTCAGACTTCCTGTAAGTTTTCGAGGTCGTGATTTTTTGTCAGGGACACCACCGCTCGATTTGCGCTATCAGCTCTTCCAATCGTTAGCGCGATTCATCAAGTAACGACCCTTCAATTCGAAGTCCGTTGCCTCACTGTGGTGGGTCTCGTTTGTTATGCGTCGCACTTTCCCCCTCGGGGCCCTTGCCCTCCTGCTCTCCGGTAGTGGCATCGCCCTGCCTGTGCTGGCCAATTCGGCTCGCACTGAATCCTCGCCCCGCATCGCCATGGCCACCCCGGCCCTCACGGCACCTGCCGTCGAGCGCTCCGAGTCGGTTCAGCCCTCCCAGACCGTCGCCATTCGCCAGCAGAACAGCGAAGCCCCGGCCCTTGAGGCCCCCTCCGCTCCCACCGCTCCGGCCCCCACTCCCCGTCGTTTCAAGCTGGCCGGCACCGGTGAAGCCAGCTGGTACGGCCCTGGCTTCTTCGGCAACCGCACCGCCAATGGCGAAGTGTTCCGCCCCGGCACCATGACCGCGGCTCACCGCACCCTGCCCTTCGGCACGAAGGTGAAGGTCACCAATCTCAGGAATGGCCGCAGCGCCATTGTGCGCATCAATGACCGGGGACCCTTCCACGGCAACCGCATCATCGATCTGGCCCACGGCGCTGCCCAGAACCTCGGTCTGGTCGCCAGCGGCGTGGCCCAGGTCCGACTGGAAGTGGTTCAGTAGGGTTCAGCCCTTCCAGACCTTTCCCTTGAGTGGCCCATCCGGCAAACCGCCGGGTGGGTTTTTCGTTCAGCGCCACCATGCAGCTGCTGCACACCTGTGATGAGTTGCGCCGCTGGTGCAGGCCCGCCGGCGAGCCGCCGGCCGCTCCCCTCCACTTCGTGCCCACCATGGGCGCCCTGCACAAGGGTCACCGCCACCTGATCGAGCGGGCGGCCGCTCCCCTGTCCGCCTCGGGGCCACCGCCGCGGGTGCTGGTGAGCGTGTTCGTCAATCCGCTCCAGTTCGGCCCCGGCGAAGACTTCGAGCGCTATCCGCGCGACCCTCTGGCGGATGGCACCCTGGCTGCCGCGGCGGGGGCCACGGCCCTGTTCGCCCCCAGTGTGGCTGAGCTGTTCCCCGGCGGTGAGGCTGAGCTGACCAAGGTGCTGCCTCCTCCCGCTCTGCTCCAGGGGCTCTGCGCCCGCAGCCGTGGGGGCCATTTCGAAGGGGTGGCGACGGTGGTGGCTCGGCTGCTGGCCCTGGTGCGCCCTGATCGTTTGCTGCTGGGCGAGAAAGACTGGCAGCAACTGGTGATCCTTCGGCGGATCGTGGCGGATCTGGCCTTGCCACTGCGGGTCCAGGGATGTGCCACCTGGCGGGAAAGTGATGGTCTGGCGGCCAGCTCCCGCAATCGCTATCTCTCGAAGCTGGAGCGAGGCCAGGCGGCACGCCTGCCCGCTGCCCTGGCCCTGGGGCGGCGGGCCTGGGAGAGCGGTGAGCGGGATCCCGCCCGGCTGGAGCGGTTGGTTCAGGCCGAGCTGGGGCGGGCCGATCTGGCGGTGGAGTATGTGGAGATGGTGGAGGCCCGGCGGCTGCGCCCCCTGGACGCTTCCCCCCCACCCAAGGGGCCGTTGCTGCTGGCGGTAGCCGTCCGCTGCGGCCCCAGCCGCCTGATTGATCACCTTGTGCTGATGAACCGTCCTCCGATCGTCGCCATCGATGGCCCCGCCGGGGCAGGCAAAAGCACGGTCACCCGGGTCCTTGCCCGCCGCCTCGGCCTGATCTACCTCGACACCGGAGCCATGTACCGGGCGGTGACCTGGTGGGTGCTGCGCCATGGGGCCCATCCAGCTGTGGCGGCGGAGGTGGAGCCGCTGCTGGAGGGGCTGGAGCTCAGCCTCGACCTGGAGGCCAGTGGTGAGCAATCGGTGATCGTCAATGGCCACGACGTGAGCCAGGCGATCCGCCATCCCGATGTCACGGCCCAGGTGTCACAGGTGGCGGCCCATGCCTGCGTGCGCGAGGCGCTCACCCAGCAGCAGCGGGCCCTCGGCGCCCGGGGCCGGCTGGTGGCGGAGGGCCGTGACATCGGCACCGCCGTATTCCCGGATGCGGATCTCAAGGTGTTCCTCACCGCCACGGTGGCGGAGCGGGCCCGTCGGCGGGCCCAGGATCTGGAGCAGCGGGGGTTTGCCGTGCCGCCCCTGGCGGAGCTGGAGGTGCAGATCGCCGAGCGCGACCGTCAGGATTCCAGCCGCGAGGTGGCTCCCCTGCTCCAGGCCGAGGATGCGGTGGAGCTGATCACCGATGGCTTGGCCATCGAGGAGGTGATCACGACCCTGATGGATCTGTTCAGGGAGCGCATTCCCGAAGAGGCCTGGCCAGCACCGGAGGCTGGCGCAGCAGCCTGAGTGGCGGGGTCCGGTTCTGGGCTCCCAGCCAGCCGTCGGCTCATCGTTCCGAGGGCTAGGAGGGGGTGCTGGTGGCCAGCAGGTCGTCGAGCAGGCCCGTGCAGGCATCCTCGAGCAGATTCAGCACCCCCTCGAAGCCATCGGCGCCCCCGTAGTAGGGATCGGGCACCTCACGGACGCGGTGTCTGCGGCAGTGCTGGGTGATCGGTCTGATCTGGGCCCTGGATTTACGGCCCCGGGTCATGGCCTGGACCGCCGCCAGGTTGTCGTCATCCATAGTGAGGATGTGATCAAACTGATCCAGATCGGCGACCACGATCTGGCGAGCACGGCTGGGCAGGTGGATGCCGCGCCCGGCAGCCGCGGCGCGCATTCGGGCATCGGCAGGCTGACCGGCATGCCAGTGGCCCGTGCCGGCCGAATCGACATTGAAGGATTTTTCCAGACCCCGCAGCTGCAGGTGGTGCAGGAACACCCCTTCTGCGGCGGGGGAGCGGCAGATATTGCCCAGGCAGACGAACAACAGACGGGAGCGCTCCATCAGCCCCCCGCCCCGCCAGCGAGGCGGCTCAGGGCCAGCCCGGCCCGCAGTCGCACCACCGGGGTGTCATCCCCGGGCTCGCCGGCCAGCTCCTGCAGGGCCTGCAGTCCGGAGCGATGCCCAGGCTCTGCCCTGCCCATGCCGAGCAGCAGTTGCTCCAGTCCCACCGTCACGGCGTAGCGGACCACCCATTCGCCATCGCCGCCACCGCCCAGAAGCGCGTCGAGACAACGCTGCCTTACGTTGATTTGATCGATCTGGGGCAGGGCCTCAAGGCGGAGCTGACCCAGGCCCCGGGCCGCGGCCCGCCGCACGCTGGGCCCGATGTCGCAGGCTAGGGCGCTCTCGAGGAGGTCGAGTCCGCGCACGTCGCCGATCCCTGCGAGGGCACGCACCGCCCAGGCCCGGGCTCCGTAGTTCCGTTCATCGAGGCTGCCCAGCAGCGGCTCCACAGCAGGAGGGCCGATCGCGATCAACCCGTCCACAGCAGCCACGGCGGCCCCAGGATTGTTGAATCCAAGCACTTGGAGCAGGCAATCAATCACGTCCCAGGTCTCGGGATCGCAGTGCGACTCATCCTGATGATCTGCCTTCGCTAGAGCAGCGATGGCTCCAGCCAGATTTTTGGTCGCCTTCTGCAGCCCATCCGCGCTGTCGGCGCGCTCCACGGCTCTGATGAAGGGCCTGACCAGGCTCAGCCCATCGGCTCCTGTCTTATTCAAAGCAAGTCGTCCATCGCCCTAAGCACAGTCTCGGTGTCAGGGGGGGCTTGGCCCCGTTCCACCAGCCCCCGCAGGGCGATCAGTTTGAGGCTGTTTTCAGCCAGGGTGTCCCGGATCGGTTCGAGCGCCGGTCGCCAACCCACGGCGCCCAGGTCCATCAGTGCGGAACGTCGGACCTGCAGCTGGGGATGTTCAAGCAGTTCGATCAAGTTGTGTCCCCAGCGCCGATCTTGTGTGAGCTGGAAAAGGGCCCTCGCGGCGGCGCTGCGGATCAGGGGCCGCTCGTGGATGGCGAAAGGCTGGATCACGTCCACTACATCGGGAGCGACTAGGCCGATGTCCCCCAGGGCCTCGATCAGGGCCTCGCAGGGTTCTCGTAACCTCAGGCTGTTGGGAAGGGGTTGCCCTGCCTGATCGCTGGCCAAGCGGGCGCAGATCGGCGAAACAGCCTCCCTTGCACGGAGTTCCCCAAGAGCTCGCGCCGCCGCTTCCCTCAGCCCGTCGTCCTCGTCCTCAAGGGTAGCAAGCAGATCGGGGATCGCCTGTGGATCTCCTAGCTTTCCCAGCGCCCGGGCGGCATTGCGGGCCACGGCATTCTCTTCCACACCGGACGAAACCGCGCGGGGCTGGCGCCGACGCAAGGCCGCCTGAAGCAGGGGCACTGTCTCCGGATGGCGGCTACGCATACGGCCCAGCCACCAGGCGGCGTAGTACTGATGGGATTGATCCTCGCTTTGGCGTAGGCGCTGCAACGCTTCCTCCTCCGAGATGGGTTCGCCGGCTGTGGCCATGGCGGAATCCAGATCAGCAGTGCCAGCCATGGCCCGCACGGTGCATAGGGGAACCATTGATGTTGCCATTGCATCCATCCGATGGGCCCCATCTCCCCATCTCCCCATGTCCTGATGAGCACTCCGGCGGCGGGATCGTTTCTTTGGCGCTGGGTCTTGGCAGAAACCCCGTTATCCAGGCTCTTCGAGGCCCATGCTCTCCCTCGCAGCCACTGGGTCACCAGACGCCTGCTTCGAGGGGATCTCATCGGTGAGCCTCGCCGCCAGCTACGTGCCCCTTGTGTTCCGCCTCAACTGTGCTCTCTGGGAGGGCACCGCCCTGCGGATCACCACCGAGGGCCACTGCTTCAACGCCTATCGGGAGAGGGTGCAGATCACCATTGATGTGAAGACGTAAATGCAGAAAATACAGTGGAGAGCGGTACTTCGTCCGAAATTGCTGCTTGATGTTGTGGACACATTCTTGACTGAACATTGGTCTTTTGCATTGCCTGCAAAGTCTATGCCCTCACAGGCAAAATGGCCAGAATCTTCTCGTGAATTGCCTTGTATGTCAGTGATCAGGTGATCATCTAGTGCAGTAGTTGCACCCTGCGCTGAATCCGTGCCACTACAACGAGATCATCACTCTTGTCTCCGTCCACCAGCGGGTGGGCGCCACTCAGCTCTTTCAGAACGGCGTCTACAGGAACTCCGCTCATGTCTGAGCAGGGGCTTCTCCTCTGCTCAGACATGAGAAGCAGCTTCGCCACCCCGAGCCGGTGCCGCCGAACTTCACCTCCAAAAGGTCTACTGTTAGCTGGACGTTTCTTTGTCCTGAGAGAATCAGGCGATGACGATCCGGATTCTGGACTGAGCGCCATGGCAAGTACGACCAGCCAGAGCAACACAGGAGCTGATCGTTAGTGGGATCTGATGCAAGCCAGTTTTGATGGCGACTGGCAGGGGTTGACGACCTGGTACGGGCGAGAGAGCGCTGGAATGGATCTGACCCGTGGAGAATCAGATCCAGCTGGGTCAACAATGTACTTGATTATGTAGCAAGCTCCGCACTCCTCAGGACGCGCTCCGGCCGAGCGCCGCAGCTGCAGATGGCATGAACCACACGCTCGGTCATCGCTGCCAAGTTGAAGCGCCGGTTGAAGCGGTAATTGAAGGCACCCAGGTAGCGATCAACGTACTTATCGAATTTCAGGGCATGGAAGGTGCCACTGAAGCTGGTTTTCAAGTTACTCAGCACCATGTTGATCCAGCGGAATTCCGGCAGTTCATTGGGATGGCGTCCTTTCACCACCACAGATTGATGCAGGCAACCGACTATCGCCTGCCTGATCTTGTTGTGAACCAGCCATGCCGTGCGGTAGTTCACGCCGAGATGACGCCTCAGAGCGAGTGAGGAGATGCCAGTCTTGGCCTGGCCCACCAGGTAGAAAGCGAGAAACCAGGTGGTCAAAGGCAACTTTGTCGCCTCCAGGATGGTTCCGGCCGTGAGGGTGGCCTGATGGCGACGGCTCCGGCATTGATAGCGCTTGTGGCGCCTGCCGTGGATCAGTCCGTACTCCTTGCAATCACAGCGGCGGCAACGGAAACCATCAGGCCAGCGCGCCTGCTCCAGGGCGGCTACTGCTTCGCAGAAGCCCAAGGGCTACGCATTTTTCCTCGGTGCCGTAGAGCTCGATGAACCTTGGCAGCGACAGGTCGGCCTGGAACTGAATCTGATTCATAGACATGGCAAACACAACTGGTACATGTATACCAGTCTAGGCGGCAAGACCTGCTTGCGCAGCTTGCTACCTAATCAAGGCCTCTATGCAGTGTGCCAGGAAGCTTGCCCCAAGGACCATTTGATCTGAATTTTGGCTGCCTGTAAGTACCAAGAGCTTTGTACATCTGATCATTGAATACGATGAGAAGTATCAGCTGTCTCGCAGAGATGAACGGCGTTATCAGCCCACCATGCAAGGCTGAGTCAAAGTGAAGCCAATTCGCTTGAGTTTGGCATTGCTCACTCTCGCATTGAGCACGCGATCGGCCGTGTCCACCGACAGCCATTTCGCTGGTGGTAGGCCAGCCTGTTCGCACAAGCGGTCCGTAAGTTCCTGACCGGTGTACTGGGTATCATTCACCAGATTGTAGATCTCGTTGAGGTTGTGCTCGAAAGCAAAATTTACTCCACGAACAATATCATCAAGATGGACCCAGCAAGGCACATTGTGACCATTGCGCTGAATCGTGCTGCCTGCTGCTGAAAGGAGCATGCCAGGAATATCGCGGCCAGGGCCATAGATGCCGCCCAGCCGTAGAATGCAGACGTTGACTGTCTCTGAGCGGACCGATTGAATAATCTCTTCAGCTCCTGCCAGGACCTCATTGACGGGGTGAAGACAGCCGAGCTGGTCAGTCTCGTCGGTCATTGCTCCGCGCCGATTTCCATAAACGCCGCAACTGCTCAAGTGAACCAACTGAAGTGGTGATTTACTTGAACGATGCCTTACCGAATTAATCAATAACTCCAGGCCTCCAAGGAATGTCTCCCGATATTGATTAATGTCAACATGAGCGCTCTTTGAGGGCGCAAAGGACACCAGTATTCCATCAAGATTTCTAGTAAAATCTAGGCTGCTGCTAGAGTCTGTGGAATCAAAAACAACTGGCGTATCAACAAGTTCAGCCAATTCGATCAAGCGTTCATGACGGGTTGTGGTTCCCCAGAGTTCATGCCCCTGCTCCCTCCAGGCCTTGGCGACCGCTTCACCGACGTAGCCACAGCCCAGGATGGCCCGCTGCTCACCTGAGGGCAGGGTGGGCCGCTGCTGGTTGGCCAGCAGCTGGTAGAGCGAAGCCAGATCCGGAGAGGAGGTCACTTGACTGTTGCATTTCGTAAAGATTAGCCTAGAGTTGATGGGAAAGCGTGGCGAAGGCTACTGTTTTTCTCCATGCAGGTGGTTTTCAGGTCGGCCTCGCTTGAGAGAGTGGCTTGAGGCGTGCCGTTCCAATGCCCAGCTACCGGATCACTGCGGAGGGACTTGAGGAACTTCGGGTGACCTGCCCAGGTTGCAGTGGTGACGCCCTCGTTCTGGCCCTCAGGGACCAGGAGATGCGGAGCTATAAGGTGAAGCAACGCAGTGATGACTGTCGCCAATGGTGGTTTCAGGTGACCTTTGGCCAGGCAGGGCATGAAGCCAGTGAAGACAGGTCTGTCACCAAGGAGTTCAGCGTCTATCGAATCGACGATTAACGGTGAGATTGACACCATGGATAACTCTCACCACTGCTGATGACGGAAATCCCTGCTGGTGCCCAGCGACCAGCCGTTCATCGGGTAAGAGAATGTCCTCTCCACCAGCGCCATGCCGGTGGCTCCGGGCGACCGACTGGTGGACCGCAGCACGAGCTTCCTGATCTAAGGCGAGAGCTAACGGCGCAAGCGGCCACGGCGAGCAGTCAGCTCCGGTTCGGCCAAGTTGATCTCGCCGCCACTCTGCAGGATGTCGCACCCTTCGATGCGAGGAGTGGCGGCACCTCAAAGAGGCCCATGGCATGCCCTGGCGGTGGTGCATCAGGCCCAGGAGCATGCCCGAAGTTCCATCCCGGCGATAGGAATGCGGGGAGGCAGCCATTGAGCGATCGAGCCCTAACCAGACAACCCATCAGCCAATAGGATGGGAGAGATAGTTGGGGCTGGCAAGGCCATTCCTTTCTGCCTGTAGGGCTGATCTCAGAGGTCGAATAGCACCTCGTGGATGTAGGCCTCAGTCCATTCGGCCCCGTGGAAACGTGTGAGCATGCCCCGTGCTGGGTCCTTCTCGGCCCGGTAGGCCACATAGCGCTGCTGGCCTGCCAGAAGCGCTATGTGGCGCTGCTCCTCCACAGGGGTGGCTTCCGCCACCAGCTGGAGATAGAGATCGAAGTAGGCCACGAAGGCCGGAAACACGGCTGAGCGGATCAGCTCATCTCCTTGCTCGCCGAGGGGAAGGCGCGTCCACAGGAACCCTGGAGAGAAGTAGGGCTCCGCTTCCGATGGAATCGGCCCCCCTGAAGGCAGAAGCTTCGTCCAGTTCTCCCACAGCGGCACCAGACGCTCCCAGACTCGCATGGTGTGGGCCTGATCCTTTTTGAGTGCGGGTTGAAGATCTAGCGCGATCAGATGACCCGAGGGCAGAGTGACCAGATCGGCTCCGAAGAAGGGAAGATCGAAGTTACTGGAGGGATTGGCCACGAAATTCAGCACCGAGGCGGCCATCCCGGCCTCCACGCATGCGGCCCGAACCTGCCGGAGCTTGTCAGTTCTGCACGCCCAGGTGGACGTTGTCACAGCGACAGGGTGGGCTTTGGAACCGGTGACACCTTCACGCCGCAGAAAACGGGGCTCGATCGGGTAGGCCTCAGGCCGCAGAGGCTGAAGGGCCTCCACGGCGTGATCCAGGAAAGGCCCCCATCTCCATCCGGGCAGGGTGACTGGATCAAGGCTGCACGGGTGGGTCGGCAAGGAAGGAGTCATGGGGCTAGCTCGGGGGTCGGATCGGGTGCCTGGCGGTTCCCGGGGAATAGAAACTCATGCAGGAAACGGTCCGACCAGGCCTTGCCGAAATGGCTGGTGAACAGACCGTGAGCTGGATCACGTTCGGCGCTGTAGATGTCGTAGGCGTTCTGCAGACGGGCTACCTCCTCAGGATCCAGGGAAAGGCCGGTGGCGGGGCTGTCGTGCAGGGCCCAGTACTGGGAGAGAAAGGCACCAAACGCTTCGGGCAAGGCTCCCTGAGCCTGTTCAGCGTTCCCGCGGCAGAACAGCAGCCAGGGGGAGAAGTACTGGTGCGGGTCATAGGAGCGCATGGTCTCCTCGCCACTGAGATCAGGAAACCGGTCGTGCAATCGATGCAGGCCCTGGAGGTGCCGATCCAGATAGTCTGGGGTCTGAAGCAGGGGCTGGAAATCGAGCACGGCCACCAGTTTCTGGCGTGCGCCGAACCAGAGCAGATCGATCCCCAGCAGAGGCTGGTCGCGGCTGAAGGCGGGATAGGCCACTGAATTGAGCACCTGCAGACTGTCCCCTGCATCGAGCCGGGTCACCCGCCAGCGGCGGATGCCGGGCAAGTGCCACAGCCAGCTGCGGATGACGCTGTTGCCTTTGGCAGATCGGCATTCCGCCAAGCCGTCCGGGATCGACAGAGCCTCTGCCCCCCTGGCTTTGATCCCGGCATGGAGCTCATTGAGGAAGGAGTCGAACATTGGGAGGATCAGGCCTCAGTGGCCAGTCGCTGGGGTGGAGAGGTGGAAACGACTCTGGGCTTGAGCAGAGATGGCTTCCAGCTGATCGGTGCTGGGGCAGCGCAGCTCTGTGCAATAGGTTGTCATGCTGACTCCATCGAGAAACTGCACACTGCTGACACGGATTCGTACCCCCTCGGTCACAAACCAGCAACGCTCCACGCCGACATTTGTGTCATAGCGGGTGGTAATCGTCAACAGGCCGTCATCGGCAAAGGAGTAGGTGCTCATCACCGGCTGCTTCTCGATGTAGCCCTTGTCCCGCAGCAGAAACCCCTGGCGGGGATTCTGGTCATCCACCACATCGACCAGCACGGCCGCCTGCTCGTCACTGCGGCTCCCCTCCTTGAGGTTGCTTTCCCACCAGAAGCGAGCTCCGCCCGCCACTTGGGCTGATGAGGCCAGCCCAAGGCTGTCGCAGACCCGCTGAACCACCGAATCGGAGGCCTCGAATGGCTCGATTGTGAGGTTGGAATCGCCGGCTTCATCGTCCTGATGATCGAGATGGTGAACGGCGCGGCGCGTCAACCAAGTGCCGGCACTGGCGGCCAGGAACTCCGCCATGGTCAAAGGTGGTGCGGTCTGCATCGAATCAGGCGGCGACAGCCTCGGTGCTGCCGGCCCGCTGGCGACGGGTGAGGAAGCCGAAGAGCACCTTTCCGATGGCCGCCACCAGGTTGCCCTCCAGTTCCTGGAACATCCTCATGTTGCAGAGGAAGGCCTCGTTGGCCTCGGCCACGATGCGATCAGCTGTGCCCTGGTCGATCGGCAGTGCGTCGAGGGTGGCGCGGTAGTTGGTCTTGAACGCCTTCTCGTCGGCGATGGCGTCGAACTCGTAGAAGCGCAGGCCGTCGTGCTCGCTCAGGTTCATCGCCTTCTGGGCGATGTTCTTGAGAATGATGCCGCCGGAGAGATCGCCGATGTAGCGGGTGTAGTGATGGCCCACCAGCAGCTCTGGAGCGTCCTTGGCCACCTGATGCAGACGGGCCACATAAGACTGTGCGCCAGGTGTGGCCTGGATCTTCTGGCGCCAGTCGCCTCCGTAGTAAAAGGTGAGATCCTGCTCAAGGGCCTCGCGGCGGTTGAGCTCGGCGAAGGCGATCGGCCCGACCACTGGATGAGCGGTGAGCTTGCCGATCGCCTCTTCCATGGCGCTGTACACATACCAGAGGTCGGCCACCAGGGTGCGGTAGCTGGCCTTGTCCACCACCCCCTTGAGGAAGCAGCTCACAAAACCGGTGTTCTCGGCCATCGTGTGGGCTTTTTTGGTTCCCTCCCTCAATTGGGAAGCAAGTGCGACAGGCATGGGGAGGGAGGCGGAAGAGGGCAGTCTTGAACGCTACAAGTGCCCACCCCCTGAATACGTCCATCAGCCGGAGGGCCTTAAGGAAACTCTTGAAAACAACCGGTGGCGATGTGTCGCGACTGATCCACCCACCGCCGGCTGAGCTCAGGGTTGGATCAGGTGGAAGAGCTGGTGTCCCGTTGGCTGACCAGTTGTGCCAGGACAGCCTCGATGCGCTGCAGTTCGGCGTGGGAGGTGAGGGTGGAGTCCACCTGCCTCTGGGGGAGCTTGAGACGCTGGCCCATGGCCGTGACATCAGCCACCAGGCGATCCCTGTAGGCGGCAAGGACCTCGATGGAGTCGTTCAGTTCCTGAAGGCTGGGTTCTGACATGGAGTGGCGCATTCCTGCCGATAAGGGTACGAAGCCAGCTGACGCGTGCCATGACCAGCGCGCCACATCACCCGCCTCCGCCATCCGAAGAAGAAGAAAATGTAAAATACGCTCTTCGGTGAGGGCCTGCTTCTCCCCGGCCACCAGGGTCATGACTCTGGGGACCCCTGTTCCTGCCTGGGGTCTTGTCGGCTGCCACCATCGCGCGCATGGCCGGCCTGGTTCGCATCACGAAATCTTGCGTGACGCGTTTAATGGGGGGGGTTGCCAGGGTCTCCGGGTAACTTCATGGAGCTTCGGTCCTCGGGACTAGCGCGATCAATGGTTTCCTGATTTCTCCTGTAGCAATCAGAGCCGTTTGAGTAATGCACGAAGCTCATTTCAACATTTTCCCTAGTCCGGGTTTGTCCCCATGCTCGACGCCTTTTCTCGCACAGTTATCAGTGCTGACGCCAAAAATGCTGCCATCGGCAGCGGTGAACTGGCGACACTTCGCAAGTACGTTTCCGAGGGCAACAAGAGGCTTGACGCCGTTAATGCCATCACCTCCAATGCCTCCTGCATCGTTTCTGATGCTGTCACTGGCATGATCTGTGAGAACACCGGTCTTATCCAGGCTGGTGGTAACTGCTATCCCAACCGTCGCATGGCCGCTTGCCTCCGCGATGGAGAGATCGTGCTGCGCTACATCAGCTATGCACTCTTGGCTGGTGATGCGTCTGTGCTGGATGATCGCTGCCTGAACGGCCTTAAGGAGACCTACATCGCTCTGGGCGTGCCTCTGCAGTCGGCTGCTCGCGCCGTGTCGATCATGAAGGCATCCTCCACCGCCCACATCAACGAGACCAATACCACCGGCACCAATCCCGACGAGACCCGTTTCCGCAAGATGGAAACAATCCAGGGTGACTGCTCCGCATTGGTGGCCGAAGCTGCTTCCTACTTTGACCGCGTGGCCAGCGCACTCGCTTGATCGGCTGACTTGTCCATTTTCACTTCTTTACCCTCCAACACAGGAAACATTCGATGAAATCAGTTGTCACCACCGTTGTGACCGCCGCTGACGCGGCCGGTCGCTTCCCCAGCCAGAACGATCTCGAAGCCGTTCAGGGCAACATCCAGCGCGCCGCGGCCCGCTTGGAAGCCGCTGAGAAGCTGGCGAATGGTTGGGAAAAAGTTACCCGTGAAGCCGGCGACGCCTGCTTCAAGAAGTACCCCTACCTCAAGCAGCAAGGCGAAGCTGGCAGCAACCAGACCAAGGTTGACAAGTGCTACCGCGATCTGGGCCACTACCTGCGCCTGATCAACTACTGCCTCGTGGTGGGCGGCACCGGCCCCCTCGACGAGTGGGGCATCGCAGGAGCTCGTGAGGTGTACCGCACCCTCAACCTGCCCACCTCGGCCTACGTGGAGGCACTCACCTACACCCGTGACCGCGCCTGCTCCCCTCGCGACATGAGCCCCCAGGCTCTCAACGAGTTGAAGAGCTACCTGGATTACGCCATCAACTCCCTCTCCTGAGGGCGGTCTGATCGGCTGATCCTCCAGTGGGGAGGCCTTTGGGCCTCCCTTTTTTTCGTTCTATGGCCCCTCCGTCCTCACAAGGCCTCCTCTCGATGACTCCTGCCACCAGCGCCAGCGCTCTTGATCAGCTGTTCGTCGATCTCGCGCATCCCAATCCCTACGTGCAGACCGAGGCCTTCCTCGCCATGGTCCGCCACCACTCCGAGGCTTCCCTGCCGCGTCTTATCCTCCTGCTCGATCATGAGGACGTTGTTCGACGGCGGGCTGCGGTGCGAGCCCTGGGTGCATTCGGGGAGCCGGCGATGCTGCCCCTGGCACAGAAATTTCAGACAAGCCACGATGGCACCGTTCGCGCCAGTTGCGTGAAGGCCTATGCCCAGATCGCCTCGAATCTCCCCGGCCTTCAATTCCCCAGCGAAGCCATGGCTGTCCTCAAGACCGCTCTGGATGACGAGTCCCCCGTGGTGGCCATTGCGGCAGTGATGGCCCTCGGCCAGGTGGGGGAACAGGCCCTTCCGCTGTTGATCCAAGTCTGCCGGGGAAGCAACGAGGCTCAGGCTGTGGCAGCGGTGAATGCCCTTGTCAACATCGATCATCCTGATGTCTCCATCTGCCTGGCCCAGTTGGCAGCCTGCGAAGACACCGACGCCTATGTACTGGAGTCTGTGACCTCCGCCCTGGTAAGGGTGGATGATCTGCGTGGGCGTCAGCCTTCCCTGCTGTCCTCTTGATGCTGCCTCAGTTGCTGAATGGAGAGAATCAGGATGGGTTTCACCTCAGGGCTGGCTTCGCTGCCTGCAGCTGACTCCAGGTCTGGTAGGGCGTCGATCGCCCCTAGTTTCATCAGAGAGAGGGCCGTGTTCTTGCGCACCTGAGCCGAGTTGTCGCCGAGCAAGGGTGTCAGTAGAGGAGTTGCCCAGGTCGGCTCGTGGAGTTTACCGAGCAGGATGACGGCTTCGGCTCGTACGAGTTCAGCGGAATCGCCAAGGGCCTCGATCACCAGCTCTCGGGCTTCTTGGTCATCGAGGGACTGAATTTGCTCACCGAGAGCAGCAATGGCTGCGATCCTCACCTCCGTGTGGGAGGACCGTGCGGCGCGTCGCAGGGCAGCGGGTGCCTGGGCGCCAACGAAGGCAAGCCCCCAACTGGCCAGGCCCAGATGCATGGAGCTACTCTCGCTGCTGGAGAGTACAGCAATCAACGCTTCCACGGCACACTCTCCGGTGGCGGCCATTGCGCCGACGGCCGATCCCTGCACCACCGGATCCCCATCGTTCAGCAGGGCTTCAACCAGAACAGGCAGAGCTCCAGGATCGGCGATCAGGGTGAGGGTTTTCGCGGCTGCACGGCGAACAGTCACATTCTCATGGGTGCGCAGTGCGTGGCAGAGAGCCGGTACGGCTGCTGTGCCGATCGCACCAAGGCTTTCGGCGAACGTGAGACGCATCAGGCCACGTGGATCTCCCAGCCCTGCCACCATTTTTTCGATCAGCATCTCGTCGCCTTGGGGGCGTTCACCTGAACGAAGTTGCCTCTTGAGATCTGCGGCGAGCAGGGAGGCCTCTGACTCGCTGAGGAAGACGGCTGGAGGTGTGGCTGGAATCCCGGTGGGCTCGCTGCTCAAGGCATCTGGGAGGAGCATGGGTCATTGTCTCAGCATGGAAGCCATCGTGGTGACTGGTGATGTGGCAAGTAACATGTCAAGCTTCCAAGGGCTCCCATGACCACGTTTCTGCTGTCCCACAACCTGCAGGTTCAGAGTGGATCTGTGCCGCCATGGGATGCCCAACAACTGGCTGAGGGGCTACCGCTTCACTGCTCCAGCATCACCAAGGCTGAGGCTCTGTCCCATCCTCACTGGTTGATCAGGATGGAGAGCACAGCGGACTCGACGGCGCTGGCCAGGGAACTCTTGGAGGGCTGGGCCTTGCTGCGGAGGCACCACGGCCACGACACGAACCACACGATCCTGGCTCTGGGCGGCCGCAAGGACATACCATCTGCACCCGGATCTCCACTGGAGCTGGGTGCCTGGGGGGTTGACATCGTGGAGACGGTGGATGCCGATGCCTTTCTTGCGTCCATCAACTGGCAAGCCCTGAAGGCGGGCCGACCTGCCGATGGTGTCTTCGAGCTGGTGCTTGATCCTGCAGAGGGCTAGTGAGTGGCTAGGGGCTCGCTTGAAGTGCTCCATCACCCCTTCTTGTTGCTGGCACGTTTACGTGATGGCCTGTCCTCCGGGGTGTTCTCTCCGGCTGTGGGAGCAGATTCCGAATGTTCGGCGATGGATGCTCCCACATGGGTGACGACGGCACCTTGCTGGTGGAGGCCGTTCATCATGCTGCTGAGGCTTTGCAGTGGAATCCTCAGGACTCTGGTGGAGAGGCGTTGGGGAGTCTGCGGATAGGCCACGGTGACGACGAGTGCGTCGGTGAGAGATGGCCCCATAGGATATTGTGCGAGAGGATCGCATCATGCCAAAAAATCTCGTTGGTTCCTCCTTTCGCAATGATCGTATACAACACTCTTCGTTAGGGGACAAACCGGGGAAAGGGAACACGTAAATGGGACAATGGAGTATCGCTAGATCTGGGTGACAATGATGGGCGATTCCGGTCGCTTCAACAACCTCCATCCCGGCCTCAGTCACGATGAGGCATTGCGCATTCTTGCCTTGCCGGTGGAGCAGCTTGAGTCAAGCAGCGATCGCTACATGGCTGCAGCCCACATGATCAACTTTCCCGGTCCGCGTTCTGAGCTGGCACTGCTGAGCCTGCTTGATGACAACGACGACAGCCAACCCACTCGTCTGGCCAGGCGAAAGGCGGTGGAGGTGCTGGCGCGCCTTGGCTGTAAGGATGCCATCACAAGCATCGGCAGATGTCTCCTGAGTGAGGATCACTACCTAGTAGAAAATGCAGCGTGGGCCCTGCAACAACTGGGTTGCCAGGATCCACGCATCCTCAACCAGATGATCATGTTGTTGGCAGATACCGGGCAGAACCGGCGCATACTGGCTCAGAGTCTGGCTGGCTTAGGGGTAATTGAGGCCCTTCCGGCGATCGAACTCCTTCAGGATGATGAATTGCCAGGAGTGCGTGGGGCTGCTCTGGCGGCAGTCGCCACCCTGTCGGGAAGCCATGAGAGAGTCAGTGAGCTGGCAGAGCACTTGTTTCTTGCCAACCAGATGGATCGACAGTCGGCGATCCAGGATGTGATCAATTCCAGGGCCGCAGGGCTGCTTCCCCAGGTTCTGCAGTCGCCGGTCTCCTCAGTCTTTCGGCTTCGAGCCCTTCGGCTGCTTTGGCCGGAAGCTGAGCCACTTCATCAGGGCCTGTCGCTTCTGGAAACTCTCGATAGGCTGCTCTTGGATCAGCCGGAAGATGTCCAGGTTGTTCATCGCTATGATGAAGTACCAGAGATTTCCTTTCTGATCAATGAGTTGTTTGGTACCGACTTCAGTCGTTGCTATCTTGCTCTTCAAGCCATGAGCACTCATCCTGGGGTGTCACTCTGGCCTCTCCTAGAGCAGCGTTGGATGGAGGAAGCCCATAACGATTATGGAGCCCACTATTTCTTCCTGCGGCTGTTTGGGCGGATTGCAAGCTGGGGAGATGCGCAGGATTGCGTGGAGGACCTTTGTGAAACTGCCATTCAAAATCGCAGGCCACAATTTGTGAAGTCCCGTCCTGCCGCTATTCTCTCACTGTTGCGTTTAAATCCTGAACGGCTGTCCTCACGTCTGTCAGATTTGATGGATGCGCAGGAGGAAGCCAGTTGGGAGTGTAGATATGCTGCCTTGATGGCTATGCAGGAATTAGTCACGCAGGGATCCCTCACAAGCATTTCCGGCTTAGCGGAAATGATCCTGCGTCGTGATCCCGATCTCTATGTAGAAAGCAAAAGGAGGCAAGTCCGTGCGCTACTGGCTGATCTCTGAATAGCGGGTTCGGTGGCTTCCATGATTTGCCCAGTAGCTGACAGTTCCATTGCACATAGGCCGTGGTACTCTCGCAACGGCTCTGAGGATTTTGAAGCTCCGGCGTGGGCCCATAGGCCATTGGCCAACATCCTTGACAGACAGTATCCGTCCACCAAGTGATGTCAGGCACGATTCAAATCGATCAATCAAGCTCTGATCAACCGTTTCAAAAATGAAGTCTGTGCCATCACAGATCAAGTGATGGGAGCGAATCCAGGTTTGAAGTTGCTTTTCTGGGCTGTGTATGCTCATGCCGTTTCGGGTTGAGCAGCTTGATTGTCCCTCAGCCAGTCAGCGCCGAGATGATCAGCGTAACGTTCCAGCCGTTTGAAGCGGAGTGGGCCGTATTCGGAGCCCCAGCGATAGGTATGGGTGGCAGGGTCGAAGCCGCGATCTCTGCTGATCCATTGGTGATCATCAAACTCAACTTCACTCACGAGATAGGTCATTTGACCTCCTCGCGGAATAAGGCATTGGCAGCCCGGCTCGACTTCACCGGAGTAACGATCGGTAGTCGTGACACGGAATTCCATCGCGCAGCCGGGTCGGGGCAGCAGATCCTCCCGTTCTAACCCATTCAAGAGATCGGGTTTTGTACCACCGCCAGCACAACGTATGCCATTGCGGAGCCCAAAATTGAGCATGAGAATATGATCGGCGGATACCACCATGTGATGAACCCCTTGTCGGTATGGCCGCCAAGGATCGTAATCGTAGCTCTGTTCGGAGTAGAACCAGGGTCCCTGAAAAAGATTCCAAGGAAGGGGCCTAAAAAAAATATTGATATGGGAAAACTTAGAAGGCTCTCCTCGGGCCTGATCATGATTGCTAAATCGGCCAGAGAGAGTCTTTACGAAGTGGGCAGCTTGTTTGGCATCCATCATTCTGTTGCTATACGCCTCACCTCAGAAGCAAAGGATGTTTGCAACACTCCAGACCCGGCTGATGTACGCAGAACTGAGGAGCGACAGCGGACATGTTCGGATATAAACCAGATTCGTTCTTCGGCAATGGATTGGCCATAAGTTGTGTGGAGAACAAAGGTATCATCGTCAAGAAAGTGATATGCTGAAGCAGCGCTCTCTGCTTCAGCATAGCCAACACTACGGACTAACTTTCCAGCTCGATCATTCTCGGGAATGGGAATCAGAATGCAGGAGCCCTTGGATGTAGCGGAAGGGTCGTCTGGTTCCCAGTCCGAATCTGCCTCCCATGACATCTGGAATGGAGAGAATATAGTGGCAGAGTCTATGGATTCACGGGTAAGGATGTCGCTTACATCTGGATGGTCTGTAGATAACAGTACAATTTCAATATGACTGAGGACATCCTCAAACTGTCGAAAGGCAAGCGAATGGGCTGAACGCATCGACCGCCACTGGCCTTGAGATCGAGTTAAAAAACGCTCAATGGTCATGCACAAGGAGACTCGATCCATGACTTACGGAAGGTTTTGGTCTGCCTGCCTGCACCATGCTCACCAGGCTATGAATCATGATGTCCATGGCAGAGCCTTGGTGAGAGGGTTGTCGCACTACTGGGGCTGGCTGGCGATTCAACTGCTGTTCCATGCGAGAAGGCTGAGCGCACAAATGGCGGGAAGGTGGCGTGATTCAGAGTTGCATGCTCACATGGCACTTGGGCAGAGTGCCATGTGAGCATGCAACTATCTTAGCCAGAGACAGGGGCGGTCAGTTAATCATTTACAATAGATACAATGGAGCCTCCGCGTCGCTGCAGGCTTTGCAGCGTTGAAGTGAGACTGCTAAACGGAACAATGGAGACCTGCACAGCCCTGCGGTTGAGTCCGCTAGGAGAGGCGGTAGTCCAGTTGATCCGAAAGCGTCTGTCATTCCGGTTCGTGCTGCCGCCTCTGCCGCCGCGAACGGCCACGGAAGGAGCGTCACCTGTGGCAAGACTGAGCTGAAGCTTGGAAGAGGAGCTACCGTCAAAGGAAGCTTGTCCGCCCTTGAGTTTTAATGAACGCGTATAGGTGAGGTTACTTTCCCCGGTTTGGGTATGAGTTGTGCGCCAGTAAGGCACCGTGTCGAAGCCGAAGGCTCCTATGTATTCTGGGGAGTAAACATAGCTAGCGATCTCGGCTTCATACCCCTCGTTAGCTAAGCGTTGAACATGCTCGCTCACTTCGGCCTGATCGCGGGGAGCCCTTCCGAGCAGATGCTTGAAATTGAGCTCCACAAAGCGGTATGGCCCATTCTTGTCAAGGAAGTGTCGGCGGTAGGTGTCTGAGCTGGCCAAGGCTGCAACCAGTCCCTGGACTGCGAGGTCCCCTTGGAGGAAGAGACTTTCAGCAGTTAATACCAGCTCCTCATCCATCAGATGGGCGTTGCCGAAGACCTGGCGGTAGACGGATCGCAGCACCATCTGTGCATGAGAATAATCTTGCACTGAAGTTGTTGCTTGTCTGGTGATCACTGGCATGGCGAAGAGAAAACAGTTGAAGTCGGGGGAGAGAAAGGAATGTACAGGTTGCTCAGCGAGCCAGCCGGGCAGATGGCCCCTGCTTGGATCAGGCCACTTCCGTGATCGAGACAATTCGGCCCCCACGGCGATGGATATAACCCAGTTGGGTCGTCATGTCCTTGCCGGATACCAGATAGCTGGCATTCGGGGTGCGCTGGCGCCCTCCAGCGGGTTGCGCTTGTACAACGATCCGATACCTTTTTGTGGTGGGATCTACAGAGCCGCTGAAAACACTCGAGCGATTGATCCGCACGGTTGTGTTGCTCCATCCGGCAGGGAGCGCTTTGGCCGCCAGCGAATTCACCAGACTTGAGGAATTCTGAATGGTGTCACTGCTTGAATATCCCGCCACCAGCGACAGGTGGCGATTGAAGCCGATCTGGTCGCGGCCATTCTCCGTCTGGATACGGGGGAAGGGAACTGTATCTTCACCGAAGTACGTCTGATATTCGGTGCTATCGAGGTAGCTGCTGATGTCTGCCTCATAGCCGTTTTCAGCCAGCAGGCGGATGTGTTCACTCACTTCCGCCTGGGAGTTAGGTGCGCGGCCGAGCAGGTGCTTGAAGTTGAGCTCTACGAAACGATAGGGAGCGTTGGTTTCAAAAAAGCGGCGACGGTATTCCTGGGAGCAGGCAATGGAACGCACGAACTCACGGGTGCTCAGATAACCCTCGATGAACTTGCTTTCTGAGGTGAGCACGCGCTCGCTTTCCATCAGATGAGGGTTACCCATCACCTGCCGGTAGGTGGCACGGATCAGTGCCTGGATCTGGTCGGCAGTGTCTCCCTGGCAACGCTGGAAGACCTCCTGACTGCGCTGGCCAAGACCGAAGCCCACATACAGATCACCTCTCAGGCTTGAGCTATCACCGCCATCGCTGCTGCTTCGGCGCACAGGAGCAAAGGCTCCTCGACTGCTCATACCCGAGCCAGAAAAGCTTCTTCCGGACTGGGTGAGGTAAGCATGTGCCGGCAGACGAATGGTTATTGGCTGTCCCATGGCGAGGTTGGTCAGCAACTGGCTACGTGACCCCATTGCGATGTCGCTGCCAGCGAAGCTCTGCTCCAGCGCGGCGATGCGATTGAAGGACGACTGTGCTGCCCCTTCTGGGCTGTTCCAGGAACGGATATGGGGTGCCGTATGTTCTCCAAAGGCTGAGGCGTACTCGTCGGAATCGATCAGGGCGTCGACATCCGCTTCAAAGCCTTCGTTGGCGATTATAGCTACGTGCGTGCTCACCTCAGCCTCGTCGATGGGAGGTCGCCCCAGCAGATGCTTGATGGCCAGTTCAACCGAACGGTGAGGCGCAACGGCTTCGTAAAAGCGTGAGCGATAGAAGGGTGACTTGGCCAGGCAGCGGACAAAATCGCGTACCGAGATGGTGCCGTTGCGAAGTTGTGATTCGGCAGAGTCAATACGCTCGCTTTCCATGGGCATGGTGTTGCCGAACACATGCCGGTAAGAGGCGCTGATCACGAGGTTCAGGCTCGTTTCATCGGCGCCGAGCTTGTAAGAAGCAGGTGCATCGAGGAGAGTGGTGGCACCAAAGCTCAGGGCTGCTGACTGGGAAGACATGGTTTTGCAGGTGGCGAGGGGGAGTCGGCAAGGGGGAAATGAAAATTTCGCTTATCAGTTTGGAGTGATACTGGCAATCACTCCACCTTCACGGTGAATTTCCTTGTAGGTTTGAGACAGCTTGTTGAAGGGGACGAAATAAGTCCGATTGGACTTTTTGTAGCGTGAAATCGGCCGGATCGATTTGGCCCTGTAGGCCGTTACTTCAACCCGATAGATGCGACCCTCCTGGCCGGCACCGACTCCCAGTCGCGTTGCGGCGTCTTGGAAATTGGCAGAAGGCCTGAAGCTCCATCCTTGTGTATCCGTGGAGGAGGGAGGAACAACCGGGAGTGGGCGATTTACATAGACATTGCCACCTAGTCGTGCTGCCTTGCCGGATAGATTGCCTTTGAAGCTACTGCTGCTGGCACCACGGAGCAGTTGGAAGCTCCAAGTGAATTCCTGCAAGGTTTTGCAGCTTTCGGTCTTCCAGCCACGGTGGAAGGGGACTGTCCACTCACCGAAAGTGTCTTGATATTCCGTTGAATCTATGAAACTGTCGATATCCGCTTCGTATCCTTTGCTATCGAGAAGTTCGGCATGGACGCGCATCTCGGCAAAGTCGGCTGGGGCCCGGCCCAGGAGGTGGCGGAAGGCCAGCTCGATGTAGCGGTAGCGAGGGCAGGAATCAAAAAAACGAGTGCGATACAGCTCACTTTTGGCAACGCTGCGTACGAACTCGCGCAGGCTGAGCTCGCCCAGCTTGAACTGCGATTCGGGGACCAGCTGGCGCTCGCTTTCCATCACATAGGAGTTGCCGAGCACCTGCCGATACACGGCACGGATGAGCTGTTCTTTTTTGGCGTCTGTATCGTTTGGTAACAGTTCAAGCGGATCCTGGCTGTCAAACCTTTCGACGCCTAGGAGCGAGGCGGGACCAAAAGCCATTATGAACGCAGGTCTTGAGTGACTCCGTTATAATCATATGTCCCTGCCCCTTCTCCCTGAGTTCTTAATAAAGCTCAACTGGAGGGAGGAAGCTGAGGGTAGTGACACCCTATCTCAAAGCAGATTGATGGCGTGCAGAGGCCCGTTGCCGCTCAGTAGTTCCATCAGGATTACCAAGGTTCCCAACATAGCAAGCCGCCCGTTCCACACTTCCGAGCTGTTGTTCCAGCCCCAGGCCCACTTGTCCTGTGGATACAGCTTCACCTTGATGTGAAGTGTGGCTGCCTGGTCAAGGTTTACCTCCGGCCCGGCCAGGGCTTTCTGCACCAGATCGGCCAACCCGTGGATGAAGGAGGGGGTGGTGTCGAGGGCCGGTACACGGCGGAAGTTGAGGATGCCCACCTGTGTGGCGATCTCCCGGTATTCGATGTCGATTTCCTCGAGGGTCTCGATGTGCTCGCTCACGAAGCTGATGGGCACCACCACCAGATCCTTCACGCCTGCTTCACCAAGCTCATGCAGGGCTTCATCGGTGTAGGGCTTCAGCCACTCCACTGGGCCCACCCGGCTCTGGTAGGCCAGGGTGCAAGGGTTTGAGTGGCCTAGGTCGCGGGCCAGTCTTTCCATGATCAGGCGGGCGCAGGTCTCGATCTCGTTCTGATAGGGATCGCCCGCCACTTCCACGTAGCTCTTGGGCACGCCATGGGCGCTGAAGAACACATGGGCGCTGCCGGGTTCGGGACAGGCCTGAATCTCCCGAGAGATCAGTTCGGCCATGGCCCCTAAGTAGCCGGGGTCGTCGTAGTAACCGCGGATGCAGTGGATCGGAAGCTTTGCGAAGTCTGGATCAGCTCTACGCAGGCGCTGCAGTTCCCGAAAGCTGGACCCGCTGGTACTGATCGAGAAATGGGGGTAGAGAGGCAACACCACCACCTGATCCATCCCGTCCGCTTTGATGTCGGCCACGGCCGACTCGGTGAAGGGATGCCAATAGCGCATGGCTACGTAGCTTGTGGCCTCGATTCCTCGCGCCCGCAGCTCGCTCTGCAGTTCGCGGGCCTGCTGCTCGGTGATGCGGCGTAGAGGGGAACCCCCGCCAATCGAGCGATAAGCTTGCTTGGACTTGTTGCTGCGCAGGCTGCTGATCAGCCAAGCCAGGGGCTTCTGCAGCACCGGGGTTGGAAGCCGGATGATTTCCGGATCGGAGAATAGGTTATAGAGAAACGGGGCGACATCCTCAATCCGCTCAGGGCCTCCGAGGTTCAGGAGAACCACGCCGACCTTGGCATGGTCTGTGGGAGGGTGATGGTCCATACATGCAGGCGGTAATGTTTAGGTCATCAGGCTGTCGCGGGTCGTATGGCGAGTGAGAGGGTTCCAACAGTCCAGCTCCTGGAACGGCCGTCCGATCAGGGTCTCTCGAATCGAGTCCAGCCCTGATGAGCTCGTGAAGTCGGAACCACGGATCGATTCGGCTGCTGAAAGGTCAGCATCAGTCAGGCTCGCCCAACGAAAATCGGCATAATCCAGCTGACAACCTGAGAAACGCACCCCTTCGCAAAGAGCACCGCGCAGCACGGCATGACGCAGATCCGCTCCTGCCAGGCGCACTCCTCTCAGGCAAGCACCGCTGAGATCTGCGCCGCTGAGGTATGCACCCATCAATAGGGAGCCGCTCAGGTCCATGCCGGAAAGATCGGCGCTATTGAGAAAGTGGCCGCTTAACTTGGCCTTAGGACCTACTGCACCGGAATCTCGATACTCGTAGTTGTCTGGCCAGATGGTCATGCCGTCATATCGAGCTAGTCGCAGATCGGCTCCATCGAGTGTGCATTCACTCAGATTCGTTCCCCTTAAATCGACACGACAAAGACGTGCTTCTGTGAGATCAGTAGCACCGAGATCCAGCCCACGCCAATCAGCTCCTCTAGCGTCGAAAGCACGATCGATGGCCTGGTTGGAAGGGAGTTTGGATTCCGGAGGAAGCCAACCAGGCACTATGGAGGATTGCGATGCGCTATGCACGAGGCCCATGAATACTTAGAAACAATCTGTAAAGATGCAACTCTCCCAGGTTACGTTACTGCTGGGGAGCCTTGTTCATCCACTGGGAAGTGAGCGCCCCACGATATAGAAATAAAACATCACAGAACAGTGGCTCCTGCCTCTCCAGCTTGACAAGAGAACTCCCTGATCATCTCCTCCAGATGGCGAATGACCATTTCCAGGCGCCAGGTATCCTTGCTTCCGCCGAGCGATCCGTAGTGAATAGATGCGACTTCACGCAGGTAGCATAAAGCCTTGGCCATGCTGTCGATAGGAACGGCCAGTTCTCGATAAAGTACACGTAAGCCGCTGACTCCTGGTGGGTGCGTGAATGTCTGCCGATCAGCGGCCACGGCATAGATGGCGATGCGGAGAAAATGCCAGCAGTCGCGCCAGCATGCCTCGGAGCGATTTTCCGGGAAAAGTGATCCACCGGGCTTGATCAGGCCAGGATCCTCTGCCACCAGTCTTCTCTTGACGTCTGCTACTACTTGTGAGGCGTTCTCTTGAAGCAGGCGTAGTGGTTCGGAATCAATGCAGGAGAACTGGCAAATCTCATCGAATTCCTTTGTGGTCAAAGGCCTGCTCGCATCATCAGCACACCGGAAAATTGCACGAACATTCGCCGGGAGGGTCTTGTCATGAGCAAGACCAAGGATGCGAGCCCCTTCAATTATCTCAGGCAAGCTTTTCGCCATCACTTCTGCAGCATCGATGATTTTGCCTTCATGAGGAGATCGAGGCTAACCTGGCCATTGCCTCACGTCCCAACCCTGCAGAGACCACGGGAGTTGCTACTAGATGTCCATGTCGTTCATTATACAACGCCCAGATGGCTCCATTCGCTATACCAGGACAATGGCGGACGATCGCATCTGCTAGCCCAGGTTTCAGTCCGAGAGCATGAAATAGCTGCCGACACTCATCCTCGCTGCTGACATGAACATGGCGGATCGCTGAGCCTACGACCCAGGTCAATGAAGTGTCCTCAATTGGTCCACTTGAACTGGAACAGGCAAGCAGAAGATTGTTGCCGGGGTTGTCTGTCTGAGAGTAAGTAGCCCCCCACAGATCGATGGTTTCGGGGAGAAGATTTATGCGTAGATCAGTTTGACCTTCGTCGACGACGATGTCATGCTGGCCATAAGATGACTTCAGCAGGGTGAGAAGCCTGTGACAAGAATCATTCATGACAGTCTCTCTGCGGTGTGCTCTCCCATCTGGTACTTGCCAGGAACTCGCTCGGTTTCCAGCCTCTCGAGCACTAGCCCGGCCCACCGGTGCTGAGCATGGAAAGCGCGATCCAAAGCATCAATCCAGTGATCACGAAGCCCCCTGCCGCGACGGTGTTCAGCCAGAGCTTGCGAGCCCATGGAGCGGGGGCATTGGCCAGCCAGTCAGGCAGTTGACCCATGGTGCTGTTCTGCCACGTCAGCGACTGTGCGGGAGCCCGCTTGGCGATGCTGTCCCGCCAGTAGGCTCCATAGCGAGGGGCTTGTTGGTTGAAGGGCATTGTGCCCACCGGCTGTCCAGGCAGAACACGGGATCGCTGGAAGGGCACCGTATCGTTACCGAAGGTCTGCATGTACTCTTCGGAATCCAGGAGTGCATCCACTAGGGAAGGAAGACCACGCTGGGCGATCAGAATCGAATACGCGATGCGTTCCTGGTCACCGTAGACGGGCCTCCCAAGCACTCGGCCGATGGTCTGCTCGACCATTCGATAGTTGCTGTTGCAGCGGTAGAAGTCGTCGCGGAATTTCTGCGACAACAGTAGGCCACGCACGAAGTCCCGCATGGTGATTTGCCCGGAGCGCAACTGGGATTCCAGCATGGGATCGCGGTCCACCTTGAAGGCGTGGAAGAAGATCTGTCGATAGGCCTGCTCGATCTGGATATCCAGATCACGACGATCGCAGGTCCCGGCGATGCTGCGCGCGGCCGACTGGGACTGTCGGCTCCATTCCTCATCGGCCAGGGCGAAGCTGGTGACCCTCGCATTCATTGTAAGCGTACTAACAGGAAGCAAAGGCAGTGCCATGGTTACTTGATAGTTTGAATGAAATCTTCCTCTAGAAGATGGAGTTTATGGGGGCGGGAAGAGGGAATCCACATCAATCGTGACTTTCCCTGCTCGCGGATTGAGGTTCATTGAACAGAGGGTAAATGCTCTGTCTGTGAAGTGATCCCATTTGGCTGGCACAGACATGAAGAAGGCCCCCCGAAGGAGGCCAGTATCATTGAGAATTGGCGATCTTAGGTCGCCTTGCCTGCTTCAGACAAGCGCGTTGATGGCATAGTCGATGTAGTTGTTCGCCTCGGTTCCAGGCTCTCCACTCATTCCGTGGTTGGCCTTGATGTATTTCAGGGCCTCCACGTACCAGGAGGGAGAAAGTTCAAAGGTACGGTTGATCTCATCGATGCCAGCGATCAGATATTCGTCCATCGGACCGGTGCCACCAGCAACAAGACAGTAGGTGACCATGCGCAGATAGTAACCGATATCACGGGCGCACTTGTCCTTCCCGCGTTGGTCGGCAGCATACGTGGGCCCCTGCATCTGGGTGGTGTAGGGGAACTTGCTGTAGACGGCTTGAGCGGCACCATTCACAAGGGTGTCTGCTTTGGCTGTCAATCCTTTAGCAGCCTCAAGAGCCGACTTGGCTCGAGTGAAGCGTCCGAAGGCAGCGTTGATTTCGGTGTTGCTTATAAAGCGGCCTTGGGAGTCGGCAGCTGCGACAGCCTCGGTTAGCGGAGTCTTCGACATGGGTGAGGGGGGGAGCGTAAGGAATGTCCTGAAATGAAATGCTGATCAGGCCACGGCGGCGGCGGCGCGATCAAAGTAGGTGCCGATTTCGGAGATCAAGTTGCTGCAATCGCCCGATGTGATGCCGCCGCGATCGTTGACGATGGCAATGGAGGCATCCTTCATTTTGCGTACACCTTCGGCGACGGAAGCGCCAGGAGTGCCAAGGGCAAGATAGGTTTCCCGCAGGCCGTTGAGGCAACGATCTTCGAGAACGGATGTGTCTCCGGTGAAAATGGAATACGTGATGTAGCGGAGGATGATCTCCATGTCACGTAGGCATGCGGCCATCCTGCGGCTTGTGTAAGCGTTGCCCCCGGGTGCGATCAGCGCCGGTTGCTGAGCGAACAGATCGCGGGCTGCATTGGCAACGATCGTGGAAGCGTTGGAGGTGATCCGGTTGACGGCATCCATTCTCTTGTTGCTATCAGCAACAATCGACCCCAGGGCGTCGATCTGTCCAGAACTGAGGAATTCGCCTCGGGCATCAGCCTGGGCAATGACCTTGGTGAAAGCGTCGAACATTGATTAAAAAGCTCCTGTTCTCGACGGATGGGGGTCGTGAGTTGTGTGAGAGTGCGCAACTTGCGCCCTCGAGAGTCAAGTGCGTAGTTTCTGGCTATGGGCCGACTGAGCCTGCCGATAGCCAGAAGGGCTTCCGCTGACATGAGTATTGTTAACCCCCTTGCCGTTCCCTTGGGCGAGGATTCACAAACGGTCATCTTTGGGAGAGTGCCCAGCTGTGCAGTCCCTCCAAGGCATTAAGGGATCAGCGTCCGCCGTAGGCACTCAGTGAGGGCTGAGGCCAGCGAGATCCGAGAGGGGCCTGTGGCCTTCATAGATCCCCAGATACCGAGGCAGCCTGCGGTTCCGTTCTTCTGAGCTCTGGTGGGCGATCACGTAGATTCACCCTATCAGAATTGTTTTGACCAAACTATTATCCTAGGTGTGCCGTCCCGGAAATAACATCCAGAATAGTGGGGTGTTACCCGAGTGGCTCCGTGGCGCTTGGTCGTCCGATGCCACCGCTGGTCCTCAGCGATGACGAGGTTCGGCAACTGCAGTGCATCGCCAGCTCTCGCTCGCTACCTCATTCGATCGTGCAGCGCGCCCAGATCGTGCTGGCCTGTGGTGCTGGCGAAACCAACACGGCTATCGCCAAGCGAATGGGGCTGACGGGGATGACGGTCGGCAAGTGGCGCAAGCGGTGTCGGGAGCTGGGCCTGGAAGGGCTGCATGACAAGCTCCGCCCTGGACGGCCTCGCACCTATGAGGACGACACGGTGGCGGAGGTGATCAACCGGGCGCTGCAGACCTAGGCGAAGCCTTCTCCGAAGGAGTAGCCCACCGATGGCAGCACCCAGTGGATCTTCCTCGCTGATCCCGGCCAGGCTGGGCACTCGGGCGTGCAGGGCGATGGGATTTGCTTGAGCCTGGACAGGCCATGGAGCCCTGGGCGACAAGGTCTTGACGCTTGGCGCGCTGTCTGAGCAGAACCCCTACTGCAAAGACCTCACACATCTTCAGAGACTGCACCGAATTGCGGGGGTTTGCTTCATCTCGGCATGGTGCCGGTTCAAGCTTGGTGATTGAGTGGAGTGGCTAGAGCCCCTGCCCTGCTCACGGGCAGCGCAAGGCTTCACGAGCCAAGCTTCCAGCACTCCAGCCAGGCTTTGGGGATTTCCGGGCTGAAGTCCTCGGTGCGCTGGAATTCAAACGGCCCCGCCAGGGATCCCCAGAGCTGCTCATGGGTGGCGGGGTCGTTTCCCCTGTCGATTGTGCGCATCGACGTGCCGTCGATTTCGAAGCTGCTCACGAGGTAGGCCGTGGAGCCCTTGCGTTCCACCAGGCAACGGCAGCCGGGTTCGACCTCCCCGACGAAGCCCTCACCCTTCTCTTGCACCACATAGGTGCAACCGTCGAGCAGGCGCAGATCCTCCGTTTGGATCTGCGCCATGCGCTCAGGATCCTCCACCGCTCCCCAGAACCGTCGCTCGTCGTGGAGGGCGTGGTTGAGGATGCGCAGGCTGCCATCCGACGCGTTCTCCGCTCGCAGCACGCGGATGCGGTAGGGCTGGCCAGGGGCGAAGGCATACCACTGCTCCAGCAGAAGCGAGCCTGGATCCAGATGCGGCAGCGGCCGGAAGCGCACCAGGATGTGGGCGTACAGGGGGGGGTTCTCGAAAGCCTGCTCCTGGTTACTGAACCCGGCGCTCAGCATCCGGACCAGGCGCGGCAGGGAGCTGGTCATGGGGCCAATCCTATGGGGCCGGCCTCCAGCCGTGCCCTCAGCGCTTGAGCAGGCGCAGGCGGAATTCCGCCACCTGGCGCACCAGCTCAGGCTCCTTGAGGGCGAAAGGGTGCTCGCTCAAGGCACCGATCACCCCCTCAAGGGCGGCTTCACGGGCGGCCGAATCGGCGGGATCGAGGTTGCCGATCTGTCCCCAGGCCTCATCGAAGGCCATGGCGTAGCTGTCCGCGTTGCTGAACTGCTGGTTGGAGGGTTGCTCGGGAGGGGTTCGCATCGCGTCAGATCAGCTCAGCTTCGAAAACACCCAGCGGAGTTGGTGGGTCTGGCCCGCTGGAACGAGGGAGTTCAGAACAAAATGCCAGGACCCAGATTTGAACTGGGGACACGGCGATTTTCAGTCGCCTGCTCTACCAACTGAGCTATCCCGGCCGGCCGCATGGCAGCACTTGAGGATCTTAGATCACGGCCTGGAGCAGGCGTCCGGGCCAGACAGAGCAGCCCCATTACCGGGTATCCAGCCTCCCTGAGGGCAGCGGCGGCGGCCATGGCCGTAGCTCCGGTGGTGAGGATGTCATCCACCAACAGCAGGCCCTGGCGGGAGCGCCGGCTGCGGGAGACGCCGCTGGGGATCACCCGGAAAGCCCCCTCCTGGTTAAGCGCCCGCAGGCGGCGGTTGAGGTGGTGCTGTCCCAGCGTGGCCCTGCTGCGCTCCAGGGGGGCCACGCTGGGCAGCCCCAGCCCTTGGCAGATCAGCAGGGGCAGGGGGTTGGCCCGCCGTTTCCAGCTGGGGATCGCCACGACACTCAGCCCCCGCAGAGAGGCGGGCAGGGTGGCGGCCAGGCAGCTGGCCAGGCAGGGGATCGCCTGACTGCCGGGCTCGCGCCGCTGGCGCAGCAGCAGGTGGCGCAACCCCCCCTGATACCAGCCCAGGGCCCACCAGGGCATGGGCTCGAGGCCGCACAGACCCCCGGGCTGATCGGGCTGGGTCTCGAGATCCAGTGAGTGGCGGCAGGCCTGGCAGGGCTGCGGCTGGTGATGATTCTCTCCGCGCTCAGCTTCGCTGGCGCGGCCGCAGAGCGGACAGGTGGCCTGGGTGATCAGCTGGAGGCATCCCCTCCACAGGGCCTGGACCATGGCGCTGTTCTCCCGGAACACGAGTGACCTTGTCGCCCAGTGTTCCCATCAGCTCAGGCCTCGGGCAGACCCTTGAGCATCGCCACAAGGGTGCGGTGGGCATCCTCGCTGTCGCTGAGCACGTGATCGAAGGGCACTGAGAGGTGGGCGCCATCCACCTCGAGCTCCATAGCCTCGGGGCCGACCCGCAGCATTCGAGCGGCGCTGGCCTGCTGTGCTCCGCCGTAGTGGCGGGCGTAGGCCAGCACGGCGGAGCCGTGGTCCTTGTTCATGTGGCGGCAGATCCGATCACTGACGGCTTCGCTGAGGGGATCGCTGGCCATGGGGGCAGGGCAATGGTTCCTGTCGATTGTGGCGGAGACCGGACTCAGACCAGCGCGAACCGCTGCCAGAGCAGCAGTCCCAGCCGGATGGCGCTGAAGCCGACATAGCCGGCCAGGACCACGAACAGGGTCATCGAGATCACGGTCCGCAGGCGGTCGCTCATGGGCTCTTGGGAAGGGGGGCAGGCCCCTCCATCTTCGGCGTTGGGCCGGTCGCCCTGAGGGAGCCCAGGGCCAGCCGCGCCATGCCCTGGGCCGCCGTGAGGCCCGGACGGTTGAGCACTGGCCTTGCGATCGCCTGCTGGCGCAGCTGACGCCATTGGGGATTGCGTGCACCGCCCCCCAGGCTGATCACCCGCCGCAGTGGGGGGGCACCCAGTTGAGCCAGGCGCAGCCAACCTTGGGCCTCGATCCGGGCCAGCCCTTCCAGCAGCCCCTGGAGAAAGAGTGCATCGCTCACGGGCCTGGGCTCCAGGATCGGCAGCAGATCCGGGTCGTCGAGGGGGAAACGCTCCCCCTTCGCTGGCAGGGGCCGGTAGTGCAGTCCGCTGGGCCTGGATGGATCGATCTGACGGCTGAGCCGCTCCAGCTCGGCATCACTGAAGAACTGGCGCAGCACGCCGCCACCGGCGTTGGAGGCTCCGCCCACCAGCCAGCGCCCCCCCAGCCGATGGCAGCTCAGCCCCGGGGCCTCGATCGGCTCCGACACAAACTGTTTCAGCACCAGGGTGGTGCCCAGCACGGTGATCCCGTCGCCAGGGGCCGGATCGGCCGCCAGCACTCCGGCGTTGGCGTCGGTGCTGCCGGCCACCACCAGGCAGGAGCCCGGCAGCCCCAGCTCAGCGGCGCAGCCGGGAGCCAGTGGTCCCAGCACCGTGCCGCTTTCGACCACCTCTGGCAGCGCTGCCGCCCACGCTTGCCGCTCCAGCTCACCGGCCCAGCACTGTCGCCTGAGATCCCAGCCCAGGCGCAGGTTGTTGCCTTCTTCGCCCCAGCGCCAGTCGCCCAGCAACCAGCCCATCAGCCAGTCGGCCTGGTGGCGCAGAAGCAGATCAGCACCTGCTCCGGCTGCCGCAGTCCTCCCCGTGGGCGAGGCCAGCAGGCGCAGGGCCCGGGCCAGGCTGCCGGTGACACTGGCGGCGGCGCAGCCGGCGGGCACCAGCGCCGTGAGGGCTTGCGCCTGCTCAGGGCAGGCCTGGCTGTAGGCCAGGGCGGGTCCCAGGGGTGTGCCGTCCGAGCGGCAGGCCAGCAGGGTGCCCGATGTGCCATCGACGCTGATGGCGGCCAACCGCCGCCTGAGCTGGGCGGGCAGGGCCTGCACCAGCGCCACCAGACCCTGCCGCCAGCTCCCTGGGTCGTTGAAGCTGCTGGGATAAGCCGTGGCCTGCTCACTCAGCACCTGTCCCTGGGCATCGATCACCGCCAGGCGGAGGCCACCGCTGCCGGCATCCACCCCCGCAGCCAGGGGGTGGAGCTCGTCGTCGCCAGGGCAGCTGAGCGCGGAGTTCAGGCGGCTGGCTGGCCCACGGGGACATGATCGGCCGTGGCCTGCTGCAGCCTGGCGGCCGCCTCACTCACGTCTTCCCAGGGCAGGTTGAGGTCGGGCCGACCGAAGTGGCCATAGGCGGCCACATCCTGATAGAAGCGGCCGCCCCGCTGACGAGGAAGTTCGCGCAGGCCGAAGGTCTCGATGATCGCCCCGGGGCGCAGGTCGAAGTGCTCCTGCACCAGGGCGGTGAGATCGTCGTCGCTGATCCTGCCGGTGCCGGAACTCTGCACCAGGATGCTCACCGGTTTGGCCACGCCGATCGCATAGCTGAGCTGAACCTCCACTCGCCGGGCCAGGCCAGCCGCCACCAGGCTCTTGGCCACATGGCGGGCGGCATAGGCCGCGGAACGATCCACCTTGGTGGGATCCTTGCCCGAGAAAGCTCCGCCGCCGTGACGCGCCGTTCCGCCGTAGGTGTCAACGATGATCTTGCGGCCTGTCAGGCCCGCATCACCCTGGGGGCCGCCCACCACGAACTTGCCGGTGGGATTGACCAGAAAACGCACCGCCCCGCGCTCGGGTTGCAGCGGCAGATCGGCCGTGGCCGGGATCACCACATGGGTCCAGAGGTCATCGGCGATGCGCTGGCGCAGGCCTGCTTCGTCACTGATGCCGTCGATCTCCGCCAGGTGCTGGGTGGAGATCAGGAGGGTGTCGATCGCAACAGGTCGATCGTTCTCATAGACCACACTCACCTGGGTCTTCCCATCGGGGAGCAGGTAGGGAAGGGTGTTGTCGTGACGCACCTGGGCCAGCTGGCGCGCGAGCCGGTGGGCAAGGCTGATGGGCAGGGGCATCAGCTCCGGGGTTTCGTCGCAGGCGAAGCCGAACATGATCCCCTGATCGCCGGCTCCCACCAGATCAAGCGGGTCGCCGTCGTGGTCGTCGGCTTCATTAACGCCCTGTGCGATATCAGGGGATTGCTGGTCGAGGGCAGTGAGCACCGCGCAGCTGTTGGCATCGAAGCCACCGGCTTTGGCGCCGCTGTAGCCGATTGAGGCGATCACCGATCGCACCAGGCTGGTGATGTCGACCCGGGCGGTGGTGCTCACCTCGCCGGTGACCAGGCAGAGCCCCGTGTTGACCACGGTTTCGCAGGCCACCCGGCTGGCGGGGTCGGCGCTCAGCAGAGCATCGAGAACGGCATCGCTGATCTGATCGCAGATCTTGTCGGGATGGCCCTCTGTGACCGATTCAGAGGTGAAGACGTAACGGCTCATCCCGGCTTGCACGGTCATCAAGATGACTGAGCTTATCGCCCGACTCCCAACTCCTGCCAGTGATCGAGATGGGGCAGATGCTCCGGCAGCGGCGGCCTGCTGCTCCAGCCGGCGCTGTAGCCCAGGGCCAGGCCCACCCCCGCCCCCTCGGCCATGCGCAGATCACTGCTGGCATCCCCGATCAGGGCACAGGCCGAAGGGTTGACGCCAAGCCTGGAGCAGAGCCCGTGCACGGCCGCTGGATCCGGCTTCAGCGGTCGCATGTCGGCGCTCCAGATCTCCTGGAACAGCTCGGAGAGCCCATGGCCGCCCAGGAAGCGATGGATTCCCTCGCTGTCATCGTTGCTGATCACCGCCAGCAGCACGCCCGAGCGGTGCAGCTCCAGCAGCAGGGGCTTCACCCCCTCGGTGAGCGGTGCCAGGGGCGCCTCGCCCGGACGCGGCCCCTGGCCATGGATGAGCTCACGATCTACGGCTGGATCTGTGGCCGGATCTCTGGTCGGATCGGTGGCCGCGAACACGGCTTCGCTGTGGGCCAGGGCATCCGGCCATCCCAGACCCACCTGACAGAACGCGGTGGCGGTGGAGATCAGGTTGTGCTGGCGGCTGGCCACGGCGGTGGTGCCCGCCGGGTGGAGCCGATCGCTCTCCAGGCCGTAGGCCCGCTCCAGCAGGTGCTGGAACTGGGGGCGGCTGGCTTCAGGCAGATGCTCCAGGCAGGCCTGGAGCCTGGCGCGGCTCAGGGCCAGCAGGCCCGGCTCACTGAGGCTGAGGGTGCCGTCCTTGTCAAAAAGGATGGCTTCAACCGATCCGAGGGGTTGACCACGCAGAAGCAGTTCAGCCATCGGATCGGTGCAGGGGCCTCAGGCTATGGCGCTCAGTCGAGGGTGACGCCCATGGGCTCGTTCTCCTCGGCCTGCTCCAGCAGCATCTGCTTGTAGCGGGCGGCCATTTCCTCGGCCTTGTCGAACACCTTCTGGGGATCGGTGAGCATGTCACCGGGTTCGGGCTCGAGGGCTTTGGTGGAGAGGGAGATGCGGCCCCGCTCGGCGTCGAGGTCGATGATCATCACTTTCATCTGATCGTTCACGTTGAGCACCGTGTGGGGGGTCTCGATGTGCTCGTGGCTGATCTCGGAGATGTGCAGCAGGCCGCTGACACCGCCGATGTCGATGAAAGCGCCGTAGGGCTTGATCCCCCGCACGGTGCCGATCACCACCTCGCCCACCTCGAGGCGATTCATCTTGCGCTCCACCAGGGCGCGGCGATGGCTGAGCACCAGGCGGTTGCGTTCCTCGTCCACCTCCAGGAACTTGAGGGGGAGGAAATCGGCAACGAGATCTTCCTTGGGCTTGCGGGTGCTGATGTGGCTGCCGGGGATGAAGCCTCGCAGGCCTTCCACCCGCACCAGGGCACCACCGCGGTTGGTGGCGAACACCTCCGAGTAGATGGTGGCGTCTTCCTTCTGGAGCTGACGCACCCGCTCCCAGGCCCGCTGGTATTCGATCCGGCGGATCGAGAGGGTGAGCTGGCCGTCCTCGTTCTCCTCGCTGAGGATGAAGAACTCACGGATCTCACCGGGCTCCAGCACGTCGGAGAGGTTCTCGACCCGGTTGATCGACACCTCCTGCAGTGGCATGAAGGCTGCGGTCTTGGCGCCGATGTCGATCATGGCGCCCTTGGGCTCCATGGCGAACACGGTGCCGTTGACCACGTCGCCGGGCTTGAAGTTGTAGTCGTACTTGCTGAGCAGGGAGGCGAACTCCTCCAGCGAGAAGCCGGCACCTTCGGTGTCGCGGCTGGCGGCGCGGCTGCTGGGGTCGTCGGCTGTGGGGACCTCTTCCGGAATGTCGAAGTTCAGATCAGCCGAGGTCTCGCTGGTCGGATCAAGATCTGCCGGGGCCTCCCCCGTCGGATCCAGTTCGGCCTCGGTGCTGCTGATCTCGGAAGGGGTCACGGTCATGGAAGGGGGGGCGGTCTGCCCAGGGCAGAATGAAGGGAACCGAGTGCCTGCCCGCCGACAGACGCACGCGATCCACGATCATACAAATCCACCCTCCCCAGGCCTTCAGCTCACGGCGGCGAGGGCCCCATCAGGGCGCTGGCGAGAGGTCCGGCCGCTGAGCCCCTCAAGGGTGGCGACGAAGTCGCTGATGCCCTGGAACTGCCTGTAGACCGAAGCGAAGCGCACGTAAGCCACCTCGCTGATCTCGCTGAGCTGCTGCAACACCAGTTCACCGATCTCAGCGCTGCTCACCTCGCGGCCGTGGCGCTGCTGCTGCAGTTGCAGCTCAATGTCGTCGACGATGGATTCCAGACGCGCGGGCTCAAGGCCGGTTTTTTCGCAGGCGCGCACCAGGCCATGCAGCAGTTTGCTGCGGCTGAAGATCTCTCGGTTGCCGGTGCGTTTGATCACCGTGATCGGCACGGTTTCCACCCGTTCGTAGGTGGTGAAGCGAAAGTCGCAGTGGAGGCACTCACGCCGCCTGCGCACACTGCGGCCACTGTCCGCGGATCGGGATTCCAGCACCCGGCTCTCGGTGTGTTGGCAGGAGGGACATTGCATCCCTTGGCGACCCACGCGGTTTGATTCCTGAAAGTGTAGTCAGTTGCGCTCCGATTGAGAAGCGGGTAGTGCTCAATTCAGCGCCGGAGGCAGAACTGCGCTGTCCTTTGCAGGGCGTTTGATGTTGGTAACCGCTGATGGGTGATTACCGGTGATGGCTGCGCACATCAAAAAGCCCCCGCCGGGGCGAGGGCTGAATGGGGTCTGGGGCCTCAGTGGACCCAGGGTCTCACTTGCCGATCTTCGGGGGATCGCGGAAGGCGATCGCGAAGAAGAGGGTGGCGATCGCCAGGGTGAGGATGAGGATGTAAGCGAAGCTCTCCATCGAGAATCTCCTGAGTGGGGGCGATCAGCTGAGCTTGGAGCCAGCCGGTGGGATGTAACCCTCGGGGAGACGGCGGGTGGTGCGGTCTCCCAGCTTCTGGAACAGGCCGAATTCCACCTGCTCACCCAGGTCGGGGTCGATGCCGGCGAACACATCCCGATACAGGGTGCGAGCGCCGTGCCAGATGTGCCCGAAGAAGAAGAGCAGGGCGAAGGTGGCGTGGCCGAAGGTGAACCAGCCGCGGGGTGAGCTGCGGAAGGTGCCGTCGGAGTGGTAGGTCTCGCGGTCGAATTCGAACGCTTCACCCAACTGGGCCTTGCGGGCCAGCTTCTTGACAGCTGCAGGGTCGGTGTAGGTCTGGCCGTTGAGGGCACCGCCGTAGATGGTGGCCGTCACGCCGGTCTGCTCGAAGGAGTAGCGGGCTTCGGCGCGGCGGAAGGGAATATCAGCCCTGACGATGCCTTGGTCATCTTCGAGAACCACTGGGAAGTTCTCAAAGAAGTTGGGCAGGCGGCGCACCTGGAGGTTGCGGCCGTCCTTGTCGGTGAAGCTGATGTGACCAAGCCAGGTGGTGGGCAGGCCATCGCCGTTGACCATCGGACCGACGCGGAACAGACCACCCTTAGCTGGACTGTTACCGACGTAGTCGAAGAAGGCCAGTTTCTCGGGGATGGATCCATAGGCCTCTTCGGCACTGGAGCCGTTCTCGAGGGCTGTCTGGACGCGGCGGTTGATCTCGGTGCGGAAGTAGCCCTGATCCCACTGGTAGCGAGTGGGGCCGAACAACTCCACAGGTGTGGCTGCTGATCCATACCACATGGTTCCGGCCACGATGAAGGCCGCAAAGAACACCGCAGCAATGGCACTGGCCAGCACCGTTTCGATGTTCCCCATCCTCAACGCCTTGTACAGACGCTCCGGTGGGCGAGTGGTGATGTGAAAAATGCCGGCGATGATGCCCACGATGCCGGCGGCGATGTGGTGGGCCACGATCCCGCCCGGGTTGAAGGGGTTAAATCCTTCAGGTCCCCAGGCGGGCTGCACCTTCTCAAGGTGACCCGTGAGGCCGTAGGGATCGGAGACCCACATCCCCGGTCCGAAGACTCCGGTGAGGTGGAAGGCGCCGAAACCGAAGCAGCCGAGGCCGGCGAGCAGCAGGTGAATGCCGAAGATCTTGGGGAGGTCCAGCGCCGGTTCACCGGTACGGGGGTCCTGCCAGATCTCCAGATCCCAGTAGGTCCAGTGCCAGATGGCGGCCAGGAACAGCAGGCCGCTGAAAATGATGTGTGCGGCAGCGACGCCTTCGAAACTCCAGAAGCCGGGGTCGACTCCAGTTTCTCCGGTGATGCTCCAGCCGCTCCAGCTGCCGGTTACACCCAGGCGGGCCATGAACGGCATGACGAACATGCCCTGGCGCCACATCGGGTTGAGCACCGAGTCGGATGGATCAAAAATGGCGAGCTCATAGAGCGCCATGGAGCCGGCCCAGCCGGCGACCAAAGCGGTGTGCATGAGGTGCACGGCCAGCAAGCGGCCCGGGTCGTTGATCACGACCGTGTGCACCCGATACCAGGGCAATCCCATGGGGGTCAGGTCCGGGGTAACGAACAGCTGCCTGTGACGACATGACGCCAGCACAAGCAGTGGACGATCAAAAGGATCGTTCCGTGCTTGCGATCGTAAGGGGTTCCCCTGGCCAGCGGGAGCGGGGCCGGCGAGCTGAAACGAGCCGTGACGCGCGATCCGGCGCTTTACCCGGATGGTTATTTACAAAACGCAACTTGCAGGGCTCAGAATGGAGGCTTCCGCGCCTGATCCTGATGCCCGTGATCCGCTTCGCCCGTGAGGGCCGTGATGTGGAGTGCTACCCCGGCGAAAACCTGCGGGAGGTGGCCCTGCGCGAAGGGCTGGAGCTCTACGGGCTCAAGGGGCAGCTCGGCAATTGTGGTGGCTGCGGACAGTGCATCACCTGCTTTGTCGATGTGGTGGCCGAAGCCTCGCCGGGCGCGCTGACCCCCCGCACCGCCGTGGAGGACCGCAAGCTGCGCCGACGTCCCGAGGGTTGGCGTCTGGCCTGTCAGGCCCTGGTGCAGCGCTCGCTGGTGGTGCTCACCAGGCCCCAGGCGGGCCTGGCTGATCGTGAGGCCCTGCTGGCGGCGGCCCGGGCGGAGCCCCTGGGGGCCGGGCCCACGGCCTGGCCGGCCACGGAGGAGCCGCCGGCAGCTGAGCCCACCGACCTTGAGTCAACCGCTACGGCCGGTGAAGCGGTGGAGTAGGGCCCCATCGGTGGGTGATACGGTCGCCCCACGCCACCCTCAACCCGCCCTAAAGCTTCCATGGAAACCAATGATCTGGGTTTTGTGGCCAGCCTCATGTTCGTGCTGGTGCCGGCCGTCTTCCTGATCGTTCTCTACATCCAGACCAGCAGCCGCGAGCAGGGTTGAGCCTGGTTCGGGGCGGTTTCAAAGCCTCTTGAACGTTCTTTGGCCTCCCACGCTGAACTACCGCCGGTGGCCATGACATCCATGGTCATCGGCATTTTTTTGGTGTCTTCAGCGCAGGCTCTAAGGGCTCAGCGGCCTGATTCGGGCTCCCGCACCAGCAGCACCGGTGCCGGTGCATGCACGCGGATGTAATCGCTCACGGAGCTGCCCAGCAGACGGTCGATGTCCACCAGACTCCTGGCCACGAGGGGTCTGCGGTCCTGGGAGGCGATCACCAGCAGATCGGCCTTGGTCTCATTGGCCATGGCACAGACCCCGCGGCCGACGTCGCCGGTGCCATGAATACCCTTGAGCTCCACCCCGAGGGTGCGGGCCCGCTGCACCGCTTTGTCGATCACCAGGTCGGCGGGGCTTTTGCCACCGCGGCTGGGCTGGATGTCCTGGCGGGAGATGTGCACGCCTGTGAGGGTTCCTCCGGGGATCTCCCGCACCAGTTCGCAGGCGATCCTGAGGGCGTCATCGCCCACGCCGGTGCCGTCGAGGGTCACCATCACCCTGTTCACGTGGCGCACATAGAGGTCGTCGCGCACCAGCAGCATCGGCCGAGTCGAGAGCTGAAAGACGTACTGGCTGGAGCTGTTGGCCAGGATTGACTGCAGCCGCCCCAGACCCCTCGACCCCATCAGGATCAGATCGGCATCCAGCTCGTCGGCCACCTTGAGAACGGTCTGCTTGGTGTCGCCCTGGCGAATGATGGCATTCACCTCCGTGGGATCGAGCCCCAGCCGCTGGATCGCGTCGGCCACGATGCCAGAGGCTTTCTGCCAGTGCTCCTGAAAATCCTCGCCGGCCTGCTCTGGCACCACGTGCAGCAGGTTGAGCCGGGCCTGTCGGAACGCCGGGAGTTCCCGCAGCATGCGCACCATTTCCTCGACGTGGCCCTTGCCGGAATCGGCGATCAGCAGATTGCGGAACACGAGGCTGTCGCGGCTTTTTGGCAGCCTATGGCCTGCATCTGGTTGCTTGAGCTGTGGCAGGAGAGGCTGTAATGGAGTGGCAAGAGGGGCAGCCCAGCTGGCTGCTGCGGCGCCGTG
>NZ_JAGQBF010000010.1 GCF_024345495.1 Synechococcus sp. RedBA-s | reverse complement strand
CCCTGCATCCCCAGCTTTGGCGTGCAGCGCCGCCAGAAGCAGCCCTGGTTCACACGAATTGAGCTGCCGCCGCTCCTCGATGCTCTGTGCGGTGCTGTCTCAGTCGACGGTCTTACCTGAGATGTGTCGGTCAGTCAGGTTGTCAGGTCACGGCCCCTGGTGTGGTTTTCATTGCTGAGGCCATTGTGGCGCCAGGCGAAGTGGCGAAACACTTTGGCGAGGATGCCATCGTGGCGAAGGAGTGTGAGATTGCCTACAACGCCACGTTGCTGGCACTCCTCTGGGATGGCATCGCCACACGGAACACCAAGCTGTCGCGAGAAGGGATCAAAAGTCTGCCTACAAAGTTGGATTGAGCCCCCTGGCTAACCTACATTCGCTGCCATGACGACATCGGCTTTTGCTTTGATGACAAGGATATTGCTGCTGCAGGTCATGAGCCCCATTCCCACCGCAAGTTTCTGATTGATTATTTCAGCAGTAAGTTCGCCGACACTGCCAGGGGGCTTAAGTTCATGCGTAACGACTCCACCGTTGACGCGAGAATCTGTGGGTCCCTGGCCTCCCTAGCTGGGTCTGAATCGGCCTTGGGAAAGGGTGATCAAGGGCTGATCAACATGGCCATTGGCAAAATTCTGCTGCTCAATGGCATCATCCTTTCCTTCGGTGGAATCCCACTGATCTAGAATGGTGACGCGTTGGGCCAGCTCAACGACTACAGTTACATCAGCGATTCCAGTAAGTCCAACGTCAGTCGCTGGGTGCACCGCCCAAAGATTGACTGGGAGAAGGCCGCCCTGCGGCATCAGCGTGGCACGGTGGACTGTACGATCTTCACTGCGATGAAGCGAATGATCTCCGTCCGCAAGGAGACATCCGCCTTTACTGATTTCAACAACCGCGAGCTGATCCATTCCGACAGCCAGCACCTTCCCTGCTGCCTCCGCTACAGCCATCTCAGGAGCTCGGAGAAAGTGTTCGTGATTGCCAACTTCGCCGACCACCCCCAGCAGCTCGAGCTGGAAAGTTACAGCCGCTATGGCATCAACCCGCAGGCTAATTACATAGATCTCTAGAGCGGAATCAAGCCTGCTCAGCATGACGCTTGCACCACTCTGCAGGGTGGCCAGTTCTACTGGCTGAGCGAAAGCTGAGGGCCTCTTTCCTAGTCTCTAGTCAGATCCGTCGCCTTTGGGTTCAGTCCAGCAGGGTCACCAGATCTCCTACGCGGACTTGGCCGGGATTGGTCACGCTCAGTCGGATCCCGGCCACCACGTTGTTGTGCCTGGCGGTGGCCCGCAGGATCTCCAGGGTTTCCGGCAGTTCCCCCTGGCCCAGCGTGGTCACCACGCAACGGGGACAGCCGTCGTTGACCTGCAGACGCAGGTCATCCCCCAGGCCCAGGCTGTGGCCAATCCAGGATTCTTCGACAAACCCGCTGCTGCCAACTTCCGGGCGGATCAGCAGGTTTGGGCGAAAGCGCTCCACGGCAAAGTCCAGCTGAGGCTCCAGTTGCCTTAGCCGCTCCAGGCTGGTGGTGCTGATGGCATGGATCGGGCAGGAATCGAAGAACGTGCCCACCGGCAGCACCAGTTCATTGACCACATCCTGAAACTCCCGCTCCTGCACCTCCGGCCAGTACTGATCCAGGCTGGCACCCTTGGGAGCCTGATTCAGCAAACTCACCTGCCGGCCCAGCCGCTGCGAGAGCCAGCTGTCCACGGCGGGATCGCTGCTGATCACCCTGGCCTCGTCTGGGGCGCCTTGGGCTCCGCCAGGTGCACTGATCGCCACAGCTGTGGCTCCACCGCACTCCTGAGGCGGCTCCAGGCACTGGGCCGCAAAGCCGAGCAGATTTTTCCAGAGCCTGGGGTTCTTGGCGCTGGCCACCCGGCCGGTGGCGTGGTCCCAGAGGGCATAGGCCCGGTCGCCGAGCAGGCCAGCGCTGCCGATGGAGGCGGCTTTGAGGCTTTCTCCCAGCATCGACTTGACCGGGTACCGCCAGATTGCCTCCACCCGTCCCACGGTTTGTCCCACCACCTGCTTTGCCATTCCCGTCGCTGCATCCGGTCGTCAAGTCATTCCAGCTGTTGCCCATGACGGGCGTGGTTCAGAGCTCACCGTTTCATCCCGGGTCCGTCGCCGGTTGGCGGGAATCTTCCCTCAGCCGTGGCAACAGCTGCACCAGGTTGCAGGGCTGGGTGGTGCCATCGAGCTGAGCGCTGATCAGCCTGTCCCAGGCGGTTTCCACCGCATTGAGCGAACCTGGCAGCACGAAGACGATCGTGCCGTTGGCCACCCCCGCCAGGCAGCGGCTCTGCAGGCTGCTGGTGCCGATGGTGTCGAAGGAGAGCACCCGGAACAGCTCCCCGAAACCCTCGATGGTTTTGTCCAGCAGGGGAGTCACCGCCTCCGGCGTGCCATCACGGCCGGTGAGGCCCGTGCCGCCGCTGCTGATCACCACCTGCACGGCCGGATCGGCAATCCAGCTGCTCAATGCCGCACGGATGGCGTAGCAGTTGTCGGGCACCAGCTGGCGCTGCTGGAGGCGGTGGCCCGCGGCCTCCAGCCGTTGCTGCAGGGCATCGCCGGAGGGGTCAGCGCTGGAGGGATCGGCGCTGCGGCGATCCGACACCGTGAGCAGGGCGATGGCGAGGGACACCGGGGCTGGCTGCGGCTGGCTTATCTCTACAGGTTGATCGGTGCCAGCTGCTCCTTGCGCCAGTGCCCCGACACCTTTTCGGTCCGTGCGTCCCACGAGCAGCTCGGAGTGGGCCACTGTCCGCTCCTGCCCTGGGGGGCTTCCAGCAGTGTTCCCCCCTGGGGCCGCTGGCCTCGCAAGCTGTAGCCGCCGCCAGTTCTCCCCACCCATCAGCCACTTCCGGTAGGGCCGGATGAAGTTGCGCGGGTCCTGCTCACGGGAGTCCAGCAGATGCATCACATCCCCGGTGTGCAGCACAAAGCCCACGCCCTGCTGCTGTTCGAACACCAGGTTCTGGGGCGGATCGGCGCTGATGGTGAATGGCGTGGGCCCGCAGGCAGAGCAGATCGGGCCGGTTGGTGGGCGAGCGCACCACGGCGCTGGCCAGCAGGGCAATGGCAGCGCTCATCCCCGGTTCACTCCTCAAGGGCCACCAGGTCGCGCAGCTGGCCGGGATCGAGGCCCCCGAGCCACTCCTCGCCGCTGCCCACGATGTCTTCCGCCAGGCGGGCCTTCTCGCGGATCATGCGGTCGATCTTCTCCTCCACCGAGCCGCTGGTGATGAACTTGTGCACCATCACCCGGTTGGTCTGGCCGATGCGGTAGGCCCGGTCGGTGGCCTGGTTCTCCACAGCCGGATTCCACCAGCGGTCGATGTGGAACACGTGGCTGGCGCGGGTGAGATTGAGCCCCACACCGCCCGCCTTGAGCGAGAGCAGGAAAAGCTGCGGCCCGCGGGGGTCGTCCTGGAAGCGATCCACCATCGCCTGTCGCTCCCCCTTGCTGGTGCTGCCGTAAAGGAAGGGCACCTCCTGGTGGAAGCGCTGCTGCAGGTGGGCCTGCAACAGATGGCCCCATTCGGCGAACTGGGTGAACAGCAGGGCCCGGTCGCCCGCCGCGATCACCTCTTCCACGATTTCCTCCAGCCGCTGCAACTTGGCCGAGCGGGCGCTGAAGCCGGCCCCCACCTCTCCTTCCTTGAGCATCAGGGCCGGGTGGTTGCAGACCTGCTTGAGCTTGGTGAGCAGCCCCAGCACCTGGCCGTGCTTCTGGCCCAGGGGGGCCCGGGCGATGGCATCGAGGGTTTCATCCACCGTGCGGCGATACAACTTCACCTGCTCCGCTGAGAGCCCCACCCATTCCTTCAGTTCCACCTTCTCGGGCAGGTCGGAGATGATCGAGCGGTCGGTCTTGAGGCGCCGCAGCAGGAACGGACCCACCCGGGCCTTGAGGTCGCGCACCGAGGCCATGTCGCCGTAGCGCTCGATCGGCAGGCGGTAGCGCTGACGGAAGAACTCCTCCTCCCCCAGCACCTTGGGGTTGAGGAAGTCCATCAGGGCCCAGAGCTCGCTCACCCGGTTCTCCACCGGGGTGCCGGTGAGGGCGATGCGGAAGCGGCTCTGCTTGAGCGGGCGTGCCAGATCCCTGGCTGCCTGTGACTGGCGCGCCGAGGAGTTCTTGATCGCCTGGGCCTCGTCGATCACCACCCCCTGCCAGTCGAGGCTGGCCAGTAGCTCGCTGTCGCGCTGCAGCAGGCCGTAGCTGGTGAGCACCAGATCCACCCCCTCCAGTTTCTTGGCGAGGGCGGCGGGGGTGGAGGGCCGGCGGGGGCCGTAGTGCTCCACCACGCTCAGTTCCGGCGTGAAGGCCTTCGCTTCCCGCAGCCAGTTGGTGAGCACCGAGGTGGGGGCCACCAGCAGCACGGGCCGCTTCAGTTCCTGCTCCGCCTTGAGGTGCTGCAGGAAGGCCAGCAGCTGGATCGTCTTGCCCAGGCCCATGTCATCGGCCAGGCAGGCCCCCTGATCGAAGCGATGCAAGAAGGCCAGCCAGCCCAGGCCGCGCTCCTGGTAGGGCCGCAGCTGGCCGGCGAACCCCTCGGGGGCAGGCAGCGGATCGGGGGCCTTCTGTTGGTGATATTGCTCCAGTACCGCCTTCAGCCTCGGGCCGGCCGTGAAGCGGTGCACCGGCAGCCGCTGCAGTGTCTCCCCCTCGTTGCCGGTCAGACGCAGGGCGTCATCGAGGCTGAGCACAGGATCGAGGGCGCAGAACTTCTCGGCATTGCGCAGATCACCCGGACGCAGCTCGATCCAGGCCCCCTTGTGCTGCACCAGCGGGCTGCGCTTGCCAGCCAGCCGCTCCAGGTCCCGCAGGGTGAGCGTGACGCCGCCGATCATCAGCTCCCACTCCGACTGCAGGCTTTCACCGAGGCTGAAGCCCCGGGAGCGCTCGGGCAGGTCGGCTTGGATCGACAGGCCCAGCCGGCTGGCCAGGCCGCCGCTGAGGCTGGGGGGCAGCACCACGCCCACGCCCACATCGCGCAGCTTCAGGGCGGCGATGCGCACCAGCACGAAGGCCTCCGCCGGGGTGAGCTCCATCCGCTCCGGGGTGGCGGTGTCCAGACCCCGCTCGATCGGCTCGAACACCTGTAGGGCCCGCCCGAGGCCCTCCAGCAGCAGTTCACCGGGTTGCTGCAGTTCGGTGTCACCCAGCTGCAGGCAGCCGGCCCCTGCGGCCCAAACCCCGGCGGCGGGCAGCAGCAGGCTGGGGTCGGCCTCGGCCTGGAGGCTGAAGCGCAGGGGCCAGAGGTCTTCCCCTTCGCCGGGGGTGTCGAGCTCGAGGCAGGCCCTTGCCGGTTCCACTCGGCCGGCCACCGCCTCGCGCCAGTGGTGGGTGGCCACCTGCAGGCGCTCGCAGTCGTCGTCGTTGAGATCGAGGCGCCCATCGCCGGGACCGAGGGCCCGCTGCCAGGCCGTCAGCAGTGGATCCAGCCCCCCCTCGCTGGGGGCGAAGCCCGCCCGCATGCGGGCATCCACCAGGTGCGTGAGGATCGAAGCCAGTCGCCGCCTCCCGGATCCCGGCCGCCAGCAGGCCATCGCCACGCCCGCCTCCCCCTGGCCCGGCTCCAGGGCCGCCACCGCCACCTGGGGCAGACGCGAGGCCAGATCCTCCAGGCGACGCCGGTCGTCTTCGCGGTTGATCAGCGGCAGCCAGCGGGCGCGGCCCCCCTCCACCTGGGGCAGCACCCGGCCGCGGGCCAGCAGGCTCAGTGACCAGCGCTGCAGATGACTCCACCAGCGCAGGTCATCGGCCAGGTCGGGATGGTCGCCGGAGAGGGGCAGACGCCCCAGCCAGAGGGTGGCGGCGCCGGGCTCCAGCCACCAGCCCTCCACACGCCAGGGCCACCACTCCACCGATTTCGGGATCGGCTCGCCCGCCTGCAGGGGCAGGCCGCTCCAGCTGCCGCTGTCAATTTTCTTCTTGCCCCTGGCCCCCTGGCGGCGGCTGGGCAGGCAGAGGGTGGCGCTGGCCGGGCGGAAATCCTCGGTCCAGAGGTCGGCCTCCTCCAGCCAGCCGCCCAGGTCGTCCTGGTCGAGGCTGAGGGGGTGCAGGGGCGCCTCCGTGGCTGGCGCCTGGGGCTCGGCCACCCGCCAGGTGTCGGCCCAGAGCAGCAGGCCCGGCCGGTAGCCGCCCCCCAGGGAGGGCACGGCGGCGGTGTCGGCCGACAGCCAGGTGGCGTGCAGCAGGCTCATGGCCTCTGGGCCCACTCAGAGCAGGGGTGGCGTCGCATCGTGAACACCGGCAGCAACCACGAACATTGACCACGGACATCGCCTCGGCTCGCATGAGCGGAGCGACTCCCAGCAGCACTCTGCCGGATGGAGCGCCCCAGGCCGTGGCTAGGGCCTCAGGGGGGGCAGCCAGCGCTGCAGGGCCTGGAGCACCAGGGCACTGCCCGCCAGCGGCAGCCACAGCGGCAGCCACACCAGCAGCAGCTCCAGCGCCAGCCCCGGCAGCAGGCGCAGCCCCCCCTGGCTCAGAAGCTCCGCCGCCGCCGGCAGCTCGGGGCTGGTGCCCAGGCTGCGGATGCCGCAGACAGCCCCCACCAGGCCCGCCTGCAGGTGGCTGTCGTCGGGATCGACCCGCTGCAGGTGAAAGGCCAGCAGGCCATAAAAAAAGCCGCAACCCCCCGCCCGCAGCGCCGGCCTCAGCCCCAGCACCAGGGCCAGGGCCAGGGCGGTGGCGCCCGCCAGCAGCGCCCAGACGATCGACTGCAGCCTCAGCTGGGCGCGGTGATCGGTTGGGGCCGTCAGGGCGGGCACGGGGACAGCTGGAATCGGTTGGGACCTGTGCTGGGCGATCATGCCCTCTCCAGGGTTGATTTGCCGCGTCCGGCCATGGCTGCCACCACCTCCAGCCGCTACGAGCGGCGCTCCCGCCCCCACAGCGGCGCCGAGATCCGAGAGGCCTTCCTGGCCTTCTACGAAGCTCGGGGACACCGGCGCATGGCCAGCGCCTCCCTGGTGCCCGACGACCCCACGGTGCTGCTCACCATCGCCGGCATGTTGCCCTTCAAGCCGGTGTTTCTGGGTCAGGCGGAGCCGCCGGCAGCGCGGGCCACCAGCAGTCAGAAGTGCATCCGCACCAACGACATCGAGAACGTGGGCCGCACGGCACGGCACCACACGTTCTTCGAGATGCTCGGCAACTTCTCCTTCGGCGATTACTTCAAGACCGAGGCGATGACCTGGGCCTGGGAACTCGCCACCACGGTCTTCGGCCTGGATCCGAAGCACCTGGTGGTGAGCGTCTTCCGCGACGACGACGAGGCGGCGGCAATCTGGCGCGACACGGTGGGGGTCGACCCGCGGCGGATTGTGCGCCTCGGTGAGGCCGACAACTTCTGGGTGTCGGGCCCCACCGGCCCCTGCGGCCCCTGCTCGGAGATCTACTACGACTTCAGCCCCGAGCTGGGCGATGGCGACGGCCCCCTCGATCTGGAGGACGACAGCCGCTTCATCGAGTTCTACAACCTGGTGTTCATGCAGTTCAACCGCGACGCCGAGGGCCACCTCACGCCGCTGGAGAAGCAGAACATCGACACGGGTCTGGGCCTTGAGCGCATGGCCCAGATCCTGCAGGGGGTGCCGAACAACTACGAAACCGACCTCATCTATCCCCTGATCGAAACAGCCGCCACCCTGGCGGGGGTCAACTACAGCCAGCTGGATGGCCGCGGCCAGACCTCCTTGAAGGTGATCGGCGACCACAGCCGCGCCATCACCCAGCTGATCGCCGATGGGGTGACCGCCTCGAATCTGGGTCGGGGGTACATCCTGCGGCGCCTGCTGCGGCGGGTGGTACGCCATGGCCGCCTGCTGGGCATCACCACCCCCTTCCTCACGGCCATGGGGGAGGCAGCGATTGCCCTGATGGTCGATGCCTATCCCCAGCTGGTGGAGCGGCGCGAGGCGATCATGGCCGAGCTGGCCCGGGAGGAGGCCAGGTTCCTGGAAACCCTTGAGCGCGGCGAGAAGTTGCTGGCGGATGTTCTCTCCACTGGCCCGAGCCAGATCAGCGGTGAGCAGGCCTTTGAGCTCTACGACACCTATGGCTTCCCGCTGGAGCTCACCGAGGAGATCGCCGAGGAGCACGGGCTGGCGGTGGACCTGGCCGGTTTCGAGCGGGCGATGGAGGCCCAGCGCCAGCGGGCCAAGTCGGCGGCCGTGCGCCTGGACCTCACCCTGCAGGGGGCGATCGAGGCCATGGCCGAGCAGCTGCCGGCCACTGAGTTCCGCGGTTATGAGGCCCTGGAGCACCCCAGCCAGGTGATGGCCTTGGTGGTGAACGGTGAGCCGGCCCAGGGCGCCCGGGCGGGGGATGCGGTTCAGATCGTGCTCGACTCCACGCCGTTCTACGGCGAATCCGGCGGCCAGATCGGTGATCGCGGTGTGCTGGCGGGGGGTGCCCCCAGGGCTGGGGCCGAAGCCGGCGTGATCGTGCGCATCGAGGCGGTCAGCCTTCAGCGCAAGCTGATCGTTCACCACGGCCGGATCGAGCGGGGTGAGCTGGCCTTGGGCGACACGCTCACCGCCCTGGTGGACCGCGCCTGCCGCCGCCGGGTCCAGGCCCACCACACCGCCACCCACCTGCTGCAGGCGGCCCTGAAACAGCTAGTGGATCCCTCGATTGCCCAGGCCGGCTCCCTGGTGGATTTCGAGCGGCTGCGCTTCGACTTTCACTGCCCCCATGCCATCAGCCCCGAGGATCTGGAGCGGATCGAGGAACTGATCAATGGCTGGATCGGCGATGCCCATGCTCTGGAGGTGCACGAGATGGAGCTGGAGCGGGCGCGCTCGGCCGGGGCTGTGGCCATGTTCGGCGAAAAATACGCCGATACGGTGCGGGTTGTGGATGTGCCGGGGGTGTCAATGGAGCTCTGTGGCGGCACCCACGTGGCCAACACGGCGGAGATCGGCCTGTTCCGGATTGTGAGCGAAAGTGGAGTGGCCGCTGGCATCCGGCGCATCGAGGCGGTGGCCGGCCCTGCGGTGCTCGATTATCTCAAGGAACGCGACACCGTGGTGCGAGCCCTGGGGGATCGCTTCAAGGTGCAGCCCGGCGAGATCCTCGAGCGGGTGGGCAGCCTCCAGGACGAGCTCAGGGCCAGCGCCAAGGCGCTGGCGGCGGCCCGCTCCGAGCTGGCCCTGGCGCGGGCTTCGGCCCTGGCTGCCGGTGCCCGCCAGGTGGGGGCGTTCCGGGTGCTGGTGGCGCGGCTCGATGGGGTGGAGGGTGCCGCCCTGCAGACGGCCGCCCAGCAGCTCCAGCAGGGTCTGGGCTCGGCCGCTGCGGTGGTGTTGGGGGGGCTGCCCGCCCCTGAGGAGCCAGCCAAGCTGGTGCTGGTGGCGGCCTTCGGCGCCGAGGTTGTCGCTGCCGGGCCGAAAGCCGGCAGTTTCATCGGTGCGGTGGCGAAGCGCTGCGGCGGCGGCGGCGGCGGTCGCCCCCAGTTGGCCCAGGCGGGCGGGCGCGATGCCGCCGCCCTCGATCCGGCCCTGGAGCAGGCCCGTGTTGACCTGATCAGCCAGCTCTCGTGATCGGCCCAGGGCAGCTGCCCAAGTAGCGACTGCGACAGACTCGCCGCCTGGATGGGGAGTGGTATCAGCCCGATGCGGCTTTCCACGCCCCGCTGGAGCCTGAGTCGATGATTGATTCTCCCGGCAGCACCTCAGACATCATTCAGGGGCTGCTCGAGGATCTGCATCAGCGCTATTCACGGCTTGAGGATGGCGCTCCTGCTGATTACATCCCGGAGCTGGCCAAGGCCAATCCCTCGGATTTCGGTATCTCCATGACCACTGTGGATGGTCGTGTCTATGAGGTGGGGGATACCCGCAGGCCATTCACAATCCAGTCAATCTCCAAACCGTTCGCCTATGTCCTGACCCTGAAGTTGTTCTCCGATGAATATCTGGCCACCAAGGTTGGAGTGGAGCCTTCCGGAGATGCCTTCAACGCCATCAGTCTCGACCAAAAGTCGGGCCGTCCCCGCAATCCGATGATCAACGCGGGGGCGATCGCCACCACAGCGCAGATCTGGAACCACGACCCGGATCAGGCGGAAGCCCTGATGCTCGACTTCTTCAGCGAACTGGCCGGGCGTCGACTCAGCATCGATCAGGTGGTGTTTCAGTCGGAACGGGCCACCGGCCACCGCAATCGGGCCATCGGCCACCTGCTGCGCAATTTCGAAATCATCGAGGATGATCCTGAAGAGTCCCTCGACCTCTATTTCAAACAGTGCTCAATCACCGTCACCTGCCACGATCTGGCGGTGATGGCCGCCACTCTGGCGTGTCAGGGTCTCAATCCCTTCACCGGCGCCCGGCCGCTCACGCCCGAGATCACCGTGCGCATGCTGGCCCTGATGGCTACTTGCGGCACCTACGACTTTGCCGGTCAGTGGCTTTAGGACGTGGGCATGCCGGCCAAGAGCGGCGTGGGTGGGGGCGTGCTGGCGGTGGTGCCAGGCCGGCTCGGCATCGCCACCTATTCACCGCCGCTCGATGAGCTGGGCAACAGCGTGCGCGGCATTGCGATCTGCAACGAGCTCGCCGACAGCCTTGGTCTCAGTCTCTTCAATCAGTATCCCCAGACCAGTTGCACGATTCGGCGGTCCTACAAAGGCTCCCAGCGCCAGTCACGGCGATGGCGGGCATCGAATCAGACCAGGTTGCTGCAGGAACGGCGTGACGCGATCCGGATCGTGCATACCCAGGGAGTACTCGATTTCGCCGCGATCGAGAGGCTGCTCTCCGAGCTCATGGGGATCATGTCCGATGTCTGGATCCTGGTGCTGGATGTGGCCCATGTCACAGAACTCCCGGTCGAATCCAGGGGGTTGTTCCTCAATGAGCTCTCGGCCCTCCGGCGTCGGGGAGTGGTTGTGCTGATGGCCCGGGCCCGGCATCTCAACCTTCCCCGCACGCTCAGTGTGGTCGGGGGGGTGGAGGAGATGCCCCAGTTCGAGCAACTGGATCAGGCCCTGGAATGGGCCGAAGATCTGCTGCTGGATTCAACCAAGGGAGAGGATCGCGATCCTCTTTTCAGTTCGGAGATCGATCAGACCCTGGGCTTCCTGGGCCTGTTGCAACCCAGCCACCGCCAGACCCTTGCCGATCTGATGCAATGCCGCACCTTTGCCAAGGGGGACCATGTGATCAGAAAGGGCGATTCAGGGCATGAGCTTGTTCTGGTGCGGGAGGGGCGCTTCACCATCACCATCGAACTGCCAGGCAGTGACGGGCAGACCCATGAATCGCGTCTGGCCACCTTTGAGCCGGGAATGTGCTTCGGGGAAATCGCCTTTCTCTCCGGTACGCCCCGCACAGCGGATGTGACGGCGGATCTCGACGGCAGCTGCTGGGTGCTTGAGCGCCACGATTTTGATAACCTTCGCCAATGGGAGCCCGATGTCGTCACTGAATTGTTACTGGCCCTCACCCGTGATCTCGGCACCAAGCTCGCGCTCACCAGCTATCAACTCACTTTGATGGAACACCTGTGATCTCCCTGCGCCGATGACACCCAGAGCGGTCACCTGGCTGCGGCGTTACGGGGTGTTCGTGGCCTGGGCCAGCGCCTGTGCCCTCGGCTTTGGGCTCTTCCCCGATCTCTACGAGCGCTGGCAGCTGGATCTCTCCTCCCGCAGTCAGGAGCTGCGTGGTCCGCGCAAGCCCCCCTCCGGGGTGGTGATCGTGGGCATCGACGACTACAGCCTCGTGCAGGGGCAGAACGCCGACCTCAGCCAGGACAAGGAGCTGCGCCGCCTGACGAACTGGCCTTGGCCGCGGGCGATCTACGACCGGGTGCTGGACCGCCTCTTCTCCGCCGGTGCCCGGGCGGTGGGTTTCGACCTTCTCTTCGATGCCCCCAGCAGCCATGGCCCGGATGATGACGCTGCCCTCGCCACGGCCCTCCGCCGCCACACCGGCCGGGTGGTGCTCGGGGCCCAGGTGTTCGAGAGCCGCGGCCGGGTGGGGGGCCTCACCCTCAGCTCCGCCATGCCCTTCCTGAGCGAAGCTGCCGGGCCCAGCAGTTCGGGGCTGCTCAATGGCCTGCAGGATCCCGATGGCTACATCCGCCTGCGCCCCAGCACCTATGCCGCGCAGCTGCGGACCTCGGGGATGCTGGATGTGCCACCTGGACTTTCTAGCCAGCTGATCGCCAAGGGCCGGCTGGCGGAGATCCCTCCACCGCCGATCCTCGCCAACTGGCGGCCCCTGGTCGACCCCTATGGCCCGCCCCGCACGATTCCCACGATCTCGATCTGGGAAGTGCTGGAGTCGGGCAGCTTCGCCCGCCTCAACGACCAGGGCGCCTTCCGCAATCAGGTGGTGCTGATCGGGCCCACCGCCAGCGTGCTCCAGGACATCCACCGGACAGCCTTCGCGGGTGCTGAGGGCATGCCTGGAGTCGAGATTCACGCTGCCGAGATCGCCAACCGGCTGGAGGGCCGGGCCCTCTACATCCCCCCTCTCGCCTGGTACCTGGCCCCTTTGCTAGGCCTGTGGGTGCTGGCTCTGGGGCTGGCCAGCACCAGAACTGAGAAGCCGCAGCTGCGGCTCGGTGCCCTGACACTGCTGGCAGGGGGGATTGTGCTCATGGGGCTGATCCTGCTGAGCACCACCGGGGCCGGCATCGGCCTGCTCGGACTGTCCGCCTTCACCTTCGCCACCGGTCTGGTCAGTGCCGGCGATGCCACGGTGCGCCTGCAGTGGAATCGCCTGCGTCTGCGCCGGATGCTGGAGCGCTACCTCTCACCGGCGGTGGCGGCCCAGATCGCCAGCCAGCCGGAGGAGGCCGATGAACTACTGGGGGGGAAGGTCTCGGAGGTGGTGGTGTTCATCTGCGATGTGCGCGGCTTCACCCAGCGCAGCACCCAGATGAGCCAGGAGGGCAAAGCCAGCCAACTGGTGCAACAACTCAATGAGTACTTCGCTGTTGTCGTGGATACCCTTCAGAGCAAGGGAGCGATCATCGACAAGTACATGGGAGATGCGGTGCTGGCCGTCTTCGGGGTGCCCCTGAACAGGGGAATGGCGGTGGAAGTGCAGTCGGCGCTGGAGGCGATTCTGGAGCTTCAGGACCAGATGGAGGCCCTGAACCAACGCTGGGCCGACCAGGGCAAGGACCCCTGGGAGCAGGTGATGATCCTGAGCGCAGGGCCTGTGATCAGCGGCAACATCGGCTGCGCCTCGCGCATGGATTACACCGTGATCGGTGACACGGTCAACATGGCCAGCCGCCTGGAGGGTGTGGCCAAGCAGTCGGGACGTGACATCATCCTCAGCCGTGTTGTGGCCGAGTACGCCAAGCCCGAATGGGACCTGGAGCGGGTGGGCGAGTTCGAGATCCGCGGCCAGGGGGGGCAGGTGGTGTTCACGATGCAACCGAGGGAGTTTTATGAGCAGAATCAGAGCTAGCCTGCATTTGATCGCTTACTTCTACGCTTCATGGACCATCGCCTTGTCGCAGCGTTTGGCGGCTTCCTTCAGATTGGCCTGTTGCAGGCCGTGCTGATGGCACCTGCCGCCCCGATCAGTGCAGCAGCCTTCGAGCAGGCCACCATCAAGAGACTGGTGGATGGCAATCAGGTCTACATCGACAACAAGGCTGCCCGGGTCAATGAAGTGGCCCGCGCCGGCCAGCAGGTTCGTACTGGCAAGAGCCGCGCCGAGCTCCTCTTCGACAAAACCGCCACGGGCTTCATGGGTCGATCCAGTGTGATCACCCTCGGCAATGCCTGCTTCCGCCTCAGCAAGGGAGCCGTGCTGGTGAGCGGCCCCCAGAAGGCCTGCCTCGGCACCAAGGTGCTGGGGGTGAAGGGCACCACCTACGTCCTCACCCGCGCTGACGACGGCCTGTTCGATTTCGTGGTGCTGGAGGGGCAGGGTTACGTGGGCCCTGAGGCGGGCTACGAGGAGAAGCAGGACTCCACCCCTTCGGGCTCCTCTGCGGCTGCAGCCGGTGATCCCTCGGGCAACACCACCTACGTCTGTCGCTGTGAAGTGGCCCGTTTCTCGCCCGACGGCGAATTCGTCAGCCAGGGCAAGCTCAGCCGCAGCCAGTACCAGGCCCTGCTGAGCCTGCACACCTCCGGTCAGAGTCAGCTAGGCAAGAGCACTCAGATCAAGGACGCCTTCTCGGAGTGCTACGACGCCAGCTGAACAGTCTCCAGCCCCAGGCAATGAGCGCCTCAGCCTGAGGCGCTCATCACAGAGTCAGAGTCTCGAACAGCTGCTTCATGCGCTTGAGCAGCTGATTCTCATGCTGCTTCACCTTGTCCCTCTCCATCCCCTCCAGCTCGCCGCGGCGTTGGCTCACCAGGTGGGCCATTCGGTCCATCAGCGGCGGGTTCTGAATCAGCAAGGGACCCAGGCTGGTGCGTGAGACCTCCAGAAGCTGGCATTCCTCCAGTGCCCGGACGGTGGCGCTGCGCTGGCTGTCGGCGAGCATTGACATCTCACCGAAGACATCGCCGGGTTTCAGGCAGGTCACCTGGAACGGTTCCGCATCCTCCTGGTCCTTGAGCACCTCGACCATTCCCTGAACAACCTGGAAAAGGGAATCACCTCGGTTGCCCTCGCGCACCACCACTTCCCCTGGCGCAAAGCGCAGACAGCGGGTGGTCCTGGCCAGCTGGTGCATTTCCTCCTCGCTGAGGTCACCGAAGAGCGAGTTGCGGCTGAGCAGGGCGCGCCGTTGGTCAAGGCCGCGCTGGTCAGGATGCCCCGCATCAAGGACGGTCCGTTTCTCTCGGAGTTCACGCACCGGATAGGGGACGCACTGGCCGGTGCGCTCCAGGCTGAACCAGATCTGCTCCAGCAGTTCACTGCGCAGGTCGAGCATGTCACCGAGGTTCCCCGGTGGCTGGAAGGCGATGATGTCGTAGGTGATGGCACTGTCGGCGAAGGCCTGCACCCGCACGGCCGGAGGGGGGTTCTCCAGCACGCGGGGATGTTTGCTGAGCACCTCCAGCAGCAGTTGCCGGGCCTGGGAGGGGGGCAGGCTGTAATCGAGGCCGAGGTTGAAGCGGTTGCCCATGGCACCAAAGGCCACGTAGTTGCGCACCACCACTTCGGTGACCTTGGTGTTGGGCACCACCACCAGTGCACCGGTGACATCCTTCAGGCAGGTGTCTCGCCAGTTGATCGACACCACCACACCCATGGTGCCATCTCCCAGATCGAGGAAATCACCCACGGAAAAGACATTATCGAACTGGAGTTCCAGGCCCGCAAAGAGGTCCTTGAGGGGCTCCTGGGCGGCCAGGCCCAGCATGGCGGTGAGCACGGCTGAGGTGGTGACCAGGCTGACCAGATTGAAGCGGGCCTGCTCCTGCACCACGATCACCGTGGCCACGATGCCTCCACCCAGCATCAACAACTGCAGCAGAATCTGGGCAGGTTCTTTCCTCAGACGCAGGGCTGCTGGAAGTTCGAGAAACCCCCAGAGAGCCATGCGGATGCCCAGGTAGCTGAACATCAACTCGTCGATGGTGGAGATCCAGGCCCGGTAGTCAGCGGGCAGGAGGATCAGCGGCAGGGTGCGCACCACCGCCGAGCTCAGGATCGCCAGGCTGGCCAGCTGAATCGGCAGCTTCGGCAGCCGCAGTCGCAGGATCAGGAGCTGCAGGGGCACCAGCAGAACCACCGTGACGATGGCTGTGACCCATACCTCCAGCAACGGCATCCTGAAGTTCAGCGGTCAATGGGACGCAGAGCATCCGGGCATGGCCGGGGGAGCCCACACAGCAGGATAGGTGGGATGGCCGCAGCGGTTTCGCTTTCTGGAAGCCTTTCCAGGCCTGGCCGCTCGCTCTGCCTTCACCTTCGTTCTTTGCCACCGTTAGCCCATGGTTCGCCCTGGTCGCTTCACAGGGGCATGGCCCCTGGCCTTGCTCCTGCTCCAGTTGACCCCGCCGGTGAGGGCCCAGCAGGTGCAGTTGCGTTGTGATGGCACCCTGCTCGAAGCCAGGGGCAGTGCCGAGAAGAAGCGCACGATCGACGTGCTCAAGGTGTCCCTGGCGCTCTCGGCGGAGGCGGCCACGGCGGATGGGGCCTTGGGAGAGCTGCAGCGGCGCCTGGCCGTGGTGCGCCAGGCTCTGCAGCGCCTGCAGGTGATGGAGCTGGCGGTGAGTTCACCGTCCAGCTGGGAGCGGCCAGCGAGCCCGAAGCGCCCGGCGGCTGTGGAGGCCAATCTGCAGGTGAGCGGTGAGCTGGCCCCGGCCCAGCTGCAGGCTCTGGTGCGGGAGGTGGGGGCGCTGCCCGGTGTCCGCCTCAATCCGGTGTCACCCAGGGCCGATCAAGCCGGAGATGCCGCCGTACGCCGCCAGTTGCTGCGGCTGGCGTATCAGGATGCCCTGCTTCAGGCCAGACAGCTGGCCGAGGCCATCGGTCTAGGCATGCCAACCCCCCTGGAGGTGCAGATCGACGGCGGATTCCGGCCGATGCTGGCTAAGGGGATGATGGCGGATTCCGCTCCCCCGCCCTTCGAGGCAGGTGAGTTGCCTCCCCCGATGGATCGACTCGACATGCAGGTGCGCTTCTGTGCCCGATGAAGGTTCCTCCAGGGCCAATCCGTGACCATGCACCCAGCAGCCCCCGCCCGTGAGGGGGCAAGCTGATGGTATCTCTAATCCCAGTGATGCCTTCAGACGGCGCCCAGGTCATCTCCGGCTTCGGGCTCTTTGCCCTCCTGGCCATGGGCCACTTCGTTGCCGATTTTGGCCTCCAGAGTGACCGCATGGCGGTGGAGAAGTGTCCGGGCAAAGATCAAACCCTCCCCTGGCCCTGGTGGTTGCTGGCCCACTCCGGCATCCATGCCTTTGTGGTCACCTGGCTCACCGGTGTGGTCTGGCTCGGTCTGGCGGAATGGGGTCTCCACGCCCTGATCGATTACGGCAAGTGTCGCCACCGCTATGGGATGGGGGTGGATCAACTGCTGCACATGGTCTGCAAAATGATCTGGGTGCTGATTCTTGTCACCTTGGCTCCAGTGGGCTCCGGCGGTCTGCTGCAGAGCTTTCCGCGTTGAGCAGGACTCAGCCAGCGGATCCGGTTGGCTGGCTGTAGCGGCCTCGGGCCATCAGCTGTAACCGGTCCATCGCCTTGCTCAGGCAGTAGTTGAGCGGCTTGATCTCCGTCTTCAGCCGGTCCAGTTGATCGCTGTCGCCCCGCTCGCTGGCGGCGATGCCATCCAGCAGCAGACCGATCACCTCATTGCTGCGCATGCAGCGCTGGCTCACCAGAGCCAGCATCTCCATGGCCAAGTCGATATCGAAGAGCAGGGTCTTGAGGAAGTTGTCGCCACTCACCTCCACCAGCTCGGCGGGTCCCTCCACCACCCGCACATCGGCGGAGTGCTGACCTGAACCGAACAGCCCCATCTCTCCAAGTAATTCCTCGGCTTCGATCACGGCGAGGGTGTGGGGTTCAGCTTCGATCAGCCGGATCTGGATCGCCACCTTGCCCCTGGTGAGCAGCATCAGGCTGTCGGCCGGTTCCCCCTGTCGCATCACCAGCTCGCCCACGGCGGCCTGGCGGAGCACGGGTGCCAGCTCGTGGTGGTGGATCTCCAGCAGCAGTTTCATCCGCTCCCTCACCACCTTGAGCTGCGGCTCATCCCCCCACATGCTGTGTTCCTCTCAGGCTTGCAGGTACGTGCTCTGGCGCAGGCTGTTCTGCAGATGGGCCATCAGCCGGCCGGCATCGGGCACCGTGAGCGTGCCGCGGTGAATGGCGGCCTCGCTGGCCACCCGCAGGCGCTCGAGCAGGGCCTCGGGGTCGTGTTCCATCGCTTTGAGCACCTCCGCGTTGCTGTCGCCGCGCACCACATGATCGACCCGGTAGCGGCCGTTGGCCCCCAGACGGATATGGACCGCATTGGTGCTACCGAAGAGGTTGTGCAGGTTGCCCATCACCTCTTGGTAGGCGCCGCCGAGGAACAGGCCGATCCAGTAGGGCTCCCCCTCGCGCAGCTCATGCAGCTCCAGCAGGGGCTTGGCCTGGCCGGGGCCGATGAAGCGGGCCAGCTTGCCGTCGGAATCGCAGGTGAGATCAGCAAAGCTGCCCAGACGGCTGGGGCGCTCATCCAGCCGGTGGATGGGCATCACCGGGAAGAGCTGGTCGATCGCCCAGGTGTCGGGAGCGGAACGAAAGATCGAGAGGTTGGCGTAGTAAGTGCCCGCCAGCGCGGCCTGCAGCGCCTTGAGGTCGTCGGGGATGGGGGTGGGGGCGCTCCAGCTCTGCAGCTGGGCGGCGATGGCCTGGCAGCAGGCCCAGTAGAGCTGCTCGGCCGCTCCCCGCTCAGGCAGGCTGAGATAGCCCAGCCGGAAGGCGGAGAGGGCATCCTGCTTGAACTTGATGGCATCGTTCCAGCCCTCCTGAAGGTGATCGACCTGGCCGGGGGCATTGAGGGCGGTGGCCTGGATCGTCGCCAGCGTGTCGCGCAGGTTGCGCACGATCAGCGGTTCCTCCCCCAGCGCCGGCGGCTCCTCCCCCTGCACCCCGCCGGTGCCGAGGACATCGAAAATGAGCACGCTGAAATGACTGGCAATGGCGCGGCCGCTCTCGCTCACCAGGGTGGGCAGCGGCACAGAGCGGGGTTCGCAGCACTCCCGCACGGTGGCCACCACGTCGTTGGCGTAGTTCTGCAGGGAGTAGTTGGTGGAGGCGGCGGTGGCGGTACGGCTGCCGTCGTAGTCGATGCCGAGGCCACCGCCCACATCGAGATAGCCCATCGGCGCCCCAAGCCCCGCCAGCTGCACATAGATCTGGCCCGCCTCCTGCAGGGCGTCCTTGAGCACGGCGATGTCGTTGATCTGGCTGCCCACGTGGAAGTGGAGCAGGCGCAGCTCGCTGAGCAGATCGGCCTGGCGCAGGGCCTCCACCGTGGCGAGCAGATCCGGCACTGAGAGGCCAAACTTGGCGCGCTCCCCTACCGAGCTGCCCCATCGCCCGGTGCTGCGGCTAGAGAGTTTGGCGCGTACGCCGATCAAGGGGGCGGCCCCAAGCTCGCGGCTGGCGCTGATGATCCGCCCCACCTCGTCGGGTTGCTCGATCACCACCACCGGCTGCCGGCCCAGCCGGCGGGCCAGGATCGCCGTTTCGATGTAGCGCTGGTCCTTGTAGCCGTTGCAGATCAGCAGGGCTTCGGGGTCGTCCACCAGGGAGAGGGCGATCAGCAGCTCGGCCTTGCTGCCGGCCTCCAGGCCGAAATGCCACTGACGGCCGCTCTCCACCAGCTGCTCGACCACGTGGCGCTGCTGGTTGCATTTCACCGGAAAGACGCCCTGGTAGCGGCCGGCGTAGCCGTACTGGGCGATCGCCCGCTCGAAGGCGGCATGGAGCCGCTCCAGCCGGTCTTCGAGGATGTCGTCGAAGCGGATCAGCAGCGGCAGGCTGAGGTCGCGCCCCTGGAGGCCCTGCACCAGCTCCACCAGATCCAGGCAGCCACCCCGCTCTCCCCGGGGCTGCACCATCACGTGGCCGCGGGCATTGACCGTGAAATAGGGATCACCCCAGCTGTCGAGGCTGTAGAGCCGGCTGCTGTCGGCCACGCTCCAGCCATCGCCTGCCGGCTCAGGGGCCTTTGTGCCTCGGGCCGGGTCGGCGCCCAGGGCCGTGGGATCGGCGAGAACCATGGCGAAGCGGTGGAATCCCGAAGCGAGGTGACAGCAGGGAATCTAGGGAGGGTTTCCGCCGTGGCTTGCCAAGCGGCAGGCCCAGCGCAGACGATGGGCCTCATCTGCTGTCGTCCCGTCCATGGCCGTTGAACGCACTTTCCTCGCCATCAAGCCCGACGGGGTGCAGCGGGGGCTGGTGGGAGAGATTCTCGGCCGCTTCGAGCGCAAGGGTTTCAAGCTGGTGGGTCTCAAGCAGCTGGTGCCCAGCCGTGAGCTGGCCCAGAGCCATTACGGCGTCCACAGCGAGCGCCCCTTCTTTGCCGGCCTCGTCGACTTCATCACCAGCGGCCCGGTGGTGGCGATGGTCTGGGAAGGGGAGGGGGTGATCGCCAGTGCCCGCAAGCTGATCGGCGCCACCAAGCCCCTGGAGGCCGAGCCCGGCACGATCCGCGGCGACCTGGCAGTGAACATCGGCCGCAACGTGATCCATGGCTCCGATGCGCCCGAAACCGCCGTCTTCGAGATCGGCCTCTGGTTCGAGCCCTCCGAGCTGAGCGAGTGGACCCCCGCCGACCAGGTGTGGCGCGTGGAGCCCTGAGTCACCATCGTGGGGAGCATGTCACTGACACGGCATGGCATGGCATGGCCCCGATCCCTACCGCTACGGATCCCCCAGCGCGATCGATGCCGAGCAGACCACTGCTGGCCTTGCTCGGCATCGCTGCGATCTCAGTCTTCGGCCTTGGACTCACACCGGCCGCTGCTGAGCGACAGGTCCCCCGGGTGCTGGATGTGCCGACCCGGCCAGCCTTCATCCGACCCCCGGGAACCGTTGAGCGCCAGGCCCGTGCCGGCCAGGTGATCGCCCCGCTCTCGCAGCTGCGCACGCAGAAGCCCGGACGGTTGCAGGTGCTGCTGGCCGATGGTCAGTCGTTTCGCCTCGGTGGCAACGCCCTGCTCCAGCTCGATGGGGCCGGCCTGAATCTCACTGGCGGCCAGATCATCGCCTGGATCAATCCCGGTGCTGTGCGCCGCCAGCCGCTGAAGATCCGCACCCGGGTGGGCACCGCCTCGATCCAGGGCACCACGGTGTTCATCGAAGACCAGCCCGATGGGGTGCTCTTCCTCAGCTGGGAGGGCTCGGTAGAGGTGACCACCAGCGACGGGACCGTTTACACCCTCTCCAGCGGAGAGGTGCTGCGCGCCACCCCGGACGGCTGGGTTGGCCCACGCCGCCTCAGCCCCGAGGAGATGCGCCAGCGCCGGCACCGCAGCATCCTGCTCAACGGTTTTGAGGCCCCGATGGAGACGCTGTCGGTGATCGAGCGTGAACTTGGCCTGACCCCTTGATGGCGCCGGCAGCCAGCCGTTGGCGGCGGCTGTGGTGGCTCGGGCTGGCGCTCCCCTTGCTGGCCGGCCTCGACCGGCTGCCCGCCACGGCATTGGGGCAGGGGCTGAACGTGCTCGATGGCCAGATTCAGATCGCGTTCTTCCAGCAGCGCGGCGCTCGCAAGGCCCCTGCCGACCCGGTGATCCTGGCGATTGATGCCGAATCCCTCGAGCTGGGGGAGCTGCTCAGCCCCAGCGAGCGGCAGAACTCGCCGATCTGGCGCGAGATGGGCCCGTGGCCCTGGCCGCGGGCCCTGCAGGCCCGGCTGGCCGCCACCGTGCTGGAGCGGGGGGCGGCACGGGTGCTGTTCAACATCGAATTCAGCCAGCCCAGCCGCTTCGGCCCCGCAGACGACCAGGCCTTCCTCGCCACCTTGGCCCCCTGGCGTGAGCGGGTCCACCTTGCCGCCCGCTATGGCCTGCGCGACCGTCAGGGCCTGGAGGTCGTGCGGCTGCTGTTGCCATTCCCGTCCCTGGGTGCCCCGGGGCTCACCACGCTGCTGCAATCTCCCCAGGGGGCGGCGGAGGCCGTGCCGGGTCAGGACTGGCTCGACACCAACCTGGCTGGTTTCCCATCGCCCCGGCCCCGACCCATGGCCTTCCTGGCGGCCGGCAAGCCGGTGCCGGCCGCTGAGATGGGCCTGAATTATCTCGGCCCCGCCGGCAGCCTGCGCCAGGTGCCGGCCTGGGGCCTTCTCGACACCCCAGCTGGGTTCTGGAGCGGCCGCACCGTGCTGATCGGTGCCACGGCCCCGAGCCTGGGTGACCTTCAGGAGACCCCATTCGGTCCCCAGAGCGGCACTGAGGTCCAGGGGGTGGCCCTGGCCAATGCGATGCAGGGCAATGGCCTCCGGCGCCTGCCGGGGTGGGGCGAGACCCTGCTGCTGCTGCTCTGGGGGATCGCTGCGGCCTGGTGGCTGGGCCGGGGCGCCACGGCTGGCCGCAGCCTGCTGCTGATCCTGATCCTGATGGTGCTGACGCTGCTGGCTGGCTGGGGGCTCTGGCTCGGCGCCCTGCTGCGGCTGCCCCTCTCCGCCCTGCTGCTGGCGGCGCTGGTGGGCGGCGGCGGGCGGGCCGTGGGCCAGGCCCTGGGGGAGAGCCGGGAGCGGGCCTATCTGCACCAGGTGCTGGCCCGCCGCGTGTCCCCCACCCTGCTGCGCGACATCCTGCGCAACCCCGGGCCGATCTGGACCCAGTCGGTCGGCAGCCGCGCCCGCTGCGTGGTGCTGTTCAGCGATCTGGTGGGGTTCACCAGCCTGAGCGCCAGCCTCGCCCCCGACGAGCTTTTCGCCCTGCTCAACCGCTATTTCGAGGAGATGGCTTCGGCGGTGCTGGCGGAACAGGGACTGCTCGACAAGTTCATCGGCGACGCGGTCATGGCGGAGTTCGGTGTGCCCCGCAGCCGCGGCGAGCGCGAGGAGGCCCGTGCGGCGGTCCGGGCGGCCCTGGAGATGCAGCGGGGACTGGAGCGGCTCAACGTTGAGCTTGTGGCGGCGGGACGGGCGCCGTTGCGCCATGGCATCGGCCTACATGTGGGGGAGGTGATCGCCGGCAACCTCGGGGCCTCCCAGCGGCTGGAGTTCACGGTGGTGGGCGCCAGCGTCAACGTGGCCAGCCGCCTGGAGCGCCTGACCCGCTCTTACCCCGACCATCCGATCCTGATCAGCGCTGACCTCCTCGACCTGCTGCCCGGGGAACTGGAGGTGGAGCCGCTGGGTCCCCATCCGCTGCGGGGCTGGCCCGAGCCCCTGATGGTGTTCGGGCTGCGGGGGTTGATGAGCCACCCGAAAAAGGGTCCAGAATGAACAACCCCTGATCTCAGACTTCGACGCAGAGCAAGAACCAGCTCCAGCCCTGCTCCAGCCCCTGATGCTGTTGTTCCCTGATGTCCCACCAGCCGCCTTTTGTGATGCCCAAGCCATCAGTCCGCCACAGCGCCAGCCGGGCTGCTGATGTCCCTGCCCTGGCGCTTCAGGCTCTGACCGTTGCCCTGGTGATGGCCCAGGCCCTGGCGGCTCCCCTGCCGGCCCTGGCTGGCGAATCGGCGGTGGTCAGTGAAATCCTCGATGGCAACGAGCTCTACATCGACACCCGTCAGGCCAGGGTGAAGCAGAAGGCCAGTGCCCCCCAGGAGATCAGCACCCGCAACAGCCGCGGTCAGCTCAGCTTCGATTCCGGTGCGGCCGGCCGGCTCAACCGCTTCTCCCAGATCCGGCTGGGCAGCTCCTGCTTCCTGCTCAGCAAGGGCCAGGTGCTCGTCTCCGGCAAGCAGAGCGGCTGCACCGCCTCCAGCCGGCTGAGCGTGCGCGGCACCAACTATGTGCTGGAGGTGGGCGACGACGGCGCCAGTGACCTCTCGGTGCTGGAAGGGTCGGTGGAGGTGGAGCCCCTGCGCGATGGGGTGCCCAGTGGCGAGCCGCCCACCACCGTTCAGGCCGGCGAGCGGCTGAGGCTGTCCCCGGCCGGTGTGGTGATCGCTCTGCTCAAGCTCACCAGCGGCGACTACGACAGCATCCTGCGCGGCGAGCTGTTCCGCGACTTCAGCACGCCTCTGCCGGCCTTCGGCTCCCTGGAGAGCTACATCCGTTCGTCCGTTCCCGGCGTTTCGATCCCCTCGCTGCCGGCCCCCTCCCGACCGTCGATCCCCACGTTTGGCCTGCCACGGTTCTTCTGATGCTGATCTCATCTGATTACGGCTGATGCGGCGGCTCGGAGCACCGGCCGTTGGCTCCCTGCTGCTGGCGCTGCTGGCCGGGGCCCTGGGCGGCTGGCCGCCGGGACCGTGGCGCCCCTGGGAGCGGGGCCTGGAGCAGCAGCTCCTGCAGCTGCGCGGGCCTCGGCCCACGCCGGCGGCGGTAGTGCTGGTCGCCATCGACGACGCCACGCTGCAGCAGGGCGGCTGGTTCGTCAGCCAGAACCGTGGGCAGATCCCGCCCTGGGCCCAGGGGATCGGCACCCTGCCCTGGCCTCGGGCCGCCTATGGGTTGTTGGCGTCACGGTTGCGGGAGGCGGGGGCGAGCGCCGTGGCGATCAATGTGATCTTCGCCGGTCCCAGCAGCCTCGGCCCCGGTGACGATGCCGCTTTTGAGCGCTTTCTGCAGCGCCAGAAGGGCCATATCGCCCTGGCCGCCGAGATGCTCGAACCGCAGGACGCCGCCACAGGCAGCGGCCTCACCCTGGTGCGCCCCGATCGGTTCGTAGCGGCGATCGGTGGCCCCGACCAGCTCGGCCTGACCAACACCATCCCGCCAAGTCCGGGCCAGAGCGCCCTTCACCCTGAGGCCTACGGCCGCGGCCTGCTGCCCGCCAACCAGGTGGAGCCCTTTCCCTCCCTCTCGTCCACCGCCCTGCGTCTGGCGGGGCGCCGCAGCCGCCAGGACGATCCCCGCCGCGCCCTCCATGGTTATGGACCGGAGGGCAGCTTCCTGCGCCTGCCGGCCTGGGAGGTGCTGGACCCGGAGCGCTGGCAGCGTCACCCCCGGCGCGCCTCTGTGCGCGGGGCAATCGTGCTGGTGGGTCCTGTGGTGTCCCAGGGGGAGAGCGGCAACCCCTCCCCCTTCGGTCCGCTCTCCGGCCTCGAGACCCTGGCCACCGCCACCGCCAATTCCCTGCAGGGAGATGGCCTGGCCCCCTGGCCGGCCGATCCGCCGCTGCGGGCCCTGCTGGCGATGGCGCCGCTGCTGCTGGTGGGGGGCCTGGCGCTCAGGCGCTCTGCCCTGGCCTGGCGGCTGACTCTGGTGGCGGTGGCCCTGGTTCTGCAGCTGGGGGCGGGTCTGCTGGTGCTGAGCCAGGCCGGCCTCTGGCTGCCGCTGCTGGCGCCCAGCGCCGGTCTGGTCCTGATGGGGCTGCTCTACGGCGGCGACGGCTACCTGCGGGAGGAGCGGGAGCGGCGCCGGCTGCGGCGCACCTTCGAGCGCTACGTGGCCCCCAGCCTGGTGGCGGAGATCCTGGCCGATCCGCGGGCCGCTGAAGGCATGCTGCGCGGCCGGCTGCTGCCGGTCACGGTGCTCTTCTCAGACATCAAGGGCTTCACCCAGCTCACCCAGCGCCGCAGCGCCGAGGGCCAGATCGAGCGGCACGTGAGCCAGCTGAACCGCTATCTCGGCGCGATGGTGGCGGTGATCACCGCCCACGGCGGCACGGTCGACAAGTTCATCGGCGACGCCGTGATGGCGGTGTTCGGATCACCGCTGGGGCGCGGAGCCCAGCAGGAGGCCGAGGCGGCATTGCGATGCGCCCTGGCCATGCGCCAGGCCCTGCGCGAGCTCAATGCCAGCTGGGCCAAGGAGGGGCTTGAACCGTTCGACAGCGGCATCGGCCTGGCCAGTGGTGAGGTGATCGTGGGTCAGATCGGCAGCCCCGAGCGGCTCGATTTCACCGTGATCGGCGACAAGGTGAACCTGGCCAGCCGGCTGGAGGGGCTCACCCGCAGCGAGGCCCAGCCCGTGCTGTTCGATGCCACCACGGCGGAGCTGACCGCCGCCACCGTCGCCACGCGCGCCCTGGGTGAGCGGCCGGTGAAGGGCATGGGGGCGGTTCCGATCTACACCCTGGCAGTCACTGACGGCGAGCTGAAGGGGTCGGACTGAGGAGCCCCGAAGCGGTCCCAGCGGAAGGCGGCCAGCAGCCTCTCCAGCTCAGGCTTCAGCGGCTCCTGCAGCAGCAGATCGGCCGTGACCGCCGCCAGCAGCACGCCATTGCGGTAGTGCCCGGTGGCCAGGGTCAGCCCCTCGATCGGTGATGGGCCCAGCAGGGGCGCTTCGTCGGGCGTGCCGGGCCGGAAGCCCCACCAGCGCTCCATCGGCGGCCAGTGGGCAGCTTCCGGCAGCAGCGCCGCCAGACCATCCTGCAGCTGCCGCTGCCCCTGGGGCGTCAGTCCGGCGCTGAAGCCCGCCTCCGGCTCGCTGGTGGCCCCCACCACCAGCAGCCCGTCGTCGCGGGGCACCAGGTAGGTGCCGGGGCCGAACAGCACCCGCCGCAGGGCCTGGCGCGGCCCCTGCAGCGAGAGCATCTGTCCTTTGATCGGTCGCACCGGCAGCTGGGGCAGCAGCTGGGCGCTCCAGGCGCCGCAGGTCAGCACGGCTTCACCGCAGGTCAGCACCGCTTCGCTGCCCTCGATCCGCCGCCGCCGCACCCCCTCCAGTCGCCCGCCCTGCACCAGCAGCTCACTCACTTCGCTGCCCTCCTCGAAGACCACCCCCAGAGCCACGCAGGCCCGCTCCAGGGCGCGCATCAGCCGGCGGCGGTTATCGATCTGGCCGTCCTGGCTGAACAGCAGGCCGGCGCGCCAGCTGGGCCCCAGTCCTGGCACCTGCCGCTCCAGGGCTGGGCGATCCAGGGGCTCTCCGAAGTGAGCGGTGGGGTAGGCGTCGCGTTCAGCTGCGCTGCTGAAGGGCACCACGATGCCGCAGGGCCTGAGGCCGGAGGCAAGGCCGCTGTCGGCCTCGATTTCCGCCACCCAGGCGGGAATGCGCTCCAGGCTGCGCTGGCCCAGCTCCAGCAGGGGGCCCGCCAGCCCCTCGGCGTGGGGGGCGAGCATGCCAGCCGCCACGAATCCGGCTGCTTCGCTGCGGCTGCGGCTGAGCACGTGCACGCTCCGGCCGCGGCGGGCCAGCTGGTGGGCGATGGTCAGCCCGATCAGGCCGCCCCCCAGGACCACCACGACTCCATCCATGCCACGGGATGCCATGGCCTCAAGGTATCCAAGCGCCACAGGCGTGGCGACGGTCCTGCCCCAGCAGCTGCTGCCCTCCGCACGGGCCCGCTGCATAGGATCAGCTCAAGCCAGGAGACAGGGATGGGTGCGGCGATGGCAGAGGGGTGCTGGGAGGCCGTGATCGGCCTGGAAACCCATGTGCAGCTGGGCACCGCCAGCAAGATCTTCACGGCCGCCTCCACCAACTACGGCGACGACCCCAACACCCACATCGATCCGGTGGTGCTGGGGCTGCCCGGCACCCTGCCGGTGCTGAATGAAAAGGTGCTGGAGTATGCGGTGAAGGCGGCACTCGCCCTCAACCTGCAGGTGGCGGAGCACAGCAAGTTTGACCGCAAGCAGTACTTCTATCCCGATCTCCCCAAGAACTACCAGATCTCCCAATTCGACCAGCCGATCGCTGAGAACGGTTGGATTGAAGTGGAGGTGGCCGAGAAGGGCAAGGACACCTACCTCAAGACGATCGGCATCGAACGGCTGCATATGGAAGAAGACGCGGGCAAGCTCGTTCATGCTGGTAGTGATCGCCTCGCCGGCAGCACCCATTCGTTGGTGGATTACAACCGCGCCGGGGTGGCCCTGGCTGAAATCGTGAGCAAGCCCGATCTGCGCACGGGTCGGGAGGCGGCGGAGTACGCCTCGGAGATCCGCCGGATCATGCGCTATCTGGGCGTGAGCGACGGCAACATGCAGGAGGGATCGCTGCGCTGCGATGTGAACATCTCGGTGCGGCGCGGGCCGAATGAACCATTCGGCGTGAAGGTGGAGATCAAGAATATGAACTCCTTCTCGGCGATCCAGAAGGCCTGTGACCATGAGATCGCCCGCCAGATCAAAGCGATCGAGGCCGGTGAGCTGATCCGGCAGGAAACACGCCTCTGGGATGAAAGCAAGCAGCACACCAAGAGCATGCGCAGCAAGGAAGGGAGCAGCGACTACCGCTACTTTCCCGAGCCCGATCTGGGCCCGATCGAGGTGACCTCCGAGCGGCGTGAGGGTTGGCGCGCCGAACTGCCCGAGCTGCCGGCGGCCAAGCGCCACCGTTACGCCGACCAGCTAGGTCTCTCGATCTACGACGCCCGGGTGCTCACCGATGAGCGTGCGATGGCCGAATACTTCGAAGCCGCCGTGGCCGCTGGCGGTGACCCCAAAGGAGTGGCCAACTGGGTGACGGGCGACATCGCCGCCTATCTCAATTCGGGCAAGCTCTCGATCACCGAGCTGCCCCTGAAACCCGAGGAGCTCTCGGAGCTGGTGGGTCTGATCGATGACGGCACGATCAGCGGCAAGATCGCCAAGGAGATCCTGCCCGAACTGCTGGAGACAGGCGGTTCTCCCAAGGCGATCGTGGCTGAGCGCGGCCTGGGCATGATCAGTGACCCCGCCGCGATCAGCGCGGTGGTGGAGGCGTTGCTGGCCGCCCATCCAGCCGAAGTGGAGGCGTTCCGGGGTGGCAAGACCAAGCTGCAGGGCTTCTTCGTGGGCCAGCTGATGAAGCAGACCGACGGCCGCGCCGATCCCAAGCTGGCCAACTCGATCCTGGTGGCGAAGCTCAAGGGCTGAAGGCAGACTTGTCCCATGACGCTCCATGCCGAGACCTACTGGCTGCAGCGCTTCGCGGCCGATCAGCAGGCGCTGGAGCAGCTGCGCCAGGCAGGCCTCAGCCAGGCTGAGTGCTCCGCGCAGGCGTTGTATGAGCATTGGCCCCAGCTCAGCCGGCTCTGGGTGCATGGGTCCTTGCTGGGCTCTGGGTTCAAGGAGCATTCCGATCTCGATCTGCTCGTGCAGGGTCTGCCCGCTGATCAGTTGCTGAAGGCCCTCGCTCTGGCCGAGGCGGCTGGTCCGCTGCCGGTCGATCTCAAGCGGCTGGAAGACCTTTCTCCTGAGCTCGCCCAGCGGCTGCTGCGCCACGGCAGGGCCCTGACGGCAGGCGATCGGAGCGTCCACGGTCCCCTTGAATCGGGTTGCAACGGCGGCGATGCAGCCTGAAGATCTGCGCGAGCTCCGCGACGACCTGCGCCGCGAGCGTCAGCGGATGGAAAACCTGGTAGCGACTCTGGTTCGCAGCCTGTCTCGACTTGGGGAAGGCCCTGACCCCGTGGAGGCGGCAGCGTTGCGGCTGCACAGCTTCTACACCGGCATCGAGCGGGCGTTGCTGCTGGTGAGCCGGACACTCAATGGCGGCACGCCACGCCAGGGGGACAGCTGGCATCGTCGGCTGCTGGAGCGGATGGCGATGGCCACCGATCACCGTCCGGCGGTGCTTCGCGAAAGCACCCAAATGTCGCTGCAGGAGTATCTGCGTTTCCGGCATCTGGTGCGCAACCTCTACGCCGATGAGCTGAGCCCTGAACCCATCACCGCCTTGATCAAGGCGCTTCCTGAGGTCTGGAGCAGGCTGGAGGCCGACCTGAGGGCTTTCGAAGACTGGGCCTCGGCGTTGGCGGAGCGGGCCTCAGCCGGCTGAAGGAGCAGAGCGCAGAGCCTGCTCCACCTGATCGGCCAGTGCCTCCTCGCTTCCCCGGTTGTCGATCAGAACATCGGAGCGGGCGCGCTTCTCGGCCATGGGCCACTGGGCCGCAAGGCGGGCCTCGGCTTCGGCGGCTTCGAAGCCGTCGCGGCGGCGCAGCCGCTCCCGTTGCTGCTGGGCGTCGCAGTCCACCAGCCAGACCTCGCTGCAGAGTCCCTCCAGCCCCGCCTCGAACAGCAGGGGGATCATCAGCACCACCACCGGTGCGGCCGCCAACCGCTTCAACCCCACTTCGAAGCGCTCCCGCACCAGCGGATGCACCAGCTGCTCCAGCCAGGCCCGCTCGGCTGGATCACTGAACACGATCCGCCCGAGGGCGGCGCGATCGATGCTTCCCGCAGGCGCTCGCACCCGCGCGCCGAAGTGCTCCAGCACGGCTTGCTCCCCATGGCTGCCGCAGGCCAGGGCCTCGCGGGCGTAGGTGTCCGCGTCCAGCACCGGGAACCCATGCCGTTCGGCGAGCCAGCGGCCCACGCTGCTCTTGCCGCTGGCGATGCCGCCGGTGAGGCCGATCCGCCGCTGGCCCCCCTGCCAGCGGGGCCGATTCAGCCGCTCCAACATGGCTGGTGGCCCCAGTTGCTCCAGGTGGAAGCGGGCGCCATAGCTGGGGGTTGGGCGTTCGGAGTAAAAGCGGGTATCGCCCTGCCCCTGCGGCCAACGGCGGGCCAGGCGGCTGCGTAGGCGCAAGCCGCCCAGCACCAGGTGCTGCAGCCAGTCGGGGCTGCTGGTCCACCCCAGGCTGCCGCACACGTCGCGGCTCACCAGCGCCAGCAGAACCCCGCGTAGTGCCGGACGCAGGGGAGCGGGCCAGTCGTCCAGAAGCATCGCCAGGGTGGACTCGGCGATCCGCCGGTTGCTGGGGGCGCTCCGGAACGCCTCAAGCTCGAAGCTGTGGTTGAACGCCATCAACGCTGCCAGGCTGTCAGGGATGGCCTGAATTCCCATCGCCTCGCCCACCTGGCGCCAGAAGAAGTAGAGGCACGTCTGCTCCCGAGTGCTCAGGGCCCTCCAGCCGTAGCGGGCCAACCAGCGGATCGGTTCGGCCACGAAGGTGGAGAGCACGTAGAGGAAATCGCGGTTGCTGATCGCATAAGCGCCATGGATCCGGTTCATCCGGGTGATCACCGCCTGACCCTCCGGGCTGCGGGGCCCCCAGCGCAACAGCTCCGCCACCATCAGGCCGGTGTCGTCGTAGCGCTTGCGCGGTCTGTGCGTGAATTCACCTGTGCGCTCCAGCAGGGCGGAGATCGAGGGGACGCAGAAGGTCTTGAGCAGGGCCAGCTCAAGTGAGCGGGTGGTGTCCCAGGGGAAGTGCACCCCGGCCAGCTCGCCGCAGAGGGCCTCCACCTCCCTCGGAGACGGCGTTTCGGGCGTGGTTGGCTCCTCCACCACGACGGCTCGGCAGGATGGTGTGAGTCATCCTGCCGCTGTGTCCCTTCCCTGGCACCCGATCCCCGGCGGCCTCACCGCTCCCGCTGGTTTCCTGGCCGCCGGGATCACCGCCGGCCTCAAGGCCTCCGGCAACCCTGATCTCTCGCTGCTGCTGGCGCCGGCAGGCGCGGTCTGCGCGGGCAGCTTCACCACCAACCGCGTACGGGCCGCCTGCGTGGATCTCTGCGCCGAGCGCCTCGCGGCCAGCGGCGGCCGGGCCCGGGCGGTGCTCACCAACTCCGGTCAGGCCAATGCCTGCACCGGTGACCGGGGCCTGATCGACAGCCTGCGCGCCACCCAGTCCACCGCCGACCTCCTCGGCCTAGCGCCCGAGGAGGTGCTGATCTGCTCCACCGGAGTGATCGGCGTACCGATCCCGATGGACATCCTGCTGGCGGGCCTTGATCCCCTGGTGGCGGCCCTCAGCCCCGAGGGGGGTGCCGATGCCGCCACCGCCATCCTCACCACCGATCTGATCGACAAGCAGATCGGTCTTGAGGCTGACCTGGGTGGCCGCCGCGTGCGCCTCGGCGGCATGGCCAAGGGCTCCGGGATGATTCACCCGAACATGGCCACGATGCTGGGCTATCTCAGCTGCGATGCCGGTGTGCCGGCCGAGCTCTGGCAGGCGATGGTGCAGCGGGCGGTGGATCGCTCCTTCAATGCGATCACGGTGGACGGCGACACCAGCACCAACGACACGTACCTGGCCTTTACAGCCGGGGAACCCCTGAACCTCGAGCACTTCGAGGAGCTGGAGGCCGGCCTTACGGCGGTGTCGCAGCACCTGGCCAGGGCGATCGCCCGCGATGGCGAGGGGGCCACCTGCCTGATCGAGGTGCAGGTGGAGGGCGCCCCGGATGACGCCGGCGCTCGGGCGATGGCCCGTACCATCTGCGGCTCCTCGCTGGTGAAGTGCGCCATCCACGGTCGCGACCCCAACTGGGGCCGGATCGTGGCCGCAGCGGGCCGCGCCGGTGTGCCCTTTGACCCCGAAGCGGTGGCCCTCTGGCTGGGGGAGCACCAGCTGATGGCGGCGGGCCAGCCCCTGGTCTTCGATCGCCCGGCCGCCTCGCGCTACATGGCCGAGCGGGCCGCCGGTGCCTATCTCAACCCAGATCCACTCCTGGGCGACACCGTGGCCATCCGCCTGGTGGTGGGCGACGGCCCTGGTGAGGGCCTGGCCTGGGGCTGCGATCTCTCGGATCAATACGTGCGCATCAACGCTGACTACACCACCTGAACGCTTGCGGCTGCGGGCAGGATGGGATCTCTTCCACCACCAGCCCCCCATGTCCGAGGCCGGAGCCCGGCGTCGATCCCGCCGATCCAGCCCTCAGGCGGCGGCGGCTCCCCAACCCCCAAAGCGCTGGCCCCGCTGGCTGCTGCCCCTGGTGGCGGGCCTGGCCTTCGGCTCGGGCTACGCCCTCACCGATCGCCTGCTGGCGTTGCAGGCCGGCGGGCCGGTCAAGCTGGATCAGACGTTTGATGTCAAACCGTTTCCCGGCACTTCGCTGGAGAGCCTGCGCCTGCGCTACGGCGCCGACCGCCAGGAGCTGCGCGCTGATCTGGAGCTGATCGAGGCGGAACGCCAGCAGAACGAGACAGCGGCGAAGGCCAAGCGCGAGGCGGCCGAAAGGACCAGGCAACAGCAGGAGACCAGCGGCAGCCAGGCTGGAGACTCCACCAGCGGCTCTTCAGCGGAGTCCGGCGGTGCGTCCGGCGCTGCAGAGGAAGCTCCGCGCTCCGAACCCATCCCTGAACCTGAGCCGCCCACACTCGAAGCGCCACCGCCGCCGGCTCCCGAGCGCCAGCCCTGATCTGCCACAGTTTGGCCAGAGCGGATGGTCCTTTCGATGCACGCCCCCCAATCCCTGCTGCAGGCTGCGTTGAATCGGCTGGGGGCCCGCCTCGGCAGCGGCTTCGCTGATTCGGCGGCCAGCCTGGCCGTGCTGGCCCAGGAGGCGCCCGAGCGGCTCAGGCGCGAGTTGGAGCTGTTCTGGAGTGAAGTGGAGCAGGAGGCCCAGCGGCTCGAAACCGAGGTCACGGCAGGCGGCCCGGCCGCCAGCAGAGGCACTGCTGCGGCCAGTGCCACGGCCTGGGCCGCAGCCGCTCCCCAGGATCAGATCGATGATCTGCGCGCCCGGGTGGCGTCGATCTCCCGCCAACTTGAGGACCAGGCCTGATGGGCGCCTGGCGCCAACGCTGGCGGGGCTTCGCCCGCTCCCTGCGCATCTGGTGGACCGTGCTACGCCTGCTGGGCGGTCTCTGGTGGGATGGCAAGAACTGGACCTATCCCGGCGGCCCCACCCAGGAGCGGCGGGAGGCCCGGCAGCAGCGGCGGGCCCATTGGCTCACCCAGGAGCTGCTGGGCCTGGGCTCGGCCTTCATCAAGCTGGGCCAATTACTCTCCGCCCGCCCCGACGTGCTGCCGGCCGGCTATGTCGAGGAGCTCTCCCGCCTGCAGGATCAGGTGCCCTCCTTCCCCTTCGCGGTGGTGCAGGCGCTGCTCGAGGAGGAACTGGGTGGGCGCTGCGCTGAGATCGTCGATCTCGAGGAGCGGCCCCTGGGCTCCGCCAGCCTCGCCCAGGTGCACCGGGCCAGCCTGCGCAGTGGCCGTCAGGTGGTCTTCAAGATCCAGCGGCCCGGGCTGGAGCGGTTGTTCCGCCTCGATCTGGAGGTGATGCAGCAGGTGGCGGCGGTGATGCAGCGCCATCCGCGCTGGGGAGAAGGCCGCGACTGGGTGTCGATCGCCCAGGAATGCCGCCGGGTGCTGCTGCGGGAACTGGATTTTCGTCTGGAGGCCGAACATGCGGCCCGCTTCCGTCAGCAGTTTCTCGACGATGCCGGCATCCGCATCCCGTCGGTGATCTGGGAACTCAGCACCCGCCGTGTGCTCTGCCTTGATTTTTTGCCCGGCATCAAGATCACCGATCGCGACGCCCTGGTGGCGGCGGGCATCGACCCGGCGGCGGTGGCGGAGAAGGGGGCTGCCAGTTATCTGCAGCAGCTGGTGCGCTTCGGCTTCTTCCACGCCGACCCCCACCCCGGCAACCTGGCGGTGGCCGCCGATGGCGCTCTCATCTACTACGACTTCGGGATGATGGGCCAGCTCTCACCGCGGCTGCGTAGCCGGCTGGGGCGGATGGTGCGGGCCGCGGCGGCCCGTGATGCCGCCGGATTGGTGGACGAGCTGCAGGGAGCCGGGGTGATCGCCAAGGACGTGGATCCCGGCCCAGTGCGACGCCTGGTGCGGGTGATGCTCACCGAGGCGCTCACCCCCCCCTTCTCCACCAACGTGATCGAGAAGCTCTCCGGCGACCTCTACGACCTGGTCTATGGCCAGCCGTTTCGCCTGCCGGCCGAGCTGATCTTCGTGATGCGGGCCCTCTCCACTTTCGAGGGGGTGGGCCGCAGCCTCGACCCCGGCTTTAGCCTGATGGCGATTGCCCGTCCCTACCTCCTCCCCCTGATGACCGCGAGCGGGAACGGCCCCAACGATTTCCTCGGTGAACTGAGCCGCCAGGCCGCTGAAGTGGGCAGCCGCGCCCTAGGGCTGCCGCGCCGGCTGGAGGACAGCCTGGTGCGCATCGAGCAGGGCGACCTGCAGGTGCAAATCCGGGCGGGGGAAACCGACCGACTGTTGCGGCGTCTGGCCCTGGCGCAACAGACCACCAGTCAGACGATCATGCTCGGCGCCCTGGCCCTGGCTGCTGCGGTGTTGGCGGCGAGCAGCCGTCCAGCCCTGGTGGCGATCCCCCTGGTGCTGGCTGCTCCGGTGTCGCTGAGCTGGCTCAAGCTGCAGGGACGGCTGCACCGCGATGCACGCCTGGAGAAGTTGCCGGGAACGGGTGGCTGAGCGCCGGCCGTTCCCGTTTGCCAACCCATCTGGTCTGGATGCTGGATCAGTGGGTGTCAGTGGGTGGCGACGATCCTCCTGGCTGAAATCCTGAGACGAGGTGAAATCCCCTCTGCCCTGGGGCTCTGGAGCTCTGGGGCTCAAATGTAGACATCAACCCTATCGTCTGCCTCCATCCGAGAGCCAAGGGTTGCTCCTGGATGGTTCAGAAACTGCGTCGATACCTTGACGTCACCGATCAGGTTTACCCCTTCGACGAGGTCGTGAAATCGTCTCGTTGAAGTGAGGGTGTCAAGGCTGATTGGGAAGAAAGGGGGTGATCTCTGCTGCGTCAGAGCTTCCTGCATGGAGAGCGCCCCAGGCCTGGGTCCATACACGTCCCACTCACCGTTTGATGCCTACAGAGGAGCGAAGAACAGCATTCCCTGAATAGGATCTCAGTGCCGGTGGCTGATCAGGATGTGGCCACGTGGGGCGGTGGATTTCGCTTCCATCAGTGTGTTACCGAGCTCCCTCGCTCCGCTCCCATAGTCGAGAATCAGGAGGGCACCAGCAGCCGTAGGTACCTCCACGCAGGTGGTGTTTCCTCCTTGAACTGTCTCGACACACGTTCGTGCAGGGGCCGTTACACAGGGATTGGCAGAGAGCCGTAGGCCTTGGGCATCAGAGACTCAGTGACTTGTCGCGTCGGTGAGGGACCAAAGACCCTGCTGTCGGTTAGGCCCTGTTCCAGCGCCTTCTCAATTTGCTGTACGAGGTGACTGAGTTGCGGTCATTGGGAGAACACGAAACTGGAATCGTTGCTTTCAGGAGCCCGCCATCCGGCTGCTGGCAACCTGGCGCTGAAACCTGCCGATTTCCAGCTCCAGCACCCCGGTGCTGATTCCAAGCGCCTCGGCGAGCGCGCGCAATTTGAGGTCTTCCTCAGCTTCGATCATGCCATCGGCACAGGCCACGCGGAAGGCAGCTTCGAGAATGATCTCGCGGCCGTTGTCATCCAGCTGGGAGCGTTCTTCGCCCAGTTGGGCGACCAGTTCTTCAAAAGGAGTCTTGCCCTGCGTGCCGAGGGCCTCGCTTCTGTGCTGGCGCGCCGCGGCGGTGGCCCGCAGATCTTCTGGGTCAGGACGCTCGCCCATGATCTCGGCACAGGTGTCGGCCATAGTCGCCAGTTCGGATGCTTCGATGTCCCCATCCGCCAGGGTGATGTCGATCATGCAGGCCAGCATGAGATCGCGCACTTTGGTCGCATAGCGATCACCGTGGGAGACCGCCCAGCTCAGATCGGAGAGGTCGCGTTGCTTGCGCTGGTGCTGGGAGGCTCTGGGGTCGCGTTTGCACCCAGTGTGTCCTCCTGAGAGATTATCGTAGACATGAAAGGTGAAGCGATCAACGAGCTGACGGCAGAACGCGACGCCGCGCACCGAATTGCCATAGGGGTCAAGTCGAGGTGAAAATGTCGCGAAGCCCATGAGGTTGGGAACCACCACCATCACCGCGCCGGCAACACCGGATTTGGCAGGCAGGCCAACCTCCAGGGTGAACACACCGGCGTTGTCGTACATCCCGGCCGCCTGCATCACCGATAGGGTTTTCTTGACGACATCGGTGGAAAGGACCTCTTTCCCTGTAATGGGGCACACTCCACCATTGGCCAGAGTCGCGGCAGCCACTGACAGCATCTTGGCTGTCATCTCGATGCTGCAACAGGAGAGATAGAGGTCAAGCATCTTGTGGAGGTCGACATCCCGCGGCAAGCCCTTCCGCCCCTGCAGCAGATAGGCGATCGCAAAGTTGTTGTGTGCTGTTTCCCGCTCGGATAGCATCGTCTCCTCACTGAAGTGGACCGAGCCCAGCCCTCCGCAGAGATCTGACCACAGGTTCATGATCTCCTGGGTGATGTCCCGGGCACTCTTGTCTGGCCACCCGGACGCGACGATCCCCGCGGTCATGATTGCACCGGCGTTCACACAGGGATTGAAGGGGCGCATGTCTGGCATCAGATCAAGTGCATTGAACGGCCGCCCCGAGGGCTCGGCCCCAACGAACTGATGGGTGTACTCCGCTCCTTCACGGGCGAGCGCATAGGCATAGGTGAGAGGTTTGGAGACGGACTGTATCGAGTGGTAAATCTCGACATCGCCGATCGCCATGCGCTGGCCATCTACCGTGCAGATCGCCACGCCCCATTTCTCGGGATCCGCATCCCGCAAAATCGGGATGTAATCGGCATTCGCGCCACTGTGGTCACCAGCGATATTGTTATAGATCGTCTGAATATCACAGCAGAAATCAACCCAGTCTGGGATGATGAGCTGGCGCATCAGGGCCCGTTTGACCATCATCAGCTCGGGTCCCACCAGGGCGCCAAAGGTTTCCAGATCAATGGAACGATCACCCAGCTCTGCCAGCCGGTTGATCGTGGTTTGTAGACGGAAATCGTCGGAAGAGATGCCGCTTTCGCTCAAGCGGGCATGAACCCTTGCAGCGTCGGTGGTGCCGTCGTTCGACACGCTGGCGAAGAGGGCCTGCATCTGATCCATGGTCGAGTCTTGATGCCAGTCAGGAGGTTATCTCTTCTCGGCATCCTCAGGTGACATCCACTTGTCGTCAATGCTGAGCTCGGCAGTTTTGACCCGTAGGCGCAGGAGCTTCGGCCACGTCTCCAGCAGGCCCTGCTGCTTGGCCATCAACGGTTTGGCACCAGCTGAATCTGGCTCTGGGCCCCAGGGCGGCTAGATCGCTGTAGCAGGATCTACGGATGGAGGACTTGGTTCTGCCGGACGCTGTCGGGGATGGACGTATCTGCCCGAGCCGCGGGCTCAACACAATCCTTCGTGAGCCTGTGCTGAGCGACTCAAGACAAGACCCGAGCCACTTGAGAGGAGAGCCCCCTCTCCACGGTCACCAACTGGCCGCCTCCTGATTCCGGCTGAGGCCAAGCCTGGGGCCTGGCGGACCCCCTGGCGCTCAGAAGAAGAACTTCACCCCCACTTCAACCCCATTCTGATTGATGTTGTAGGCGTTTTCGGGGGTCTGACCATTGCTTGCTTCCAGGTGCAAATAGCGCCAGGAGAGGTTGAGCTGGGTGGAGTTACCGATCGCATAGCCCAGGCCCACCTGGGTGTTCCAGGAGTAGTCATCGGCATTGCTCACGCCGAAGCCCACGTCGGCGCGGGCGAAGAGCCTCATGCGGGGGGAGAGAAACACCATCGCCTGGGTTCCCAGCAGGGGCTGGGTCACGGTGCCGCCGAAGGATTGTTGCCTTTGGAGATTCAATCCCTGCAGTGTCCGCGACTTCTCCAAGCGCGGCCCTTTGAAGGTCAAGGTCCGCTCGGATCCCTGGACATCCACCCCCAGGTCGTACTGCATGTTGACGAACCGCACCCCGGCATAGGGAATGACGGTGAAACTACCGGCGCGGGCCACGGCCGATTCGCGGTCGCCGAAGCGATAACGCAGGGCCAGGTCGTAGATGCCCTGAATGTTCCCAATATTGGCGTCGACGTTGCGCTGGCCGTCGGGAGTGAGGGTGAGGCTGCGCTTGCCCCGAGGGCCTTCGATGGAACGGGTCTTGATGTCCTGGAGCTTTCCCTCTTCCCCTTTGGTGGAGATGTAGCTGATGTCGGTGAGGAGACCGAGACGGCCGTACTCGACGCTGCCCCGGATGTAGCCCGCTCCCGTCAGGGGTCTGAGCACCTGGACAAGGTCCAGATCCAGGTCGGCGGTGAAGCCTTTGACGGTGGTGCTCCCGGTGGTGCGCAGCGGCAAGAAGCCGTAGAGCTCCACGGTGGCGGCCCAGGGGGACGGCTCGGGCTGGGGCCCTGGGGCGCTGCCGGGCTCAACCGCTTCGGCCTGGGCCGTCTCCGTCAGGATCGGCCCCAAGGGGGTTGACGCCTCCAGGGCTGGTTCGGCCGCCCGCACGGCGGGAGCCGTCAGCACCCAGCCGGTGGCGCCAAGCAGGAGACCCGCTCCAGCCGCCTTGAATTGATGCTTAGGGCGGCGCGAGAACAAGGGGGGCACCGAACAGCTCCGTCAACGTATGAGGATCGACCGTACCAATTTTTCCCCTTGGGAAGGCCCTGGTCATGGGGACCAAGACAATGAGTGGCTGTAGCTCCATGTTGCTGTTCTGCGGATAGTGCCTTTCTCGAAGGCACATCAACGGGATTCGCCACTAACTTCAACTCCTCCTGCTGCAATCCCAGCGCGATGCCTCGACCAGCTCCGATCTGGCTGGCTCTGCTGGTGCTCCTCCTGCTGTGGGTTCAGCCGGGCCCAGCCCTTGCTGCGCCCCAGGCGTGTCCGGTAGACATGGTGGCGATCCCCGCGGGCCGCTTCCGCATCGGCGCCGCCGGCCAGCTGGACGAGGAACGCGCCACAGGTGGCATTCGCCTCTCCCCCTTCTGCCTCGCCGCCCATGAGGTGACGAACCGGCAGTTCGCCACCTTTGTGGCCGCCACGGGCTATCGCACGGTGGCGGAGCGCCCCCTGTCGGTTGAGCAGTTCCCGCAGCTGAAAGCCAGTGAGCGCGCGCCCGGTTCGCTGGTGTTCAGGCCCGTGGCCGGGGATGGCCCGATCGAGGAACTCAGCTGGTGGAACTGGGTTCCAGGGGCTGACTGGCGTCATCCGCAGGGACCTGCCAGCTCCATCGCTGGCCTGGAGGAGCATCCCGTGGTGCAGGTGGCGTTCGAGGACGCCGAGGCCTTCGCCGCCTGGGCCGGGGCGGCCCTGCCCAGCGAGGCCCAGTGGGAGTTCGCCGCCCGGGGGGGTCTCAAGGATCAGGTGTTCAGCTGGGGGAACACCTGGAAGCCAGGCCTGGCCAACACCTGGCAGGGGGAGTTCCCCCGCCGCAATGACGGCGAAGACGGCTTTGTCGGCACCGCCCCAGTGGGCTCCTTCCCTCCCAATGGCTACGGACTGCTTGACATGACCGGGAATGTCTGGGAGTGGACGGCGGACTGGTACCTCCCGGGCCACGAGGGGCTGGCCCAACGGTCTGACCCTGCCATCGCCAGTGAAGCCTCCAGCAACGATCCTCGCGATCCTGGTGTGGCCAAGCACGTGATCAAGGGCGGCTCATTCCTGTGCTCCCCCACCTACTGCAGCCGCTACCGACCTGCTGCACGGGAGGCCCAGAGCCCCGACACCGGCACCTCCCACATCGGGTTCCGCCTGGTGGCACCTCTTTCCTAGGGGCTCCTGAACACATCTGGTCATCGCTTGGGGCGCTGGTGACGGAGACCGCGCCCCGGGACGTTCGTACACTCCAATCGGTCAGCGTCCTAGGCGGCACGGCCAATTCAGGCCCTGATTCAGGAGAAATGACATGAACACTCGATGGCTCGCCGTCTGGCCAGCCTTGTTCATCGCTCCTGCTGTCTCCCAGGTCAATTTCTCACTCAATTTCGGCCAGCCCGGCTATTACGGAAGGGTTGAGATGAGCGACTACTACCCACGTCCGGTGGTGTTGTACCAGCAGCCTGTAATCATCGAGCGCTCGCCGGCCTACTCTTATGGCGCTCAACCCGTGTATGTGAATGTGCCGCCTGGGCAGGCCAGAAACTGGTCGCGCCATTGCTCAAGCTACGAATTATGCAACCGGCCTGTCTATTTTGTGGACAACAACTGGTATGAACGCTCCTATGTGCCTGCGTACCGCAAGTACAAGGGAAAGAAGCATTACTACGGCAACAAGCCTTACAAATATCAATACGATTAGGGTTCTATTGGTCGGATCCTGGGCGCGATCCTCCCCATCGCAGCTCGTGACGCATTGTTTCTAGATGGCCGTGCTCGTCAGGCTCTTGACTGACGAGCACTCGTGACTCGTTCACAGTGTTGCTTCACCTGCCCGGGGTCTGAACGAAGCCCCACCTGAGCACATGCTGCCGAGCCTTCGTTCGATTTCGCTGCGGTTCCGCCGCCGCTGGTGGCGGGCTTCAACCGCCGTTCTGATGGCGGTGGCGCTGGTGATCGGCGGCCCGCTGCTCGCGCCCGCCCTGGCCCAGAAGATCAGCGGCACGCTGGGAGCCCCCAACGCCACCACCACGCTCCCCGGCAACCAGCTGCCAGCCCCGGCGCCCCCCTTCGGCGGTGTGATCAAGGACGGGGCCCTGCAGTCGAAGCCCTGGTGGGCGCCGCGGATCGCGCCCCCCCAGAGCGCGCCCAACGTGCTGCTGATCATCACCGACGACGCGGGTTTCGGGGTGCCCAGCACCTTCGGCGGCGTGATCCCCACACCAGCGATGGACCGGGTCGCCAAGGCGGGGCTGCGCTACAACCGCATGTTCTCCACGGCACTGTGCTCCCCCACCCGCGCCGCCCTGATCACCGGCCGCAACCACCACTCCGCCGGCTTCGGGGTGATCTCGGAGCAGTCGACAGGCTTCCCTGGCTACAACAGCATCATCGAGCGCGACAAGGCCACCATCGGCCGCCTGCTCCAGGACAACGGTTATTCCACCGCCTGGTTCGGCAAGGATCACAACGTGCCGGCCTTCCAGGCCAGCCAGAGCGGGCCGTTCGATCAGTGGCCCGTTGGCATGGGCTTCGAGTATTTCTATGGCTTCGTGGGCGGTGATGCCAACCAGTGGCAGCCCAACCTGTTCCGCAACACCACCCAGATCTATCCCTTCGAGGGCAAGGCTCCCGGCAGCTGGAACCTGGTCACCGCCATGGCCGATGACGCCATCGACTACATGACGCGGATGCACCAGACCAATCCAGCCAAGCCGCTGTTCATCAAGTACGCCCCCGGCGCCACCCATGCGCCCCACCATCCCACCAAGGAGTGGGTGGACAAAATTCATGCCATGCATCTGTTTGATGATGGCTACGAGAAACTGAGGGAGCGAATTTTCGCGAATCAGAAGAAACTCGGCGTGATCCCCAAAGACGCCAAGCTCGAACCCTGGCCCGCCGATGTGATCACCCCCTGGGACAAACTTACGCCTGATGCCCAGAAACTGTTCATCCGCCAGGTGGAGGTGTTCGCCGCCTATGCCGCCTACAGCGACTATGAAATCGGCCGGGTGATCCAGCAGTTCGACGATCTCGGCAAGCTCGACAACACGCTGATCGTCTACATCAACGGCGACAACGGCACCAGCGCCGAAGGCGGGCCCATGGGCACCCCCAACGAAGTGGCCTTCTTCAACGGCCTCAACAATCTGCCCGTCGAGGTGCAGCTGAAGTTCTACGACGTCTGGGGCACCGATCGCACCTACAACCACATGTCGGCGGGTTGGAGCTGGGCCTTCGACACCCCGTTCTCCTGGTTCAAGCAGAACGCCTCCAAGCTGGGCGGCGTCAACCAGAACATGGTGGTGTCGTGGCCGGCACGCATCAAGGACAAGGGCGCCCTGCGCGAGCAGTTCGTGCACGTGATCGACGTGGTGCCGACGATCCTCGAGGCGGCCGGTCTGAAGGCGCCCGAGGTGGTGGATGGCATCACCCAGAAACCGATCGAGGGCACCAGCTTTGCTTACACCTTCGACTCGAAGAATGCCAAGGTGCCCTCGCGTCACAAGATCCAGTACTTCGAAATGATGGGCCAGTGGGGGCTCTACAACGAGGGCTGGTTCCTCAGCACCAAGGTGAACCGGGCCCCCTGGGAAGCCTTCGGGCAGGCCAATCCGGATCCGCTCAACAACCAGACCCTGGAGCTCTACAACCTCAACAACGATTTCAGCCAGACCACCGACCTGGCGGCCCAGAACCCCCAGAAGGTGAAAGCGATGAAGGCGGCCTTCATCGCTGAAGCGAAGAAGTATCAGGTGTTCCCCCTCGATGCCTCAGTGGCGGCCAGGATCGTGGCGCCCCGGCCGAACATCGCCGCCGGCCGCAACACGTTCGTGTACACCCGTCCGATGGTGGGGCTGCCCCAGGGCGATTCGCCCCTGCTGCTTAACACCTCCTACACCGTCAGCGCCGACATCGAGGTGCCGTCGGGCGGCGCCGAGGGCATGCTGCTCACCTCGGGCGGCCGCTTCGGCGGCTACGGCTTCTATCTGAAGAACGGCAAGCCGGTGTGGCTCTGGAACATGGTGGACCTGGAGCGCCTCAAGTGGGAGGGAACCGAGCCCCTCTCCCCCGGCAAGCACAAGGTTGAGTTCAATTTCGTCTACGACGGCAAGGGGGCGGGCACCCTGGCCTTCAACAACTTCAGCGGCGTCGGCGGCCCCGGTACCGGCACCCTCAAGGTGGACGGCAAGGTGGTCGCCACCAAGACCATGGCCAAAACCCTGCCGATGATCCTGCAGTGGGACGAGAGCTTCGATATCGGCTCCGACACCCTCACAGGTGTCAACGACGCCGATTACCAGCCGCCGTTCCAGTTCACCGGCACGCTCAACAAGCTCACACTCAAGCTTGATCGGCCCCAGTTGTCCCCGGCGGACATCAAGAGTCTGGAGGCGGCGATGCGTACCAAGGCTGTCAGTGAGTAAGGGTCACCGAGCGGCTCAGCTTCAGATCTGATGCACCACCCGCTGCGGGAAGGGAATCTCGATCCCCTTGGTGGCAAAGGCGTGCCACACCGCCTGACTCACGGCGCTCTGGATGGCGAGGTTGCCGAGCGGGTCGTCAATCCAGTAGCGCAGTGAATAGTTGATCGAGGAATCGCCATACCCCACCAAGAACGCCCGCGGGGCGGGATCGCCCAGCACCCCTTCGGTGGCGCGGGCCACCTCCTCCAGCAGGGCGATCACTTCCGCCGGGTCGTGGCGGTAGGCGGCGCCGATCTGCACCTCGCTGCGGCGCAGCCGGTCGCTGCCGGTGTAGGTGGTGGTGGTGGCCGTGAAGAAGGTCTGGTTGGGAATCACCAGTTCGGCGTTATCGCGGTTGCGCCACAGCACCGCCGCCCGCAGGCCAAGGCTGCGCACCTCGCAGGGATCGCCATCGATGAACAGCACCGATCCCGGCCGCACCGATCCCTCGAACAACAGCCACAGGCCACTGATGAAGTTCGAGAACACTTCCTTGGTGCCGAAGCCGATGCCCACCGACAGCCCACCTGCGATCGCCGCAATGGCGCTGGTGTTCAGGCCCACCCGGTGGAACAGCCAGAGCACCCCGACGGCGACCACCAGATAGCGCAGCACCAGGGTGGCGGCGTCGCGGCTGCCATCGGAGAAGTGAAACATCCGCTGCACCAGATGCCCAAACCACACCAATGGAATGGCTGAGAATGCAATCAGAAAGTAAGGAATGATGAGCAACAGGAACAGGTTGCCGCTGGTGAGCGGGGGACCGAAGAGGGGAAACAGGGGAATCTCGGCCACATCACGCAGGGAGGCCAGCTGGTTGACCAGTGAGCCCGACAGCACCAGCAGGAACAGGGGCTGCACGATCCGGCTGTACAGCCGCTGGATCTCCTTGGCGGGAAAGCGAGTCAGCAGCAACAGCCGAACCACGGTCAGCACCACCCACACCGCCCACGCCTGGGAGAAATAGGTCGCCAGGCCGTTCGGATAGCCCAGCCACTCGATCACGAGCCCATTGAGGCGGAGCAGGAACCAAAGGCCCACAGCCGCGAGCACCGAGTCGCGATACCGTCGGTTCTTGAGCCGGGGCCGCATCCACAGGGCATAGCCCAGGGCAATGGCGGCTGCGCTGAGGCACTGCAGCAGCACCACCGGGCGGGTGAGGAAGCCCAGCCAGCCGACGATCTCGTAGAGAAGTTGATTCATGGGGTTCGGGCCAGCAGCTGGGCGAGTGCCGGGGCTGGCGGCAACTCACCCAGCACCACCTTCTCCAGCACCGATTCGAGCCACCGGCTGCGGGCGATAGCCCCTTCGGGATCGGGGAAATCAAGCAGGCGGGAATGGTCGAGGCTGAAGGCGAGCGACGCCATCAGTGCCGAGCTGCGGGTGGGGATCAGCACATTGGGATTCACCGGCAAGTTGCCTGGCACCGAGTCCATCAGCTGCTTCTGCGTCACCTCGTTGAGCGTGAACGCCACGAACCGCTCGGCCAGAAGCCGTTGCCGTGCACTGGAATGGCGCCCGAAGCTCCAGACCAGCAAACGGCTGATCGGGGTGGTCGGGACATCCGTCCCACCCGGCAACACCGACACCCCCAGGTTGGGGCCCATGCGTTGCCTCAGGCCGTCGATCCAGACGCTGTTGCAGCTGATCCAGTCACGCTGGCCCCGCTGCAGCTGCTGGATCAGATCCAAGGGATCGTCGGAGAAGGACACGTTCTGCTGCAGGCTTGCGTCGTGAAGCCAGCGGATCCAGCGATCGAGCGCCTGGTGATCCGCAGCCGAAAAGGTGGCGGCCTGCCCGTTGGCTGGCCCTTCCAGCAACTGACCAACGACATCGCTGGCCCCCTGGGCCGTGGTGGTCCAGAACAGTTCGCTGATGGTGAGGGGGAGACCCACCCGCAGGCCCTTTGCACTGAGGGCCAGCAGCTCGTCGATGGTGCGGGGCGGTTCCCTGAGGCGGCGGCGGTCGTAACAGGCCACCTGGGGCTGGGCCAGGAACGGCACCGCGAACTCCTTGGAGCCTTCCCGAAAACTCTTGAGGAAGCGTGGATGGAGACGGTCGAGCGTGTCTCGCTTCAGGGTCACGGCGCTGCTCAGCCCCTGCTGATGCAACTGCTGGGCGGTGATCACGCGGCTCACGATCAGATCCGGGCCCAGACCACGGCTGTTGCGGTAACGGGTGGCCGCCACAAGCCCATCGGCGGGGTAGTTGCTGACATGCACATCCACGCCGGGATTCAGGGAGCGGAACTTATCGATCAGACGCTGGCTGACCCTGCGGTGGCCACCCAGTTCAGGGGCGCTGCCGGCGGCGGTGCTGGTTTCGATCGAGATGTACAGCGTGTCGGGAACGAAGCCGATGCCGCCAGCGCAACCACCGCAGGTCAGCAGCAGCGCCAGGGCCGCCAGCAGCCTCAGACCCTTCACTGGTCTCCAGCGGAGCTCAGAACGTTCAGCAGCCATGGACGCTGTCGCTGCAACGGACCTGACAGCCGTGGCGTGACCCGCAACCCACTCCACGGGTTGGGGGCTGGGCCAGCGACCTGTTTCGCAGTGGTAGCCAAGGCGGGTTCCCCTCCTTGGGGCCATCGGCCAAGGCTTGAGCCGCCACCGTGAAAGGAGACAGGAGCCCAGGGGGGGCGAGGACAAGGCCAAAGCGCATGAATCTGAATGGCGTCGGCTTGCCTTCGATCAAGGCTCGCACGCTTGGCAGCAAGGTGAAGGCCTCCCACCGGGTGTTCTTTTCGTCTATTCAACAACCAACTTGACGACCCAGCTCGCTCCGCGCAGCCGGGTCAGGCCGCCTGGTTAGGTACAGAACGACCAGTTGGTGCGTGACGCGCAATGGCATCCAGTTCCAGAAAGGCCTTTCCCTGCCCGGCTCAAGCGGCTGTCTGAGACCGAGGAGCCATGTGAGGGGACTCTTGAGTAGGGCGCGCTCCTGGCAAGCACAGGCCTGAATTCGATTTCGTCTACGACGGCAAGGCGGCGAGTGAGTAAGGGGGAGGCTCATCGCCCGCCCATCTGCATTCCCAAACTTTGCAGACGTCATGAATAGCCGTCATAGATCGTAGGCTCATTGCCAGATCAAACGGAGCTTGCCGTGCAACCTGATCCAGACAAGAAAGCCTCGATGGGAAGAAGGCTGTTCAACGGATACAGCTTGCCCCGCCGTCATTTTCTGAACCTGGCAGGGGCTGGGACGCTTGGGGCCTTCGCCTTGGCCACACGCGATGCCCTTGCGGGCAATCCACAGAACAAGCCCCTGGCCGCACTGGGCATCGACGAGGCGAAGAAGATCGCGCTCAACGCCTATATCTACGGTTATTCGCTGATCACCGCTGAGGTCACGCGCGTCCAGATGAGCAATGTCCCCAGCGTGGAGGAATTGCGCGCGCCGATGAACGCCTTCTTCAACGTCCCGAAGTATCCACCGGCCACCTATCGCGGCGTTTCGGCCACCAACGTGGATACGCTGTACTCCGTAGCCTGGCTGGACCTGATGGAGCCGCAGGTCGTCAGCAAGCCTGCCACCGGAAAGCGGTTCTGGACCTTCGAGCTGGCCGACCTATGGGTCACGGTCATCGGCTCGCCGGATGTGGCCACCGCGGGGGGCGACGCCAAGAACTTCCTGTTCACGGGACCCGGCTGGAAGGGCAAGGTGCCCGCCGGGCTGATACACATCCCGGTGCCGACACGCCAGTTTGTGGTCTTGGGCCGCACATTCGCTAACGGCACCGAGGAAGACTACAAGATCGTCAACGCCATCCAGGCGCAATACAAGGTCACGCCGCTGTCCTCCTGGGGCAAGCCTTTTACTTACAAGGCGCCGCCGGTGAACCCTAATCCCGGGTTCTCCATGACCGACAAGCCGATTGAGGTGATCAAGGGATTCGGCACCACTGAGTTTTTCAATAAGGTGACGAAGCTGATGGCCGAAGTGGCCCCGCCGGCGCCTGAGGATGCGCCGATTCTCGCGCAGATGGCGAAGCTCGGTATCGTTCCCGGCAAGCCCTTCGACCCCACGAAACTCAGTCCCGACATCCAGTCTGCGATCAAGGATGTTCCCGATGTCGCTCTGGAAATGATGGGCAAGCGGTTCAAGACCATGGGTCAATTGGTCAACGGCTGGAAAGTGGCAGTGAAGAAGAGCGACTGGGCGGTCTATGGAACCGACTACCTCCAACGCGGCGCCATCGCGGCCTTCGGCTGGCCCGGGCAATTGCCGACGGTTTCGGTGTATCCGTTGGCCATGGTGGACGGTAAGGGGGAAGCGCTCAACGGCACGAACTCGTACAGCATCACCTTCCCCAAGGGCGGCCTGCCGCCGGTGGATGCCTTCTGGTCGATCACCATGTATGTGGACGACCAGGGCTACTGGTTCTATCCGAACGCGCTGAACCGCCTGAATATCAATGTGCCCCGCGACAAGGTGACCTACAATCCGGACGGGTCGTTGACACTTTATTTCCAGAATACGTCGCCGGGAACCGAAAATGTGTCCAACTGGCAACCGGCGCCTGCGGGGCCCTTCGTCCTGTGTCTGCGCATGTACCTCCCCAATCAGAATTCGCCCTCGATCCTGAATGGCACCTGGAGCCCGCCGCCGGTCGTGCGTACAAGTTAGTAAGTGCGGCTGCGCGGCTCAAGCTTCCAGAGCCATGAGGGCGGTCCGTGAATGAGGGTCAAGGAGCGACTCATCCCCAGCGCCTGCTGTTTCTGCCCGGCGCCTCGGGGAACATTCACTTCTGGAAGCCGGTTGCCAAGCGGCTTCACTACGAGTCTGAGAAAGTCCATCTGGGCTGGCCGGGGTTCGATGACAAGCCGGAAGAACCCGGGGTGAACGGGTTCGAAGATCTGCTGGTCCTGGTGCTGGCCCAGCTGGATCGGCGCTGCGACCTGACCACCCATCCCTACCTGCCCGACTGGCTCGCCACCGATACCACCGATCTCACCTGCCGGCTCCCGGCGCCGACCATGATCTCGGCATGCATCTCGACGACCAGGTGGCGCCATTGATCGACGCGCACCTCATCGCCGCCCCTGCCATCGCCCCCCATGAGCAAATCCACCACCCCCTACTGGAATCCGCTGGCGAAGGATCAGTCGGACCGCTGGCGCTGGCTGGAGGGCCTGGAGGCGCAGGTGCAGGAGCTGATTCTCAGCGAAGATCCGGCCACGGGGGAGATCACCCGCCTCACCCGCTTCCTGAGCGGTGCCGACACCGCCGCCTTTGGGGGCAAGGCCCCTTCCGCAGCGACGAAGGCTGCCTGGTGCTCGATCTCTCCTTCCCCCAGCGAGGCGTGGGAGCCATAAACGAGGCCCAAGCACCATGATCCAAGTTCAGCGCCACCTCCGGATGAGCGAGTTGCCCCATCTAACGATGATAGTGGTTTTTGTCTTTTGGCCCCAGATCATGGAAGTAATTACCGACTCATTCAGGAATCAATTCAGAGTTATATCTGATTGAGGTAACAAAAACAGTCGGTAACGCTGACCTTCTCTCGGCGGCGGGTGGTACAGGCCATAGGGTCAAAGGGAAGAGCCCTCCGCGCCTGATCGATGAACCCAGAACCTGGGATGTTCCTGGTCCGCAGGCTACGGACGGGTTGGCATAAGGCTGTTGTCGCCGCCGCCCTGGCCATCCTTCTGGTCGTCGTCCCAGGGGCCTTGGTTGCCCCCGCTTTCGCCGCCGCCACCAGTCGTGGTGAACAGCAACCGGCGCCATCCGATCCGAAGGCCGATGGGGGGGGCATCGAGGTGACGGGGGTGTTGGGTTCCGCCAATGCCACCACCACCATCAGCGGCCGACAACTGCCACCTCCGGATCCGAAGTTCGGCGGGGTGATCAAGCAACGAGCCACCGAATCGAAGTCTTGGTGGCCGCCGCGCGTGGTGCCGCCGAAGAAAGCGCCGAACGTGCTGCTGATCATGTCCGACGACGACGGCTATGGCTCGCCAAGCACCTTCGGAGGGGTGATCCCGACCCCAGCCCTGGATCGCATCGCCAAGAGCGGGTTGCGCTACACCAATTTTCACTCCACATCGCTCTGCTCGCCGACACGGGCGGCCCTGATCACCGGACGCAACCATCACTCTGCAGGTTTCGGAGTGGTGGGTGAAATCGCCACTGGGTTCCCCGGTTATGACTCGATCATCCCGATTGAGAAGGGAACCATCGGCACGATCCTGAGGGACAACGGCTACTCGACCGCCTGGTTCGGCAAGGACCACAACACGCCCTTCTTCGAGAACAGTCAGGCCGGCCCCTTCGACCAGTGGCCCACGGGGATGGGCTTCGAACATTTTTATGGCTTCGTCGGCGGCGACGCCAGTCAGTGGCAGCCAAATCTCTTCAGAAACACCACACCCATCTTCCCGTTCCAGAACAATCCTGGCTGGAATCTCACCACCGCCATGGCGGATGAGGCGATCCAGCACATGAGGCAGCTCAAGGAACTGGCTCCCGAAAAGCCCTTCCTGGTGTATTACGTGCCGGGCGGAGTGCACGCCCCCCACCATCCCACCCAGGAATGGGTCGACAAGATCAGCGAGCAGCACCTCTTCGACGAGGGCTGGGAAAAACTGCGGGAGACCATCTTCGCCAATCAGAAAAAACTCGGCATCATGCCCGAGAACGCCCAACTCACCCCCTGGCCCGATGGACAGGCGATCTATGGAGGTGCGAAGCTGCCCCGCTGGGACTCCCTCAGTGGCCCGCAGAAAAAACTCTTCATCCGGCAGGCGGATGTCTATGGGGCCTATCAGGCCTACACCGATCATGAGATCGGTCGCGTGATCCAGGCCGTCGAAGATCTTGGTGAGATCGACAACACCCTGATCATCTACATGAGTGGCGATAACGGTGCCAGCGCCGAAGGCATGCTCAACGGCACGCCCAATGAGTTCACCACCTTCAATGGCGTTCAAGTGCCCGTCAAAGACCAGTTCCTCTGGTTTCCGTTCTGGGGATCGGACCGCACCTTCCCGCACTTTGCGGCACCCTGGGCCTGGGCGATGGACACGCCGTTCAAGTGGATGAAGCAGGTGGCTTCGCACTTCGGCGGCACGGCCCAGGGGCTGACCATCTCCTGGCCGGGTCACATCGACGACCCAGGGGGGATCCGCCGCCAGTTCCACCATGTCATCGACATCGTGCCAACTATTCTGGAGGCGGCAGGCATTCCGGCACCGCAAACCATCAATGGGATCGAGCAAAAGCCCATCGAAGGCACGAGCATGGCCTACACCTGGAGCAAGGGGAATGCCACGGCTCCGACCCGGCACACGACGCAGTACTTCGAGATGCTGGGTAACCGTGCCATCTATCACGACGGCTGGGTTGCGGCGACCACTCCGGCGACGCTGCCGTGGGAGCTGAGCTCGAAGGAACCGCCGGATGTGATCACCGGCTACAAGTGGGAGCTCTACAACGTCATGGAGGATCCCACCGAGAACAACGATCTGGCGGCAAAAATGCCAGAGAAGCTGACGCAGTTGCAGAACCTCTTCTACCTGGAGGCGGCAAAGTACAACGTGCTGCCGCTCGATAACACCTCCCTTTCCCGTTGGAATTCACCGAAGCCGAGCCTCACGGCAGGGCGCACGGAGTTCAGCTACTCCGGTCCGTTGGCCAACGTGCCAGGCAGCGCAGCACCGAGCATTCTCAACAAGTCGTACACCATCACAGCGGACATCGAGATTCCCAAGGGTGGCGGCGAGGGCATGATTGTCACCCAAGGCGGACGCTTCGGTGGCTATGGGCTGTTCCTGAGCAGAAACTTCAACTATTGGTTTGAAAACGGCTGGTTCAAGGCCATGGGCCTGGCGCTGCTCATCGCCGGTCTTGTGCTGATCTGGATTGGCAATCGCCAAGCCTGGAAAGGCAATAAGCTCAGGATTGGCTATGGATTGCTGCTGCTGGGAGCGTTGTGGGCCCTTGCCGTCGTGGCCACGTTGGTGTTGAATCTTGGTGCTTCCAGGCCCGTCTTCCTCTACAACCTGCTCAATCTCAAGCGAACGACCTGGGAGGGTCCTACCTTGTCCGCCGGCAAGCACACCATCAGCTTCAGCTTCAAGCCTGCTGAACCAGGCCTGGGCAAGGGCGGGTCGGGTGTTCTCTCCGTGGATGGCAAGGAAGTGGCGAAGAAATCCATGGAAAACAGCACACCGATCACCTTCCCGGAGGACGAAACCTTTGACATCGGCGAGGACACGCGCACGGGTGTGGCGCTGCTGGAAAATCGCTACGAGGTTCCCTTCAAGTTCAACGGAACCATCAACAAACTGACGTTCAAACTGGAGCCAGATGCTCCCGATAAGGCCTGAGGCCCAAACCATGACACACGTTCTTCGTCCCGGTCAGAGACATGAATGACAAAGTGGTGCTGAGCCAAAAGGCACAGCGATGGCTTGCCGCCGTGAGTGCTGGTGAGACGTTCACCGGGCTGGCCTTTTTGCTGGCCCCTTCCTTGGTCTTCCAGCTGTTGTTTGGAGGAGTTCTTTCCGGCGATGACACCATCGTCGTCCGCTTCGCTGGCATTGTCTTGACTTCATTTGGGATCACCTGCTGGCTTGGCAAACCGCTGATCGGTTGGTTGATCTACAATGCAGCGGTGACACTTTATCTCTTGACCATTGGCCTTGGCGGCCTTTGGACTGGAGTCCTGCTCTGGCCTGTGTTCGTGCTTCATCTGATCCTTTCAATAGTGTTTGCACGGCTGTCAATAGCCGAGAACAAAGACTAAGCAGACTGACTAACTCCATAGGGTTTATTAAGCCGACCTCCTCACATGTCCGCTCCTGTCATTCCCCACCACTTGATGGTCCACTTCGTCACCTCCATGGTGGCGTTACTGAATCCACTGGCTGATTTCGCCCTGTTCCTGGCCCTCACCCAGGGCCGCAGCCGGGCGGAGCAGAAGAGCATCGGCATTCAGGCGGCCGTGGCGATTGGGGTCATCATGCTCACCTCTCTCTGGCTGGGCAAGGCCATTCTCGGCGGCATCGGCATCAGCATCGGGGCATTTTCGATCGCCGGCGGTGTCATCCTGTTCGGCATCGGTCTTGGCATGTTGAACAGTAAATCTGGCGCTTCTCCGAAGGAGGAGTCCAACCAGAACAACATCGAGGTGGGTCGCGAAAAGGCATCGCCGGCGGTGGTGCCATTGGCCATCCCGATTTCAGCAGGGCCTGGAGTGATCACGGCCTTGCTGGTGGCGGCCCATTCCAATCAAGCGGGCGTGCAGGGACTGGTGGCGCTCTCGATAGCCAGTGTGGCCATGGCCACAATGATGGCCCTGGTGTTCTGGTATTCCCCGGTCCTCGGCAGACTCATGGGCCCATCGGGAACTCAGATCTCCACCCAGATCATGGGCCTGCTCGTCGCGGCGATCGCCTCACAGATGGTGCTCAATGGCCTGAAGAGTTCGTCTTCCATGTTCATGACAACGCCCTAGATGCCTGCCCTCACCATGCAAGATCAGCAAAGGATCAAAGGCTTCAGGTGGGTGACATCCATTCTCGCCGGCCTGCTGGTTCAGTTGGCGACGCCACCCTTGCAAGCTGCGGAAAGAGTGGTGTTCCGCATCGGTGAGCTGCAACGCTCGGTGCCTGTTGCCGATCTGGCCAGCTTTGTGAGCACCGGCAAGGTCAGCGAGAACGTGGCGTTCATCCTCGATCCCCTCAGCAAGGAGGATCGTCTGGCCTTGCGTTTCGGCTTGGGTCGTGCCTTTCCGGTCACCAGCCTGGAGGTGTCGGACTTTTTGCAGACGGCCATGGGGGGAGTGCTGGTGCGCCAGTTCGCCAAGCTCGTTGATGGTCCCAAGAACGAAGTTGTGCCCGCCCTTTCGGGGGCCCTGATTCTCGGCGCCAATCGAAGTGATGGCCTGAGGCTGATCGATGTGTTGCAACAGTATCCGCTGGAGAATCTGATCATCGGCGTGCCGAAGGTGATGAACCTGGCCCGTCGGCTCAGTGATCAGTTTGAACTGGAAGGAGACATCTTCCCCCGCCTGGTAGCCCAGGGGCCGAAGAGCCAGATTCCCAGCACGGCTCTGGACCAACTTGCACAACCAGGCAACAGTTCTTTCAGTCGTGAGGGCTTCAGCTTCCAGGGGCCAGCCGGAAACACCATCAAGGCCATTGCCCTGGTTCCCAGCAGCGCCAACCCTCCGGCCGGATCAGCCTCGGCTCCACCTGCGCCCCTGATCGTGCTGGCCCCAGGCCTGAACACCGACTTCAACGCCCTGCTTTACCTGGGCGAGCACCTGGCGTCCCGCGGCTACGGGGTGGCCGCTCTCAACTTCCCTGACACCAGTGCCAACCGAGTGAGCGCCACGATCCAGGGTCTGGCCGCGATCCCGCCTCCGAATGCCTGGTTCAACCAGCCTCTGGATGTCAGCCTTCTGATCGATCAGGTCGCCAGTCGATGGCCCAAGCAGATCGATACGAGCCGCGTCGGAGCGCTTGGCCAGTCACTCGGTGGTTATACCGTGCTGGCGCTTGGTGGTGCCCGCCTCGACTGGGCGCATCTGGAACGTTCCTGCGCAGTGATCAACGATCCTGCTGAGGTGGAAATCAATCCTGCCATCCTTTGGCAGTGCCAGGCTCCAGGGAATGTGGTGAAACGTTCGGATTTCTCCGATCCACGCATCAAAGTAGTGATTGCTGTGAACCCCGTCAGCACCCCCACCTTCACAAAGGCTTCGATGCAGGCCATGAAGGCCCCCGTGATGATTGTCTCAGGAACCAAAGATATCTTTGCTCCGCCCATTTCCCAGCAGCTCATCCCCTACAGCAGCTTGAGCAACAACGACAGTCTGCTGGCCGTCTTCGACAATGCCACCCACCTGTCTTTCCTTGCTGCTACCGGCAAGCTTCCTGTCTGGCTGATTGGCTTGATTGGCCCTGATCAGCAACAGGCTCAGAGTGATCTCAAGGCCCTGTCGTTGGCCTTTTTTGACCAGAAACTGCTGGGACAAGGAACGATGGGCGCGCTTCTGCCCTCGCAGGATGCTCTGTTCCGAGTGGGTCAACCCCTTCAGTTTCTGCTCAAACGTGAACTCCCTCCTGCCCAGCTGAAGGCCATCGACCCCTAGCTGAGGTCTACCAACATCGGGCAGGCTGGCGATTCCTAGACACGTGGGTCAAGAAAGGTAGCAAGATCAGCTGGAACAATGGGCGAATGGTGATTCGCCCAATCGACTAGGACGATGGACTCAGCCAGCCGATAGAGGCATGTTTTACAGATCACGGTGACCCGTCACAGATATAGCCTTAGGCTGAGGAGTGGCACCATAGGGAATGGGCCACTCCTGCTTCGTTCAAAGAATAAATCTTTTTGCCTATATTCGCTAATTACCAGTGCTTCCCCGGCTTGCCATCGCTTTTTGCACCTGTTGCTTCACAGCATCAAGATTAAACGTAGCCGCAGGCTGCATAGGAGGAAACTCCAAAGCAGTTTTGGCCAGCTTTTCAACTTCCTGTTGAATAAAAACATATCTCCAGAACTCAAATGCCCACCAGTTCCCTGCATACAAGGAATCTCCCAGGCTCATTTTTTCAAACGGATCGAGTCGCAAATTGACGAGGCCGGGCCAGTCTAATTTAACTTTAGGGCCGAACCAACCATCTGGCTGGGATATGAATGTATATTTAAAGTCTTTGATTCTTGCGGCCGCAAGTTCGGTTTCAGTGAAGTACCAAAATTCATTTCGTGCAGAATCACCTCCTTTGGTTAACATGTCAGTTTGGTCATAACCATCCAAATGAACCTTATACTCTTTTCCATTCAGTGACTTTCCTGCCTTGAGTTCTTCCGCGATATTTGGATGTCCTGCTGCTGTAACAAATGTGGGGAACCAGTCCATGCCTGATATCACACCGTTGATCACCTGGTTGGGTTGAACTTTACCCGGCCATTTGAGGATACAAGGTGATCTGAACCCTCCCTCGGTTCCCATTCCCTTGGAACCTTTAAATGGGGTGGTTCCTCCGTCTGGCCAAGAGAACGTTTGTGTTCCATTGTCTGTAGTAACAACAACGATGGTATTGTCTGCCACACCCAATTCATCAAGCTTGTTCAGCACGCCTCCGATTACATCGTCAAACCGTGCCATTCCCGCTTCCTGCAAACACCATCCATTCTCAGGTGTCATCAGATCACTATATTTTTTAGGAAGATGAGTGAAGACATGCATGCCTGTTGGGTTAAGCCATGCAAAAAATGGCTTACCTGCTTTGACAGATTTATCGATGAAATTGTTGGTATGCTCAAGAATTACATCATCAACTGTTTCCATATTCAATTCGATGCCATCAATAGGATGGGGAGGCAGTTGTCCCTTGTCTTCTATCTTCTGCTTGCCGACTTTTCCCCATCTCGGATCGACTGTAGGATCATCTTTATCAGTTGCCCAGGTATGCAAAACATTCCTCGGACCAATTGTGTCTTTTAATTCAGGTGGATAATTCGGATGGAACGGATCTTCCATTGCATCGAGATGATAAAGATACCCAAAGTATTCGTCAAACCCATGCAAAGTAGGCAAGAATTCGTTTTTATCTCCAAGATGATTCTTGCCGAATTGCCCTGTTGCGTAACCCAATTCCTTCAAAGCTGTTGCAATCGTGGGCGCCTGTGCTGGCATGCCAACACTAGCTCCTGCTTGACCGACTGTAGTAAGACCTGTACGGATAGGCAATTCTCCTGTAATGAATGAAGACCTGCCTGCTGTGCAGCTTGCTTCTGCATAATAATCAGTGAAAATAGCTCCTTCTAAGGCTACTTTGTCAATGTTTGGAGTCCTCCCGGCCATAAGGCCACGATGGTATGCTCCAATGTTCCACATTCCAACATCATCTCCCATGATGAAGAGAATGTTTGGTTGTTTTTGTGTTGGTTTTGGTTTTGCCATGATAAATGAAATGTCTTTGGAATTGGATCTAGATGTCTCAACAGCCCGTTGAGAAAGAGGGCATAAAGCCGTAGATGCTTAAATCACGATAAACATTGCAACGACTCTTGCTGATGGGGGAAGTAAGCTTACCACGAAAATCCTACTGGGCACGGCAGTTAGCCTAGAAGCACTTTCCAAACAGAACACCTGAAGCCAGCCAACGCTCCGTTTCAGCGGCGACGAAGTGCCGACCGCTGCAACCGATTGTTAGCTGGCGATTAACGTTCACTTCATCTCCTCGCTCGTAAGTCGCGGGCCGCCTCCTGGGGAACGGCCCGCGTTTCACGGGCGAATGTCAGCGCGATTGCCGGTTCAATAAGGCTGCACCTTGCCGATGCGTGGCGGCTTCACCGGAGCGGCCACACCATAAATAGCGGTAAAGCCATAGCCGCCGCCCCACGTCGAGGTGGGGCGGGATGGATTAGGGGAGGATGCCGCCTCAAGACTATTCCAGTTGTTGGCAACCCAGGCGTTACCGGCGGGGTCGATCGACACGCCGGCAACCATCTGGATGTTGCCGCTCTGGAAGATGTGGATCACATCACCGGCCTTGGTGCCGGGGGGATGTCCCTTGGTGTTGTCGCCGGCCAGCAGCGCTGCGGAGCGGCCCCACATGTTGCCGATCCACACAACGTCATTGCCGTCCATGTTGTTGGCCACCCAGACGATGCCCTTGGAGTCCAGCGCGAAGGCGCGGACAATGTCAAGATCAATGCCAAGATAGCCATGAATTGATTGATTGATTGATTGCGCATGGCAACAAACTCTCTCCACGCAATCTCTGGATTCGCCAGTCGAAACGCATCTGTGACACACGAGCTGCTGCTTCTCCGGTCAGTTCGATGTTGCGCAGAATGGCGGCTTGAACCAGTTGGCTGGCTTCAAACCGAGCTCGGGTCAATCCATCGCTGTAGAGAATCGCTCTCTCTGCAAAGACCCGCATGTCTTTCAAATACAGGTGCCAGACTCATTCGGCCATCACTTCAGATGATGATGGCATCGGCCTCGACTCGGTGCCGAAACTCCTCCCGCAACGCCTTCTCGGTCACCAGTTCCACATGACGACCCAGCAGATCTTCCAGGAAGATCTGCTGGCCATAGAAATGGTTGCCGTCATTCGCCAGCTGATCCCTGCTGCCGATGTGCGTCTGCACTCCTGCGGAGAAGCCTGCGGCTCCTGCTACGACGACGAACGAACCCGAAGACCTCTGCCTGGATCGCACAGCCTGATGCGACAGAGCCGAGACGTTGATCGAACAGCAGGCAGCGAACCATCAGCCGCTAGGCTGCTAGCAGCGAGCAAGCAGCCTGCAGGGATGACGCGCACCCTCTACATCCGCCACGTTCCCGACGACGTGGCCGAGCGACTCGAAACATTGGCCAACCGCGCTGGGCTGCCTCTGAGCACCTTCGCCCTGCGCGAACTCAGCGAAACCGCTCGCCGGGCCGACAACGCAGACCTCCTCAATGCCTTGCCATCGGCTCCGATCGACCACGGCACGACTCTGGAGGCACTGCGGCAGATCCGGGCAGAACGCTGATGGTGGTGGTGGATGCCTCGGTGCTGGTGGATGCGCTATTGATCCAGGGCGCAGCCAGGGCCAGGCTGGCCGAAGCCAACCTCCAGGCGCCTGATCTGATCGATGCCGAGCTGCTCTCGGTGCTGCGCCGGCTGGTGCTGGCCGATCAGCTTCCTGAACAGCACGCGCTGCAGGCCCTGACCACGGCCCAACGGCTTGGCCTGCGCCGTCATGTCAGCCGCCACCTCTGGCCACGGGCCTGGGAGCTGCGCGCCAACCTCACGGCCTACGACGCCCTCTACGTGGCCCTGGCCGAAGAGCTGGGAGCCACACTCCTCACCGGCGACAGCCGTGCTGCCCGGGCACCTGGCCTGCGCTGTCCTGTGGAGGTGATGACCTCCTGAGCGATCAGCCCTTGCGGGTGCTGGGAATGCTCAGAAGGAGTCTTCCGTCTGGCCGGCGAAGCGGCCGGCGTAGCTCTCGCTGCCCTCCAGCTTCTGGAACACGAACTGGCAGATCGCGGTGCCGGGATGCACCGCCAGGGCAGCGGGGCCGAAGTTGCTCATCTCCAGCACCTGCTGGCTGTCGATCCCCGGCCCCATGAACGGGGCGCTGATGTGCACCATCAGACCCAGGCGCGCGAAACGGCTGCGACCCTCCAGCCAGCCGCACAGACCAGGCCCGAGGCGCAGGCGCTCGCGGGTGATGCCCAGAACGGTCTCACCGGGCATGATCAGGATGTGATCGCCCTCGGGCACCCGGACCTTCTCGGTGAGCTCCCGGTAGTCGGTGTTCTCCTGAACGTTGATCACCTGGTGCACCTTGCGGAACACGCGAACGGTGGGGGCGAGGGTGAGGTCGACGGAGGCGGGCCCCACCCGCTCGGGATCGAAGGGCGTGATCGCGATCCAGCCCTCCTGGATCGCCTGCAGGATCGCCACTCTGCCGAGAACGGCCATGACTGTCCCTCTGGGTCGGCGGTTGTGGATTGTCTCAGGCGGCTGATCGGGCGCCGCTTGCCGAGGGCCTGTGCGGGGATGATCAGTCAGGAGCCGCTGCGGATCCGGTGGCGTCAGCACCGTCATCGGCAGGCAGGCCTGAACGACTGGGCTGGTTGAGGTGCTGCAGCAGGGGCGGCGGGCCAGTCGGCCAGCAGCATCCCCAGCGTGGCGTCGGCGACGCGGCGGTTGCTGGGGGCCAGGGCGAACACCTCCCGTTCCACCTGCTCGTTGAGCGCCATCAGTTCCACCAGGCTGCCCGGGATCGAAGTGGCAGACGACAGCGCCTGTGATCTCCCGGTGGAGCTCCTCAAGGGTGTCGGCCTCGGTGTGGATCGCGGCGGCAGCTGCGCTGGCCCGGTAGGAGCCATCCTCTGCTTCCTCGACCACGAAGCCGTGGTGGGCAGGATGCTGCCCCTGTCTGGGCGAACGCTGGCTCAGTCCACCAAGCCAAGGATCTGCCCCACAATTGCCATCACCTCTTCCAGTTGCGACTCGTTCAGTCGCCCGATCGGATGTGGGCGTGCGCCCCTGGCGCGCCAGTCGAAGGATTTGAGTTGCTGGCAGAGCACATAGCTGTGGGCACCCGGCCGATCGGGGATGGGGCCCAGATCCACGGCCAGGGTGGAACCACGGTTGTAGGGAGCTGAGGTCATCGCCCAGCCCACCATCAGGCCCACGGTGGACTGGAAGGCAGCGGTGGACAGCACCGCAAAAGGGTGGTGATCCCACATTTCGCGGCCAGCCTGGGGGTTGTGGTCGATCCAGATCACATCGCCGCGATCGAGTACCCAGCCTTGGACGGCGCGGTGGGGACTCACTCGATGACCTAAGCAGCGAGCGAACGGCATCGACCCATTGGCAGGAGCTGCGCCGAAGTTGTCTGGCTCAAGAGATCTGGGAAGGACCAACCACCCCAGGCTGATCCCCCTCACACTCCGGTTGGATCCCGAGGAGACGGGGCTCCACTCAGACGAGCATTCGGAGGAGTCAGTGTTTCCTGCCCATTGGCACTCGATTCCGAGGCGTGAGGGCGATTGCGAGCAGCCTCGGATTTGGGGGCGGGCACCGGCACGGGAGTCATGGCGGTGCGGTCATGGGCTGAACCGCTTTGCCTAGGATCGATAGGGCCATCCGATCGGCAAGGTCAACCTCCTGCAGGCATCGGAGCCGGCCCATCCATGGGAACGGCCAGCCATTCGTTGAGATCACCAGATCCATCCCAAGCCCGCAGATTCCATGACCGCACCGATCCAGGCCCTCGCCGCCCACGGCGCCGGGCAACCGCTCCAACCCTTTACCTACACCCCCGGCCCGCTCGGCAGCGAAGAGGTGGAGATCGCCGTTGAGAGCTGCGGCATCTGCCATAGCGATCTCTCCATGCTCGACAACGAGTGGAGTACGACCACCTATCCGTTTGTTCCCGGCCACGAAGTGATCGGGCGGGTGGTTGCCCTCGGGGAGCACACGAAGCGGCTGAGCATCGGCGACCGGGTGGGGCTGGGCTGGTTTTCAGGCAGTTGCGGTGCCTGCGACCAATGCCTCTCCGGCAACCAGAACCTCTGCCTCAAGGCCGAAGCCACCATTGTTGGTCGACACGGTGGCTTCGCCACGCGGGTGCGGGCCGACTGGACCTGGGTGGCCCCCCTGCCGGAAGGCCTCGACGACAAAAAAGCTGGCCCCCTGCTCTGCGGTGGGATCACCGTGTTCAACCCGATTGTGGAATTGGGCATCCAACCCACCGACAGCGTGGCGGTCATCGGCATCGGCGGCCTCGGTCACATGGCCCTGAAGTTTCTAAGGGCCTGGGGATGCGACGTCACCGCCTTCACCACCAGCGACTCGAAGCGGGAGGAAGCGCTCCAACTCGGCGCCCATCGCACCTTGAACTCCCGCAACGCCGAAGAATTGGCCGGGGCGGCCAGCAGCTTCGACTTCATCCTCAACACCACCAACGCCAACCTCGACTGGAACACCTACATCGCCGCCCTCAAACCCAAGGGCCGGCTGCACACCGTGGGGGCCGTTCCCGAGCCGATTGCCTTGGCCGCTTTCCCGCTGATTCTCGGGCAGAAAAGCCTCTCCGGGTCGCCCCTCGGCAGCCCGTCCACCACCGACAAAATGCTGCACTTCAGCTGCCGCCATGGCATATCGCCCACCACGGAGTTCTTCCCCCTGTCGAAGGTGAATGAAGCCCTCGATCACCTCCGTGCCGGCAAAGCCCGCTACCGCATCGTGCTGATCAACGACCTGGAGTGAGGCCCACCCAGAGCTGCCGAGGCTATGGCCCCAGCGGCAGTGGATGGAGAGGACTGGGGCGACCCACCCACGCCCGGAGCCGGCTTGGCGGCAGCCTTCTGGACCCGCCCGCAACCCTCAAGCTCCACATGCTCAGGCTCGATCCAGCAGCCTGCCACTCACGTATTTGTGAAGGTCACTGCTGATCAGGGTCTGGTAGGGAATACCCGGCTGCAGCGTACGAGCGCCTGCGCGAGTACCTCGCCGAACGCATGCGCAAAAGCCACATCTACCAGCCCTTGATGCTCATGGAACTGCTCGGCCACGGTGTTGCCTGGCAAGAGGCTGCCCGGCAACGGCGAGCTGAACGACGGCGGTACCTGGCCGAAGGCCAGCGTGGCGGAGCCACTACGCGACGAGCTGCTGCAGCAGTGCCGCCAGCGCCTCGCTACCGATTCGGTGCTCAGCGGTGGCTGAGGAACTCCTCCAGGGTCATGCCAATGTCCTTGGCGATCTGACGAAGCAGCGGGGGAGAAAGATCACGTCCCTTGTGGACTGGAACTGTGGTGCAGCGTCCTCGAGGATCAAGAAACTGCAGATGGAAGCCGCGTTGACGAACCACATCGAAGCCCAGCTTTCGAAGGATGTCCGCCACCTCAGAGGACTTGAGGACGGGGGTGGAGCCCACGTTCAGGCCGGCACCACGATCTGCTGCAGGCCCACGAAGTCGCTTTCCAGGGCCGGCTCGCCGTCCTCCAGAAGCATGGCGATCACCTCCTGGAGGTTGGCCTGCAGCTCATCAAGGGTCTCCCCCTGGCTGTGAGCGCCGGCGAAGCCAGGGACGTAGCCCACAAGCAGGCCGGTGTCCGCGCAGCGCTCAATGACGGCAGAGAACGTACGCACAGCCTCTGCTGGCTTCAGGTGGTTCATCGTAGGCAACCCGCCAGGTCTGTCCGAGGGGGTGACGGAGGGCATGGCATCGCGGCAGGGCTTCTCCCCCACCAGTACCACCCCCGTCTCACCCAAGCCAGCTGGGGCCCCGCCCCCCTCCGCCACCTACGAGCGCCTGCGGCACTACGTCGACGAGCGGAAGCGCATGAGCCAAGTGGTCAAGCGGTTCATCGGCGCCGAGTTCACTGACGTTCAATGCCTCACAACCAATGCCTTCCGACTCAGAAGCTTGGCGGGAGTGCCGCGCAAGAGATGACTGCGGACGAAATCAGCATCCTTACTGAAGACAACTCTCCCATCGCTGTCGGCAATGGAGGAAATCATGCTGTCGGCGGTGCGATTTCCATCAGGCAGATCAAGGGTGTGCAGGACGTCGCAACCCAATTGTTCCAGCGGCCGAACGAGAGATCGAGGCAGCTGGGCATCCAGCAGAATCCTCATGCAGAGAGGAGATCAACCCGCTGAATTCGGGAAAGCTGGGTTGCGTACTCAAGCACTGCCGTGATGTCTTCAGCCTCGAGATCTGGATAATCGGCAAGAATGTCAGCCGCACTCATCCCAGCTGACAACAGTTCGAGCACCATCTCCACGGGATAACGCAAGCCACGGATGGTTGGCTTTCCATGGCAGATCTCAGGGTTGAGGGTGATGCGCCCAAGCTGGTCGGTCATGACGGTGTCCTGGCTTCCCCAGCCTAAGGGGGACGGCAGATCACGACCGTGAGCTGGTTTTGGCGCTGGCATTCGGACCCGGCCCTCAAAAATCAAGGCTGGCGATCACCTCTTCAATCGAGCAGCCCAACTGGCTGGCCACGTCCTTGAGGATCTGCCGCAACAAGGTGCTGGTCCTCAGGGGCTTGTGGGCAGGAATGGTGAGGTGCTGCTGCTGGCCGTCAGAGCTTCGGCTCAGCCGCATGTGACTGCCTGTTTGACGGGTCAGAACGTAGCCATGGCGCCGCAGGCGTTCGGCCAGGAACTGGCCGTTGACGTCCCGCGGAATCCTCACAGGGCCAGCAGTTCCTGCCTTACGTGATGGAGGCGGATCAGGGGTGGCGCCTGGCCGGGATCGAAGTGGCAGATGACGGCGTCGCGAATCTCCCTGTGGAGGTCCTCAAGCGTGTCGGCCTCGGTGTGGATCGCCGCGGCAGCTGCGCTGGCCCGGAAGGAACCATCCTCCGCCTCCTCGACCACGAAAAGGATTTCCTGCATAGCGCCCTCCAGTGGCACCAGTCTGACAGTGGTGGGTGGGCTGCAGCCGCAGCACCCCCACGCCAGAAGGGATCACAGCAGGGGCAGTGGCCAGACGGGCCGCCCAAACCCAAACCTGGCCCGGTCGCCCGGCAGCCGCCACCGACACCCTATGGCCGCCAACCCCTCAGCGGCCTCATCCTTCTGGATAGAAGTCACAGCACTGCGCTTAAGCAGACGTCCGCTGCTCCAGCCGCTCCGCCAGCCACACCTTGATGATCGACTGACGGGTGACACCGAGACGGCTGGCCTCACGATCGAGCTGGTCGATCATCCACACGGGGATGTCGACATTGACGCGTTTCTGCTCCAGTCGAATGCGGCGGGCACCGCCAAGGTCAAGGGCCTCGATCACGGACTCGCCGTCATCGAAACGTTGATCGAAATCAGAACTGTTCATAGAGCTCCACCTCTTCGGGTCTGGACCGCCGAACGGAAATCAATCGGATGCACCGGTCGCGATAGGTGATCACGGCCGACCAGTGCTTGAGGCCGATCCTGCCGATCACTAGAAATCTTGGCTCTCCGGTGGTGCGGGCCGGAACCTCCAGGAGCTCCGAATCGTTCCAGAGCTGCTGGGCAGCAAGGAAGTCAATGCCGTGCTTGGCAAGGTTGGAATCACTCTTGACCGGATCGAACGCGAACTCCATAGGGCGCTTATTCTATACCTTTTCGGCGCTCTGGGGCATCTCCGAATCAGAAAGCCCCCGTCCTCGGGACAGGTTGTTGGATCCCGGTTCTCTCCCGTCTGCCTGCCGTCCACCCTCACAACGACGGGCCCTTTTCCACGCCACGGACGAGAGCACGGGTCGGAGACTGGGGCGGCACAGCCACACCTGGAACCAGGTTGGCTGCAGCCCCTGTGCTGCCTTCCTTCGCCTGCGGCAGACCATCGCCGAGCGCATGCGCATGAGGCCCATCGACCAACCCCTCATGCTCATGGAGCTGCTGGGGCGCCGCAGCCCCGCCCCGGCGCAGGACGTGGCCCGGCGGATCCTGGGAAGCGCATGGTGGGCCGGGTTCACCTTCAACGGCACCACCACCTATGGCGATGGCCACGACAGCCTGATCGACGGCAACGAGTTGAGCGATGGCGAGCGCGACGCGCTGCTGGAGCTCTGCCGCCAGCGCCTCGATGCCTTCCGCGAGCAGCGCGGCGAAGAGGTGTTTGCCCACCGCAGCCGCCACCGCACCCCGATCAGCGGCTCGGTGAAGTACCGGGTGCTCACCCGCGCCCGGGGCCGCTGCGAGTGCTGCGGCGCCCACGAGCACCAACGGGCCCTGGAGGTGGACCACATCGTGCCCAGGAACCATGGCGGTTCTGACGCCATCAGCAACCTGCAGGCCCTCTGCTTCCGCTGCAACGCCGGCAAGCGCGACGGCTGTTTGCCTACGCAAGAGGGCGCACCGACTTCCGCGGCGTGCAGGCCAGCTACGGCCACCGCGAAGCGGGCTGTGTGTTCTGCGCGCTGGAGGGCAGCGGCCGGGTGCTGCTGGAGAACGAGCTGGCGCTCTGCATCGCCGACGCCTTTCTCGTGAGCGAGGGGCACAGCCTGGTGATCCCGCGTCGTCATGGGGCCAACGGGCTGGAGCTGCACCAGCCGGAGTGGAACGCCGTGGTGGAGCTGCTGAAGCTGCGGCGGGATCAGCTGCGTGCCAAGGACGCCACGATCAGCGGCTGGAATGTGGGGCTGAACTCAGGGGAGGCTGCGGGGCAGACGGTGTTTCATGCGCACTGGCATCTGATCCCCCGGCGAGCGGGGGACTGCGAGCAGCCTCGGGGTGGGGTGCGAGGGGTGATCCCGTCGAGACAGGCCTACTGAAGACAGCCAGCCTTACCTCGGCTACAAAGACACAAGTACTGGCCGGATCCGTGCACGCCTACTGGTGGGTGAACCACAAGCAGACCTACCGGCAGGAAACGGACGGTGGCTACATCTGGTCTCCCAAGACCAGCAAGGGGGAGCGTCGCAATCCGACCTACGACAACCTCAGCCGCTGCCAGCGTGGGGATGTGGTGTTCAGCTATGCGAACAAGTGCATCAGCCAGATCGGACTGGTGGAAACGGCGGCGGTCACGGCGCAGAAGCCACCTGAGTTTGGCTCCACAGGGGAGAACTGGAGCCAGGAGGGTTGGCTGGTGCGGGTGAACTGGCAGCCGCTGCGCCAGGCCCTGGTGCCGCAGACGTTCTTTGAGCTGCTGCAGCCCCTGCTGCCGGAACGCCACAGCCCGATCAGCACCAGCACAGGCCGGGGCAACCAGGGGGTGTACCTGGCAGGGCTCAGCGAAACCCTGGGGTTGTTGCTGCTGAAGCTGATCGAAGACCATGCCGATGCAGCGGTGCGGGTGCACCTGGTGGTGCTGGCGGAAGAGGGCGCCTACACCGCGGCCCTGCTCGATGACATGCAGCGGCTGCGGGAGGTACCCAGCAGCACCGAGCGCGATGCGCTCACCAAGGCGCGGCTGGGGCAGGGGTTGTTTCGCCATCGGGTGACGGAGCTTGAGCCGGCCTGCCGGGTCACGGGCTTGGCGCGGCAGGAGTTCCTGGTGGCCAGCCACATCAAACCCTGGCGATCCTGCGACAACAGCGAGCGGCTGAGCGGATCGAATGGCCTGCTGCTCTCCCCCCATGTGGACAAGCTGTTTGATCGCCATTGGATCAGCTTCGATACCGGTGGGCAGCTGATCTGGCAGCACGAGGCGGCAGGGGAGGCCTTGCGCTGCTGGGGCATCGAAGGAGCGAATCTGATCCGGCCGTTCAGCCGCGAGCAGGAGGCGTTCTTGAGTGCCCACCGAGAAGCCCTGAGGCCCTGAGGCCTATGGGGTCAAGTTGCTTGGGTTGGTTTGGCCACAAAAGGCTGATCCGGCTGGCCAGGGCGCTTGATCACGGCGTGAGTGAGATCTTCCTCAGTGATTTCGGGGATCTCTTCATATTCCTCAGGTTGGATGATATGGGCATCCACGCGCTGAAGATCAGAGTGGATCTCGCCTTCAGTAGAGGTCGGGGAAAAAACGACGTTGTTCTCGCTCATTGGCCTTTCGCATGGAGATGATGTGCCTGATGCCGTTGCGCTCCGTGTAGACCACGATCACTGCGCGGCCCCGAAGCCATCCAATGCAGATGATTCTGACTTCATCATAGTCTCGCCTTCGATCGGAGACCTCGATCGTTGGGCCGGCGAAGACGCTCTCAGCATCGAGAAAATCCAGGCCCCGCTGCTCCAGCGTCCACTGGCGCTTGGCCGGGTCAAAGCGGATCACCGGGCAGGAAGCGCTGAATGAACACCGCCAACGGCATGGGCCCGCAGCGGGGATGCCAGCTGGCGCCTCCAGGGATCCGCCGCCAGCACTGCACCTGTAGGAGGGGTTCGGGGCCTGGGACGAGCTGCACCCGGTAGCGGTACTCGGCATCGGCCGCCTGATCGGGGCACTGGATTGGCTCCGCCCTGGGCTGGGAGCTCAGGAAGGCAGCGAGGAAGGTGGCGGATTCAGGGTTCTCACGCAGGGCCTCCGCAAAGCGCCAGGCGGCGCCGGTGGGGTAGCCGACGTGATGGAGGTAGAAATGAAGCGATGGAGCCCCGGGGAAACCGGTGAAGGAGTAGACGGCGCGGGTGGCCAAGGAGCTGGAGCGGCTGCTCCTGCCAGTGCCACCGGCGTATCAGCGCCGTGTCTGCTCAGACCCACGCCGCGCAGAGCAACTCCGCTTGGGCCAGCACGGTTTTCACCGCCTCTTCCTGCAGATCGGGGGGGTAGCCGTATTTGTTGAGGATGCGTTTGACCATCACTCGGATCCGGGCGCGGGCGCCTTCACGCAGGGTCCAGTCAATGGTCACGCTCTTCTTCACCTGGGTGATCAGTTCGGCGGCGATCAGCTTGAGCTTGGCGTCGCCCATCGCTTGCAGGGCACTGTCGTTGGTGGCGAGAGCGTCGTAGAAGGCAACTTCGTCGTCGGTGAGGCCGAGGGATTCTCCGCGCTTGGTGGCGGCATCGAGTTCCTTGGCGAGGGCGATCAGCTCTTCGATCACCTCGGCCGTGGTGATGGCGCGGTTGTGGTAGGAGTTGAGGGCTTTCTTGAGCTTCTCGGAGAACACCTGGCTCTGCACGAGGTTGCGTTTGGAGCGTACCTTCAGTTCGTTTTTGAGCAGTTTCTCGAGCAACTCGGCAGCCACGTTCTTGTGTTTGAGGCCGCGTACCTCAGCGAGGAACTGGTCGCTGAGGATCGAGATGTCGGGCTTGGGCAGGCCGGCGGCCGTGAACACATCGATCACCTGGCCTTCAGTAGTGATGGCCTTGCTCACCAGCTGGCGGATGGCGGCATCGATCTGCTCGGGTGTTTTGCCGGTGCTGCTGGTTTGCTTGGAGAGGGCGGCCTGCAGGGCCTGGAAGAAACTCACGTCGTCGCGGATCTCGGTGGCCTCGTCGCTGGCGGCGCAGAGGGCGAAGGCGCGGGAGAGTTCGGCCACCACCTGCAGCCAGCGTTGCTTGCCGTTCTCCTGCTGAAGGATGTACTCCTGTCCAGCAGGAAGGAGCTGCAGACGCTCAGTGGGGGTGCCGCTGGTCCACTTCGACCAGTCAAAACCGTGCATCAGATCACAGGCGATGCCGTGTTTTTCGAGCATCACGGCGATGGCCTGGGCCACTAAGTCGGTGGGGTCGCCCCGGCCACCACTTTCGGTGTAAGTGGCCATCGCCCGCTTGAGCTGATCGGCGAGGCCGAGATAATCCACCACCAGGCCGCCGGGCTTGTCGCGGAACACCCGGTTGACGCGGGCGATGGCCTGCATCAGGCCGTGGCCCTGCATCGGCTTGTCGGCGTACATCGTGTGCAGGCAGGGCGCATCGAAGCCGGTGAGCCACATGTCACGCACGATCACGATCTTGAACGGGTCGTTGGCGTCCTTGAAGCGGTTGGCCAGCTGGCGGCGCGCCTCCTTGCTGCGGATGTGCGGCTGCCAGTCGGGACCGTCGTCGGCACTTCCGGTCATCACCACCTTGAGGGTGTCGGCTGCCCATTCGGGCCGCAGCTGGATCAGGGCGTTGTAGAGATCGACGCAGATGCGGCGGCTCATGCAGACGACCATCGCCTTGCCGTCCATCGCCTCCAGGCGCTTCTCGACATGCGCCACCAGATCGGCGGCCACCAGGGCGAGGCGTTTGGGATCGCCCACCAAGGCTTCGAGGGCGGCCCATTTGGTTTTCAGCCTTTCCTTCTGCGTGAACTCCTCGCCTTCGGTGATCTCCTCGAATTCCGCGTCGAGCCTGGGCAGCGCGGCGGCGCTCAGGGAGAGTTTGGAGATGCGGCTCTCGTAGTAGATCGGCACGGTGGCCTTGTCGGCCACGGCGCGCTGGATGTCGTAGATGGAGATGTACTCGCCGAACACGGCGCGGGTGTTGGCGTCGGTCTGCTCGATCGGCGTGCCGGTGAAGCCGATGAAGGAGGCATTGGGGAGGGCATCGCGCAGGTTGCTGGCGAAGCCGTAGGAGAGTTCACCGGTCTTCTCATTCACCTTGCCGCCGAAGCCGTACTGGCTGCGGTGCGCTTCATCGGCGATCACCACGATGTTTTGGCGGGCGCTCAGCTCGGGCATCGCTTCGCCCTTTTCCGGCATGAACTTCTGGATGGTGGTGAACACCACGCCGCCGCTGGCGCGATTGAGCAGATCGCGCAACTGCTCCCGTCCGCTGGCCTGAAGGGGGGTCTGCCCGAGGATGTCGGCGCAGCGTTGGAACTGGCCGAACAGCTGGTCGTCGAGATCGTTGCGGTCGGTGAGCACCACCAGAGTGGGGTTCTGCATCGCCGGATGGCGCGCGATGCGGGCGGCATAGAAGAGCATCGAGAAGCTCTTGCCACTGCCCTGGGTGTGCCACACCACGCCGGCGCGGCGGTCGCCCGGCTGACCGCCCTGGGACCTGACGGCGGGGCCCATGCCGCTGGCGCGCACGGTTTCCTGCACCGCCGCATTCACGGCGTGGAACTGGTGGTAGCCGGCGATGATCTTGTGCAGGGCGCCTGAATCGGGGTCTTCCTCGAAGACGATGAAGTGCTGCAGCAGATCAAGGAACCGCTGCGGCTCGAACACGCCACGGATCAGCGTCTCCAGCTCCGGGGCCGTGGCCGGTGCGTCGGCCTCGCCATCGATGCTGCGCCACAGCTTGAACCACTCCTGGTTGGCGGTGATCGAGCCGATACGAGCCTGCAGCCCATCGCTTACCACCAGGGCGGCGTTGTACTGGAGGAGCGAGGGAATCTCGGCTTTGTAGGTCTGCAGCTGGGCGTAGGCGCTCCAGATCGTGGCGCCTCCAGCGGCGGCGTCCTTGAGCTCGATCAGGCCCAGGGGCAGCCCGTTGAGGAACACCACCAGGTCGGGCCGGCGGTTGTGCTGGCCGTCGCTCACGGAGAACTGGTTCACAACCAGCCAGTCGTTGGCGGCAACGGCGGCGAAGTCGACCAGCCGCACATGGTCGCCAGCGATGCTGCCATCGGGCCGGGGGTATTCCACCGGCACGCCCTCACGCAGCAGGCGGTGGAAGGCGCGGTTGATCTGCACCAGCGACGGCGTGGCCAGCCGCAACAGTTTGCGCAGGGCCTCTTCCCGGGCTTCGTCGGGAATGGCCGGATTGAGCTGGCGGATGGCCTGGCGCAGGCGGCCCACCAGCACTACATCGCTGAACGACTCTCGCTCCGCCGCCGGTTCCCCGGGGGCCAGCTGGGGGCCGGGGAGCACCGCGTAGCCCAGCTCCTGGAACCAGCCGAGGGCCGCCTCCTCGACCATGGCTTCGTTGAGGGTCATAATTACCGGCCTTTGATTATTTTGCGTGTCTCACACCTTTTAGTCAGATCGCGCACGCCTCGAACAAAGTCCTTTGCCTGATCAATAGTCACTTCAAGCCGACCAGGGTTGTCGTGACTGAGGAAGTTGACCAAGTCTCCCTGACCAAATACACGGCCAACATCGGTCCTAATCGCCGTGTCCTCAGTCGGAGCCAACTTGATTAACGAGTCACGAATCGCGTCTTGAATTCCAGAGTTCACGAAATCACCCGCCGTGTATTTCCCGTCAATCTTAAACTTCACCTTCAATTCGAGCTTTGCGGCCGTTCGCTTCAGAAAGTCTTCAAGGATGAGCCGGAATGGACCACCTAACTCGCGATAGTCTGCTTCAGTCAGATGGGCGTCGACAAACTCCCACGAATCATTGACCTCAGACAGCGAGGGTCCTGAATCTACGCTCCAGCCCGCAACTCTGACGAAAGCCCACTGTCCTTGAATGCCCCACGCCCGCGCCGAAGAATTCAGCAAGTCGTGCCAATGCTCATCATGCGTGGTGAGCACGATTTGGTAATCCGCAAAATCTTGGAAGAGTAGCTCACCGACACGACGGCGGTGCTCCCGGTCAATGCTGGTCAGAACGTCATCGAGCACGAGAAGTGAGCCTGGAGGATTGAAGATCCGAACTGACGCAAGGAAGAGACAGAGACCAAGAGAGTCCAGGTGGCCCTCACTAAGAAACGCCCGTGGGTCCTTGGAATCAGCCAATCCAAGAAATTGAATCGCCAGCCGCAAACCTCCAGCGGCGGCCCTCGACGTCGGCTTTAGCTCAATCGCAGTGCACTCGGAGCGCTCAATGACGTGATCGAAGTCATGGAGGCGCTGGTAGTAATCGAGGACGGTTTCGGCAATCGCATCGAAAACCTTCTGGATTGCGCTTTCGCGCGCCTTGAAAAAGGCATTCCTTGCCACGGTAGCCCTCCGTGCCAACTCATTCGCACCGCCGATTGCCCCCTCGGCAGAGGCGATTTCAGCGTGTGCAGCAATTCCCCTTTCAACCAATGCGATAGCAGCCTCAAGTTTTGACGACTCGGGCGGAACCAGTGCTTCCCTTTGCGCCTTTAGGACCGACGCGCATGCACTGCGTGCAGCTGCCAAAGAGGAGAGGCGCTGCGGTGCCGTGATGTCCGAGCTAGGGGCACTAGCTTCCGCCCGTTTTACGGAACGTAGCCAACAAAGAGTTGAAGCCCGTGCAGCACGCAACGTTTTTATGGTCGCCGGCTCAAGCAGCGCTGAATGCTCAAGGTCTTTCGCAATCTGAGCCGCGACAATATTCCCATACCGTTGTACGCGACTGACAGCTGCTTTGCGGTTGGACATGGCCTCTCTCAGTTCTCGCAATGCGTCACCGCGCTGTTTAAGGCGAACGAGAACGTCTGCGAGGGGCTGCTCAAAGTCCTTCTCACAAACTGGGCAGTTCGCTTCCGTTGGATGCTTGCATAGATAGTCAACCGCCTCAGCGATAATGAGGCTTCGCGGTGCATCATCTGATGACGTGCCCAAGGTAGCCAGTTTTTGGCACAGCGAGTTAGCTGTTGCGATTTCGATTCCAATGTCTGGGGGGAGCGGGTTCTCCAAGCTGACGAGTGCTCTGGTCAGGGCGTCAATCTTCTCCTTGTTGGCTTCCGGGCGCATCGCCTTTAGAAGTGCCAGTCGGTTTTCCGCATCTGACCATTGAGTCATCTTCTCCAAGCCGAGCGCCGCGACAGTGGCTGAAACACGAGCAAGAATCTGAGCGAGATTCTGAGGATCGAACTTGGCGACAGGATCTCGGAACACCGCAAGTTTCATCAGATACATGCTGCGTGCCCGCTGCGCGGCATCTTTGGCCAGGCTTTCTGCTTCGACAAATGTCCGTTGCAACGTGTCGACATGCGAAACACCTAACAGTTGAATGAACTTCCGGTATCGGTTCGCATCTTGGTCAGAGATGAAATCTAGAATCTTCGAGCGTCGGAGAATGAAGGCATCAACTCCAGGATGCTTCTCGAGGTAGTCCTTCACTGCTGGACGGTCGGTAGTTGAGAGTGTTTCAGAGTCGAGGCTCCTGCTAATGGAGCCGTTCGATGGACTGAGAGACAGTGTGACCTTGGGAACTCCAAGCTTCTTTACGTGCTGAATCGCATCGGCGTGGTCGATACTGCCAGTCCCCGACCCAACAAACCGGCCTACCTGCCCGGAAAACAGAAACTCGATACCGTCGACAACCGCGCTCTTGCCTTTCCCGTTCGAGCCAAGCAGAACAAGGCTCTTCCCCTTGAGCCTAATATCGCTGTCAGGCAGACCGCGAAAATGCTCAAACCGAATAGACCGAATCATCTCACTCATTGGACATCTCCGGTTGAGTAGGGTCTTCCAAGGCCAGTGACTCAAGGACCTCAACCGAAGCTGGGGCGCTGGAGTCAAGCAACGCCACCAGGGAGTCACAAACGACTTTCGGAAGTGTCCCCACCGCCGAAAGATTGGCGGAGAACTCTGTTTTCAAGTCAGCCTCCAGCTCTGCGCGCAAGTCCTTTGGCCCTGAACTTGTTTCGCCCTCAGGTGCAGATAGTTGTTCGACTTCTTCTGGCATGTGGGTCAATATGTTTCGGTGACGCTCAACTCCCCACTCAGCAGCTTCGGAAGCAGCGTGTCGCGCAGGGTGGAGAGGGTGCGAGATTGCTCATCGTTCGCGACTATCTTTCCGGCGAGGCTGCCGGCCCGCTCTTGGTAGGCGTTGAGCAATGGCACGGGTGGCATCACGACCGGCGTGTGGCCGAAGTTCTTTAACGGCATGTAGGGGTTTGCAGACCCACCGATGAATTGGCTGAAGTCAATCGTGCAGAGTGTGCGCCACACGAATTCGAGCGAACCACTGGGATGTGGCTTGACGATGAAAGCATTGTTGGTAACCCAGCAGGGTTTCCAGCTACGGTGCAGAGAACCGCAACTCCCGATCTTCCCAAGCCCGATACATGGTTCAATCACGTTGGCTCGCGTGCTGAATCCGACCGGCCCATTCGCACCAAAGGCGATGATGTTTCCGGTCTCAACTCGGTCTTCCTTTCGGAAGGTCGCACCATCCTTGATGTCGAAAGCTTCCGAGAGAGGTCGAACTTCCCAACCCTTTGGAATGTGGCCGACTGGCGAGTCTTGGAAGGAGCTGGGGAAGAGGTCAGCTGTGGTTTTGTCGAGGCCGACAGGCTGGCGGGCGTCGAGTTTGGCGCGCACAGGATCGAAATCCACGAACCAGCTATGGAACAGAGCCCGCGCCATCGCCTCCAGCGTCGCGTTCATCCGCCGGTTCAACTCGATCTTGTCGTCCAGGGCCCCAAGCACCACCGCGATGGCTTTTTGCTCGGTAAGGGGTGGGAGCGGGACTTCAAGGCTTTCGATTTGTGAACCGCTGATGTTTGCCTGATTGGCGCTGCCAGTGGCAACGGACACGAGTTTCCAAAGGGTCTCGTCCTGTGCGAGAACGTAGAAGAGATAACGCTGATCGAGTTTGTCCGGCGCTTTGTTCACGAAGCGTCCGACCCGTTGGTTGATTAGGTATCTGTCGCTCGGTCCTGTAAAGCGGGCGACTCGGCCAACCACCGAGTTTGGCGCCTGTGGTCCAGACCCCGTCATCGAGATGAGAAGGTCTCCAGTCTTGCAGAAGTAGCGTGCTGTGTCCTTCGCCACCGACTGGTCAACGTAGGCGGGCTCAGTCGTGTCCACTTCACGCAGTCGGACGTTTTTGATTTTCAGGACGGGCACGCCTGTTTCGGTGAAGTCGCCGCTTTTGAAAGCGAACCCGCCTTGAACCGATGCAACTGCACCCAAACGGCAAACTGGATAGACGTCAGTCATAACCCAGCCCCCTCAGGTTTGCTTTGATGGCCTGCTCCAGTTTCGCGGACTCGGCGAACTGGGCCTGCAGCTCTGCCACCAGCCGCGGCATCTTCTCCTCGAACGGCTCGCCGTCGTCTTCCACCTCCTCCGCGCCCACGTACCGCCCCGGAGTGAGTACGTGGCCATGGGCAGCAATCTCGGCGGTTGTGGCGGATTTGCAGAACCCCGGCACATCTTTGTAGCTGCCCGCGCCGTTGACTCCCCGCCAGCGTTGATAGGTGCCGCTGATCTTCGCCAGGTCGGACTCCAGCAGTTCCCGGTGCACCCGATCGACCAGGGTGCCGAGCTTGCGGGCATCGATGAACAACGTGTGCCCACGCCGATCGAGGAAGCCCCGTTGGCCGTCGGCAGTCTTGCTCTTCGCCAGGAACCAGAGGCACACCGGGATCTGCGTGCTGTAGAAGAGCTGGCCGGGCAGGGCCACCATGCAGTCCACCAGATCCGCCTCGATCAGGGCGCGGCGGATTTCGCCTTCGCCGCTCTGGTTGGAGCTCATGCTGCCGTTGGCGAGCACGAAGCCGGCCATGCCCTGCGGCGCCAGGTGGTGGAGGAAGTGCTGCACCCAGGCGAAGTTGGCATTGCCCCTGGGCGGCACGCCGTACTGCCAGCGCACGTCGTCGTCCTTGCGGAACCAGTCGGAGTCGTTGAAGGGCGGGTTGGCGAGCACGTAGTCGGCCCGCAGATCCGGATGCAGGTCGCGGCGGAAGCTGTCGGCGTGCTCGGGGCCGAAGTCGGCCTCGATGCCGCGGATGGCGAGGTTCATCACCGCCAGGCGGCGGGTGGTGGCATTGCTCTCCTGGCCGTAGATGGCAATGTCACCCAGCTTGCCGCCGTGGTTTTCCACGAACTTCTCGCTCTGCACGAACATGCCACCGGAGCCGCAGCAGGGGTCATAGATGCGGCCCTTGTAGGGCTCCAGCATCTCCACCAGGCAGCGCACCACACAGCTCGGCGTGTAGAACTGGCCGCCGTTCTTGCCCTCGGCTGAGGCAAAACGGGTGAGGAAATATTCGTACACCCGGCCCAGCAGATCCACCGAGCGATGGGTCTGCTCGCCCTCGCTGGCGGCGGTGAGTTCGATCGTGGCGATCACATCGATCAGCTCCCCCAGGCGCTGCTTGTCGAGGCCGGGACGCGCATAGTCCTTCGGCAGCACGCCCTTGAGGCGTGGGTTGTCGCGCTCGATCGCCACCATGGCGTCGTCCACCAGCTTGCCGATCGTTGGCTGCTTGGCATTGGCCTGCAGGTGGCTCCAGCGGGCCTCGGCCGGCACCCAGAACACGTTCTCGGCCTTGTATTCGTCGGGGTCTTCCGGGTTGGCGCCTTCATAGTCGCCAACGCCTGCCACCAGCTTGACGCGGTGCTCTTCGAAGCTGTCCGAGATGTACTTGAGGAAGATCAGGCCGAGCACCACGTGCTTGTACTCGGCCGCGTCCATGTTGTTGCGCAGCTTGTCGGCCGTGAGCCAGAGCTTGGCCTCGAAGCCGAGGCTGGCGGTGCTGTTGCCGGCGGCTTTGCCCCTCCGGGGGGCTTTGGCTGGTGCGACCTGCTGCTCCTCCGGGTCGGCGCCTACCAGCGAGACCGAATCGCTGCGGCCCCTACCCCGCGTCACGATCCCCTTGGCCACTAGTTCCGCCTTCACCTCCTCGTAGAGGGGCTCATCCCAGCCAAGAGCTTCCCGCAGGACTGGGTTTTTGACGGGGCTGCCGACCTCTTCCAGGGCTTCGAGGAAGTCGTTGAGCTGGTCCTGATCGAGCATCGAGGGATCAGGTCAGGCGTCGCTGGAGGGAGTCTGCCTGGGGTGGGGCAGTTTTGGGGGTATTCAGGCACGTGCGGGGCGATCGCCTAACCCTCCCCCAGCAACTGACGCACCAGCGCAATCAACTCCTGCTTAGTGAAACTCTCCAATGGCGGCGGCGGTGGGGTCACTCCATGGCGTTCCAGCAGTTGGGCCAGAGCGGCTTTTTGCAACTTGGAGTACCCCTTGATGCCATGCGCTTTGCATAGCCGCTTGAGGCTGGCCGCGGGCTGCTGCAGGAAACTCCCCTTGCCCAGCAGTGCTTTCGGGCCTTGGGTTCCCGCAGGCTGGGGATCCTGGAGGTCCTGGAGCGCCGCACCGGAGCGCTGCAGATGGTTCGCCACCCGGCGGTACACCCGGGCATCGGTGCCCACCAGTTCCCGGTTGGTCTGCTCCAGCAAATCAGCGATCGATGGACCCGCGCTCATGGCTTTCCGCCGAGCTGGCTCGCGGGAGTGCTCGCCTCGGCCGCTTCAGCCGCCAGCGCAACGGCCTTGGCCTTCACCTGGCGCCAGCGCGTGGCCTGCTGAACCAACCGGCGGAACATCTCCACCAGCCAGAAGCCGCTTTGGCGCTCGCTCTCATCGATCAGGCCCACCATCGCATCGCCGGTTTCCTCCAGTTCGCGGATCACGGTGCCGAGCTTGGCGTTGAGGGCATGGAGCCGAGCCTTGGCCCGGGCCTCATCGGCCAGATCCATCTCCAGCTCCACCAGCTCCCGCTGCAGCTCGGTGATCACCACCCCCCGCCGGTCGCTTTGGGCCTTGAGCACGCCCCGGGAGCGGTTGGCCGACACCAGGGCCGCCCGGCAGTCCTGATAGGTGCCCTCCAAAGCCCCTGGATCTGGCGTGATCGGGAATTCCCTGGCCGAGCGGAGCGGCATCGGGATTCGAATGGCTGACTCCAGGATTGCCGATGGTGGGCGGTTATGGCTGGGTCGGCTGGGGGAAGGGTGATCGGGACTTCCGTAGCAAGGCCTCTGGCTTCTGCAGCCAAATCAAGACAGCCCTTTCAACAGCAGTTCCGCCCCCACCCCTACCAGCAGGAGATCCTCGACAAGCTGTTGGCCGAGCGCAGCCTCCATGGCCGCTGGCGCAACTTGGTGGTGGCCGCCAACGGCACGGGCAAAACCGTGGTCGCCGTCCTCGATTACGCCCGCCAGGGCGGTCCGGGTCACCCGAGCCTGCTGTTCGTGGCCCACCGGCGCGAGATCCTGCAGCAGAGCCTCGCCACCTTCCGCCAGGTGCTGAGGGATGGCTCCTTTGGCGAGCTGCTGGTGGATGGCCAGCGCCCCAGCCAGTGGCGCCATGTGTTCGCCTCCGTGCAGTCGCTCGCTGGGCTGGATCCGGCGGACCTGGCGCCGGACACGTTCGACGTGGTGATCGTCGATGAGTTCCACCACGCCGCCTCCGCCAGCTACGAGCGCTGGCTGCGCCACCTGGCGCCCGTCCTGCTGCTGGGCCTCACCGCCACCCCCGAACGCACCGGCGGCGAGGACATCCTCCATTGGTTCGATGGCCGCATTTCCGCCGAGCTGCGCCTCTGGAGCGCCTTGGAGCAGGGTCTGTTGTGCCCGTTCCACTACTTCGGCCTCCACGACGGCACCGACCTGTCGCAGATCGAGTGGCGCCGTAACGGCTACGCCAGCGAAGCCCTCTCCAACCTCTACACCGCCGACGACGCCCGCCTGCGCCTGATTCTGCGCGAACTGGCAGACAAGGTCACCAACCTGGCGGCGATGCGGGCCCTGGGCTTCTGCGTGAGCGTGGAGCACGCCCATTGGATGGCCCGCAAGTTCGTGGCGGCCGGCCTGCGCGCCGCCGCCCTGGATGCGTCCAGCCCCCGGGAGCAGCGCGCCGAGCAGATCAGCCGCCTGCGCTCCGGCGAGCTGCAGATCCTGTTCGCGGTGGATCTGTTCAACGAAGGCCTCGACATCCCCGAGATCGACACGGTGCGGTTCCTGCGGCCCACTGAGAGCGCGATCGTGTTCCTGCAGCAGCTCGGCCGTGGTCTGCGCCTCTGCCGGGGCAAGAGCTGCCTCACGGTGCTCGATTTCATCGGCCAGGCCCACCGGAGCTTCCGCTTTGATCTGCGCTACCGCTCGCTGCTCGGCGGCACGCGCGACCAGCTGGAACAGCAGATCAAGGAGGGGTTTCCCTTCCTGCCGGGCGGCTGCAGCCTGCAGCTCGATCGGATGTCGAGCGAGCGGGTGCTGGCCAACCTTCGCGAGTCGCTGCCTACGCGGCGGCCCCAGCTGCTCGCCGAAGCCCGCCGCCTCCGGCGCTGTTCGCTGGTCGGGTTGCTGGAGGGGCTTGGGATGGAGGTGGGGGAGTTCTACAAGGTGGCGGGCTCCTGGGCGTTGCTGCAGCGGGAGCTGGGGTGGTTGGCGCCGGGGGCGGCCTCAGGGGAGCTTTCGGGCCAGCCCATCACCGAGCCCACAGACGATGAGAAGCGCCTGGGGCGGGGAATCGCCGGCGGCCTGCTCCACCTTGATGACCCCGGTCGGCTGCGCGTCTACGCCGAGGTGCTGCAACGGCCTGCGCCCCCCGATCCCGCCGGCTTCGATCCCGCCACCGAGCGCCTCTGGCGCATGCTGATGGCCCAGCTCTGGGGCAGCGGCCAGCACCACCTGCCCCTGGCCGAGGCCCTCCTCCGGCTCTGGGCCGCCGCCGACCTCCGCGCCGAGCTGGTGGAGCTGTTCGAGCTGCTGCTGGAGCGCACCGACCACCTGGTGGCGCCGCTCGTCTGGCCGTTCCTGGGCACCGATGCGTCAGCCCCGCCCGTGCCCCTGCGCTTGCACGGCCGCTACTCCCGCGCCGAAGTGTTCGCGGCCTTTGGCTTGTTGAACGATTCCCGCCCCTTCCCCGGCCGCGAGGGTGTGGTCTTCGATGAGGCCACCCGTTGCGACGTGTTCTTCATCACCCTCAAGAAGAGTGAGCGGTTGTTCTCCCCCACCACCCGCTACAACGACTACGCCATCTCCCCCCGTGAATTTCACTGGGAGAGCCAGAGCCTCACCCGCCAATCCTCATCCACCGGGCAGCGTTACATCCACCACGCCGAGCGCGGCAGCCAGGTGATGCTGTTTGTTCGGGAGGAGAACAGGCGTGGCGGGGTGACGCTGCCGTTCCTGTGCCTGGGTTTTGCCGATTACGTGAGCCACCAGGGCGAGCGGCCGATGGCGATCCGCTGGCGGCTGCACAGAGCGATACCGGCGGCGTTCATTCCGGAGTTGGCGTTGGCGGTTTAGCGTTGATCCATGGACATCCAGGCAAGGATCACGATCAACCCGGCGGTCCGCTTCGGCAAGCCGTGCGTTCGTGGCACTCGCCTCACCGTGGGAGATGTGCTCGGTTCTCTGGCCAGCGGCATGAGTGAAGCGGAATTGCTGGAAGACTTCCCGCAGCTCAGCCACGACGACGTGCTGGCCTGCCTCGCCTACGCGGCAGATCGCGAACGTTGCCTAAGTTGCCTCGGCTGCCGGCATCAGCCGTCATTGCCGCATTGCAGCGCTCGGTTTCGAGATCGTGCGCCAGAAAGGCAGCCATGTGGTGCTGCGAAGACAGTCGGCCAACTCTGAGGGTGGCGACACCAGCGTCACCTGTGTGGTGCCCTTGCATCGGAGGGATCTGGTGGTGGGAACCCTTGGGAGTGCGCTTCGCCAGGCAGGCATCGACGTGGAAACGTTCATCGATGTCCTCTGACGCTTTTCATCGCGGAGCCTGAACCTGCGCGTACATGGCAGATACAGCCCCACCGTGATCGCCCTTCAGTTCATCACCCGCAGCTTGGCCCTCGGCCCCTCACTGTTCCACTGACAGAGCCAGAGGAACACGACTGATTGGTCTCAGAGTGGCGATTCGCTGAGGGCTGGAGCGGGAGATCCCGCCGCGTGGCTGCCTAGCTGTTCCTTGCCATCCCTGCAGATCCGCGACCTGCCCGAGCCGCTGCACCGGTTGCTGCAGCACCGCGCCCAGGCGAACAAGCGGCAGCATCAGCCAGCAGGAGCTGGTGGATCTCGAGGCCATCGCCGGCGATGATGCGCGCGAGCGTCGCCGCCTGGTGCTCAATCGCCTCGCGCGGCGCGGGCCCCTGGCCACTGCCCTGGCCGGGGATCAGACGCCGGAAGGGTTGATCCGCGCCGACCGCGAGCGATGATGGCTCTCGCCTGTGTGCTCGATGCCTCGGCGGCCGTGCGGCTGATCCTTGGGGATCCCGCCGCTGCTGGCGTGACGGAGCAAATCCGCGAGGCGGCGCTGGTGATGCTCCCGGAGCTGATGCTCAGCGAGGTGGCCAACACCCTCTGGAAACTTCACCGAGCCAGGAAGTTGGCTGATCTCAATCCTCACCAATTGCTGGCCGATGCCCGCGATCTGGTGGATCGGGTAGAACCCGATCGCCACCTGCAGTCCGAGGCGCTGGTCCGGCGGGAAGCCACCACCTTGATCAGCATGGATCGTCGCTTGCAGCAGCTGGCCGAGCGGGTGCTGCCCTGAGCGCCCTTCAGGACGAACAGCTGTAGTGGGACACCCCTCCAGCGTTGAAAAACTCCCTGGGCTTCAGACGGTCGTAGGTTGCCTCCAGCTCCGCAGGCAGCGCGGCATAGGGGTGGCTGAACACCTCCTGCAGTTCCCTGACCAGGCTGTAGTCACCCTGCGCCGCCTGTTCGTAAGCCGGGGCGATCAGCCATTCGCGCCAGGTGACCGCGGGATTCACGCGCTTCATCGCTGCCGATGTCGCGCTCAGGTCGCCGCTAATCGTCACCTGATGCCGCCAGCGTTGCAGCCATTGCGTCCATTGCCCATCGAGCTGCTCGGAGCTGGGCAGGTAGAAGCTCTCCTTCAGGGCAGAGAGTTGCTCAGGGATAGCTGACAGCCTGCGGAAGAAGATCGTGTAGTCGACCTTGGAGGCCACCATCAGCTCAAGTAGCTCGTTCACCAGCGCGGCGTCGTAGCTGATCAGGCCGAGCTTGCTGGCCCACATCGCCTCGATCTCCTGCTGCATCGCGCCTGCGAAGCCCTCGCGGATCTGATCCAGTCGTGCCAGGGCCTGCGTGTCTCCCTCGAGCAGCGGCCGCAGGGCGGACCAGAACATCTGGTAGTTGGCTTCAGCCGCCACCGGTTGGTTGAAGAAGGAGAAATGCTCACCGCCGCCGGTCCAGGGCTGAAACTGGGGATCGAACAGTTCGCAGAATCCGAAGGGGCCGTAGTCGAGGGTGTAGCCACCGGCCGCGCAGTTGTCGCTGTTGAAATTGCCCTGGCAGTAGCCAACGCGCATCCAGTGGGCCACCAGTGAAGTGAGCCGATCGCGAAACAATCCCGCCAGCTTCACCACCTGATCGCTGAACTCCAGACCCGGATCAATCTCCTCCCGGTAGTTCCGCTCGATCAGGTGCGCCACGATCATCCGCAGCTCGTTCAGCGCATCGGGATGAGCACCGCTGCGGGCGCGACGGGCAAACAGCTCAAGCTGGCCCACCCGCAGAAACGATGGAGCCACCCGTGTGGTGATTGCCGCAGGGTTGTCCACCAGGATGTCGGGATCGAACGAGCTGGAATTCGGGGAGTACCAGGGCCGGCGCACGGTTTCAGACCTGGACACAACCAGCGTCAAAGACCGTGAGGTGGGAACCCCCAGGGCGTGCATGAACTCCTGCGCCAGAAACTCGCGCACGCTGGAGCGCAGCACGGCGCGTCCATCGGCACCCCGGCAGTAGGGCGTCGGGCCGCCGCCTTTGAGTTGCATCTCCCAGCGCTTGCCGTTGAAGACGCCTTCGAACACGGAAATGGCCCGGCCATCGCCGTAGCCGTTGCCGGTGCCGAACGGGCACTGCTGGATGTATTCGCTGCCGTAGATCGAGAGGGCATAACCGGTCGCCCAGCCAACCGGTCGCATCGGCTCCTGGGCCACCGTGATGTCGCCTGAGAACAGACGGCGGAACTGGTCGTCATGGGCCAGCGCATCGCTCAGGCCCAGCTCATTGAAGAGGGTTCTGCTGTGCGCCACGACCTCCGGCTCTGGAATCGCTGTGGGTGTCACCGGCACGTAATGACCGGAGAACACCTGGCGGGGCCGGTGATCGTGGCCATCGCCGGTGGCCTGGGGATCCGCATGCAGTGAATCCATCAGCGAATAGTCGGCCCGTTGGGCAAACTCCGCGAACGTGGTTGTCGGCACTGGTGTCGTCACTGGTGTCGTCACTGTTGTCGGCACTGGTCTCTCGTGGTTTGGAGCTGCCTGGGCATGGCCCTGACGCTGGGGTCATCATCCTGGCGAGCCGGCCGCCTTCGCCGTACCTGACGAGCGCGGCGCCCACCCTCACCGACCTGCGGCTCATCACCCTGCGCAAGAGCGAAGCCCTCATCGACCCTCCCACCCGCTACCGCTGCCACCGCCACCGGCCAGCGCACCATCCACCACGCCGCCTGTGGCAGCACTTCCCCCCGCTCACCCATAAGGATGTAACGGCCTGTCTGTCCTTTGCCGCAGAGCAGAAAGCGCTGACATTCGGTTGCATCAAGCTGGTGCAATTGAGTGCTTTGCGATTCATTCAGAGGCTGGATTCCTCCTTCCGAAGCGCTCCCAATGAGCCCACGCTGGAGTGATCAATGCTGAAGCAAAACAAGAAATGAGGCCAGCCGTGCGATGATCCTCCTACGGGGCCATCCTCGGTCAACACCTGAAGACTGAAAAAGGGTACGAACTGATGAATATTCTACTCGTTTATCCTGAATTTCCCAAGACATTCTGGAGCTACGAAAAGATCCTTGAACTGGTGGGCCGGAAGGTGCTTCTACCGCCGCTGGGCCTGATCACAGTGGCCGCCATCCTGCCCCAGGAATGGACCTTCAAGCTGGCTGATGTCAACATCAGGCCAGTCAGCGAAGACGAGTGGAAGTGGGCTGATCTAGTGATCATGTCAGCGATGATCGTTCAGAAAGACGACATCATTCGCCAGATCAATCTGGCCCGTCATTACGGCAAGCCAGTGGCCGTCGGTGGTCCCTATCCCTCCTCCACCCCCGAGGAGCTCGTGGCCGCCGGGGCCGACTACCTGATCCTCGATGAAGGGGAGATCACCCTGCCGATGTTCGTGGAGGCCTGGGAGAGGGGCGAGACGGGAGGACGCTTCAGCTCCGATGGCGTCAAGCCGGATGTGACCTCCACACCCATCCCCCGCTACGACCTGCTCGAGCTCAAGGCCTACGACTCGATGAGCGTGCAGTTCTCGCGCGGCTGCCCGTTCCAGTGCGAATTCTGCGACATCATCGTGCTCTATGGCCGCAAGCCCCGCACCAAGACACCCGATCAACTGGTGGGCGAGCTCAACAGCCTCTACAGGCTCGGCTGGCGCGGCGGCGTGTTCATGGTGGATGACAACTTTATCGGCAACAAGCGCAACGTCAAGTTGATGCTCACCGCCCTGGAGCAATGGCAGAGGGAGCATGGCTATCCCTTCCGCTTCGATACCGAGGCCTCGCTCGATCTCGCTGATGATCAGGAGCTGATCGATCAGATGCTGGCCTGCAACTTTGCCGCCGTCTTCATGGGCATCGAAACCCCGGATGCCGACAGCCTGGCGGCCACCATGAAGTTCCAGAACATGCGCTCACCGCTGCTCGACTCGGTCGACAAGGTGACCCGCTCCGGCCTGAGGGTGATCGCCGGCTTCATCATCGGCTTCGATGGCGAGAAGATCGGGGCCGGCCAGCGCATCGTTGAATTCTCAGAAGCTGCGGGGATTCCCACCACCACCTTCGCCATGCTTCAGGCCCTGCCCCATACCGCCCTCTGGCACAGGCTCGAAAAAGAAGGCCGCCTGATCGACAAGGTGGGAAACATCAACCAGACCACCCTGATGAACTTTGTGCCCACCCGGCCAGTGGAAGACATCGCCCAGGAGTATGTGGAATCGTTTTGCAAGCTCTACGAACCGCACAACTACCTCAACCGCGTGCATCGCTACTTCCTCAAGCTCGGCCCCGCCAGGGTGAAGAGCGCCTTCAAACTTCCCGATCCAATGGTGATCCGGGCACTGTTGATCGTCTGCTGGCGTCAGGGAATCAAGCGCTCCACCCGTTGGGCCTTCTGGCATCACCTGATCGACATTCTCATCTCCAACCCCAGGGTGACCGAGCAGTACCTCGCCGTCTGTGCCCACAACGAGCACTTCATGGAATACCGGGAGATTGTGCGCCTCCAGATCGAGAATCAACTGGCCGCCTATCGCCAGAGCCAGGCCCTACAGCCTGCCGCGGCCCCAGCGGCGCAGGCCAGCTCAGGCAGCCAGAACGCCGAAGTGGCGCGACAGGAAGCCCTGTAGTCCGATTTGGGCCTCGGGCTCGAGCTCGGCGGCCCATTCAGCCTCGGCGAACAGCGGCACTCCACCATCCCTCACGATGCGGAGGACCGGAGCTGGTGCTGACAATCCTGCGGGCTGGGGGAGGTGGTGATAAGTCCGGCAACAGGATCGGCCTTCAGGTTCATGGCGAACCCAGCTCAGCGCTCCCCTGCTGAAGAGTCAGCTGGATAGCCTTTCAGGATGATGGTGCATGGATCCTGTTCGTCCGCCGCTGCCGGTGGCCTTCCCGGGTTCCGTGACCCTGCTCAGCAGAACCCCCATCCAGGACGAGCCCCTGACCGTCACCGAGGGTGATCTGCCCCCTGATCTGCACGGCCACGCCTTCTTCATCGGTCCCGGCGGTTCCCTCAACAACCGCATCCTGCCGGAGTCCGACCTGATCCAGCCCAACCAGGACGGCACCCCGCTGTTCAACGGTGATCCCCTGATCTATCGCATCGATTTCAGCGCGGAAACGGCGCGGCTCACCAGCCGTATTCCCCACACCCCCTGCTATTACACCGATCTGGCTTGCGAGACGGATCCCGCCTACGGTGACATGCGCTACCGCAACCACGGCATGGCGCGGCTGTCATTCCAGCTGGGATTTCGCAATGAGATCAACACCGCCCTGATCCCGGTGCGCTTCACCCCGGAGGAGGGCATCCGGATGCTGATCACCTGGGATGCGGGTCGGCCCTATGAGATCGATCCAGTCAGCCTGGAAATCAAAACGCCCATCGGTTTCAACCACGAATGGCAGGAACAGATTCCCCTGCCCCTTCCCTTCCCGATCGTCACCACCACGGCACACCCGGTCTTCGATCACACCCCCGATCCGGTCAGCCAGCGGGCCCAGCTGTACACCCTCAACTACGGCAAATCGATCGGCACCGCCATGCATCCGATCCTGAGTGGGGATGCGGGGGCACCCTTCACCCAGAGCGACGCCGAGGTGGAGCAGGAGGTGAGGGAACTGATCGCCACCATGAAGCGACTGCTCGGCTGGTTGAGCGGACCTCTCGGGCTGCTGCTGCTAGTGGACATCGACATCGTTCAGAAGCTGCTGGGCTGGCTGCTCAAGCTGGTGATGACGATGGCGGGCTGGTTCTGGCCGCGGATCGACAGGCTGGTGCCGCAGCGCAACAGCGGCGTGCAACGCCCCCATCTGCAGCGGGATGTGGTGGATGAACTGCTGCAGCTCACCAAAGAGAAGCTGCCGGAAGGCACCCGCACCACCCAGGATCACCTGCTCGAATGGAAGCGCTTGGTGACGGTCGCGGAGATGCTGCTGAACAGCGCCAGCGAAATGCAGGACTTCGTTCACATCCTGGCCTGGGATGGGTCTTCTGAACTGCACTGCTGGAACATGCTGGTGCGCGATGGTGAAGAGCTGGTGAAGCCGCGCATCTTCCAGAGCATGCACCAGATGGCCATTACCTCCAACCATCTGATCCTGATGGATACGGTGTTCAAACTGGGGGCCGAACAGCTGCTCACAGCCCCTACACCGGATTTTCCCAGCCTCGATGCCCTGATCCGACGCCTGCTGGATTTCAAACAATCCGATGAGGCCGTGATCTACCTCATCGACCGCGACCAGCTGACGCGGGAGCGGGATCAGGTGGTGGCCACCCGTCTGGTGATTCCATTCAGCACCGCACATTTCCTGGCTGATCACGAGGAGAACGACGGCCGTATCACCCTGCACATGGGTCACAACACAGGCTGGGATCCCGCCGAATGGACCCGCAGCTACGACGACTTTCCCTACAGTCCCCTCAAGCCCTCCACCGTGGGCATGGCCACCAGCGGCAGCGACATCAACCTGTTCGGCCGCTACGAGGTGGACTCCCTCAGCGGCAAGATTATGCGCTCCGAGCAGTTCGAGCACATCGATCTCACCTGGATGGTGGCCATCTACGCCTACGGAATACCCGACGGGGTCACCCCGATCCCCCGGCTCGGCTCCATCTTCTGGAACTGCTGGGGGGCCCGCGGTGAGCTGTTACCCCAGTACACGGAAGAGCTCTACGGAGGTCCCCGCTACACCAAGCGGACCCTGCCGCGGCAGGAGGTGGAGCGCATCGCCGCCGAAAGCCGGCCATGCACCCTCTGCCATCTCGACACGAAGAGCATGCGCGTCGATGATCACTACGTCTTTCCGCCGGGCTGTTTCGGCACCTCCGCCCAGTTCGTGCCACGCCGCGGCGGTGAGGGGGATCAGCGCAACGGCTATCTGATCTGCATCGTGAACGACAGCGACGACCCCAACCGCAGCGCGTTCTGGTTGTTCGATGCCGCCCGGCTGGCTGCAGGCCCGCTGTGCAAGCTGAGCCACCCCGGGCTCGCCATCGGGCTCACGATCCACTCCACCTGGATCCCCAGCCTGGAAGCGGGCGCCGAATCCACCTACAACGTACCTGTTCAGGACGACTACGGAGCCAGACTCCAGAAGATCGACGACGAGGCACAGCGCCACAAACTGGAGCAGCTGTTCCGAAGCCATGTCTATCCCCACTTCCCCAACCCCTGATGCCCCAGCC
>NZ_JAGQBF010000001.1 GCF_024345495.1 Synechococcus sp. RedBA-s | reverse complement strand
GGCTATGTGGCACCCCGGCTGGGTGTGCCAGGCGGTGACACCAAAGGCCTCACCGAACGAGAACAGCCCCGAGAGCCACCAGAACTGAGCCGGCTTATACATCGCCAGGCCGGTGATCAGGCTGAAGCCCAGCAGGATCAGCATCAGCGTGTACACCAGCCGGTGACTGGCCAGTCGACGCCTGGGCGCGTGGACACTGGCCCTGAGGGTGCTCAGATCCCCCACCTCCGCCAACCTCCGCCGGCGCTGGGCCAGTAGCAGGGCCATCCAGAGACCGAGGTTGAGGGCATAGAGCCCCATGAAGCCGAAATGCCAGTCGCGGCCGCCGGCCAGCCAGCCACCGAGGGTGAACAGCTCCGGCATGGTGGCGCCCCCCCGCCCCCCGAAGACCGGATTGGCGTTGTAGATCTGCAGACCGCTGCCGGCCATGACCAGCAGCACCAGCAGGTTGAAGGCATGGAAGGCCCGGGTCCACCAGGGCGCGTGGCGGATGCGGGCGGACTGGACCGGAACCTCGGGCATGGGTGATGGAGATCCTGGAGGGGATACCGGTGAGCCTGGCCAATGGATTGCCGGAGACACGCCTCGGGTTGCCCATCACCGGTTCGCAATCAACGATTGGTCCATCGCTGACATGCACGCCGCAAATCTGCACACCGCTCAGATGGGTGCGATCGGTCTACAGGCCATTGCCGTCGATGGCTCCCGGAGGGTTGTCCGTTCTCCTGACAAGTAGGTTATCTCAATTCCACAAGATGTTCGGCTGATGGCCCCGCGTCGCTCCAGCTTCCTTGCCGATTTCAAGGCCTTCATCAACAAGGGCAATGTGGTTGAGCTTGCGGTGGCGGTGGTGATCGCCGGCGCCTTCGGCAAGGTGGTCCATGCGGTGACAAGGCTGGCCGAGGCGCTGGACCGGAAGGGGCTGTAGGGGCGGCCCGCAGGTCGGAGGTGCAGATCATCGCCAACTCGCTCGATCTCCTGCTCGAGATCACTGCGCGCGTAGGCGAACTCAGCAAGACTGGACGCATCTCAGAGACGTCTACGGTTGCTCAGTTGAATCTGGGAGTCGAGCACCATCGCCCGCCGTGAGCGATCCACCGCCCAGGGTTCCACCCGAGGCTTTGCGTCCGGTACACGAACCGTGAGCGCGCCACCGGCGGGACCGGAGGAGCAGCTGGTGGCGAAGCTGCGGAGGATCGAGGCCCTGTTCGCCAGGCCTACCACTGACGGGGAGCGGGTGGCGGCCGAGCGGGCGCGCGAACGCATCCAGGCCCGCCTGCGGGAACTGGCGGCCGAGGAGCCACCGGTGGAGTTCCGCTTCTCCCTCTCCGACCAGTGGTCGCGACACCTGTTCGTGGCCCTGATGCGGCGCTACGGCATCCAGCCCTACCGGTATCGCGGCCAGCGGCGCACCACGGTGATGGCGCGGCTGAGCCGCCTCTTCGTGAACGAGACGCTCTGGCCGGAATTCCTGGAGCTGCAGCAGACCCTCTCGGCCTACTTCGATGCGCTCACCGACCGGGTGATCGAACAGGTTCTGGAAGTGGAGGCCAGCGAAGCGGAGGAGCGGGCCGAGTCAGCTCAGCTGGAGCCGGTGGAGCATCAGGGGACGTTGTTGTAATGCAGACGGAAGCCACAGCGGGGGCTCACTCCAGATCCGCTCATCGCCTACTCGCGTCCATGCGAACACGTCGAGCCTCTTGGCGGCTTCCCCAGGCCGAAGAGAATCCAGCAGTCGGCCAGGATCAGCATGGATCCCGAATTCTGGCCACAGAATGAGAGAAGCCATGTCGTGAGATCCCATGATCGTCAGCCAGCGCTCAACAGGCAAAGACTGGCCCGACATTCCCTATCTCGACTGGGAGGAAACCGCCACAACCCTGCAGCTCTGGATACAGATCATCGGCAAGATCCGCCTGGTTCAAACACCATGGACCAACCACTCCTGGCACGCTCCGCTCTACCTGAGCACCCGTGGCCTCACCACCTCACCCATTCCCCATGGCGGCCGCCTGTTCGAGCTGACCTTCGATTTCATTGATCACCAGCTGGTGATTCAGACCAGCCTGGGGGAGCGGCGTCAGGTCGCCCTGGAGCCCCGCAGTGTGGCTGAGTTCTATGGGGCGGTGATGGCTGAGTTGCACGCCCTCGGGATCGATGTCCAGATCAGAACCACACCGTGTGAGATCGCGGACGCCATTCCTTTCGAGCAGGACACGCTTCATCACCACTACGACCCTGATGCAGCCTGCCGATTCTGGAGAGCCTTGCTGCAAGCCGATCGTGTCTTCAAGGACTTCCGATCCCGTTTCCTGGGCAAGTGCAGCCCGGTTCATTTCTTCTGGGGAAGTTTCGATCTGGCTGTGACCCGCTTCTCTGGCCAGCTGGCACCGGTTCACCCTGGTGGCATTCCCAACCTCCCAGACTGGGTGACCCGTGAGGCCTACTCCCATGAAGTGATCAGTGCAGGATTCTGGCCAGGGGGCGGCGGTGTGCAGGAACCAAGCTTCTATTCGTATGCCTATCCAACGCCACCAGGATTCGCCGAGAGTTCAATCACACCGGCTGAAGCCAGCTGGAAGGCCTCGCTCGGCGAGTTCCTCCTCCCCTACGAAGCCGTTCGAGCAGCCCCATCACCCGACGAGCTGCTGCTGAGCTTCTTGCAGAGCACCTACGAGGCTGCCGCTCAAGGCCTGAACTGGGACCGGGAACAGCTGGAGCGGCAACCGATCTCCGCTTAGGGCTGAGCTGTGCCGATGCGGCACAGCTCAGCCAAGCCCCGCCAGCCGCCCCCGGGCCAGAGCCGCCTGGGCCTCGGCTTCGGCCAGGTTGGCGCGGCACTCGGCCACCACCTCCGGCGGCGCCTTACCGGCGAAGTTGGGGTTGGCGAGGCGGCCAGCCAGGCCCTTGATCTCCTTCTCCGCCTTGGCGAGGTCTTTCTCCAGGCGGCCGCGCAGGGCCTCGATGTCGACCAGGCCCTCGATCGGCAACAGCACCTGCAGTTCACCGCTGACCGCCGCCAGGCAGCGCTCACCGACGGCAGACGCATCCGCAGCGGCCGGATCGCGCACCTCCACCGAGGTCGCCCGGGTGAGGGCGGTGATGTCGCCCGTGGCCTCGCGCAGCACCGCCGCCAGCTCCGGCCGGCTGGTGAGGAACACCACCGGCGCGCTCTGGGAGGGTTTGAGGCCCGCCACGGCCCGCAGGTTGCGCACCACCCGGATCGCTTCGATCAATTCAGCGAACTGGGCTTCCAGCGCCTCATCGAGGGCCGCCTCGTTCACAGCCGGCCAGGCCTGCAGGGCCAGAAAGGTTTCTTCCGGGGCGCCGGTGAGCCCGTGCCAGAGCTCCTCACTCAGGTGGGGCATCAGCGGATGCAGCAGCACCAGCAATTCGGTCAGCACCTTGGCCAGCACCTGCCGGGCCACCTGCTGATCGGCCAGGGCTTCGGGGCTGAGGGTCTCGCCCGGGATGTCGCCCTCGCTGGAGGGCCGGGGGTTGAGCCGCCGCTTGAGCAGCTCAATCGTCCAGTCACACACCTCGTTCCAGGCGAATTCGTAGAGCCCCTTGGCCGATTCACCGAGGGCGTAGCTGCCGTAGCGCTGGGCTGTTTCCTGGTTCACCCGCGCCAGCCGCGAGAGGATCCAGCGGTCGGCCAGGGTGAGGTGAGCGGGATCGGGTTCGCCCAGGGAGGCTGGCGTTTCGCCGCCCAGGTTGATCAGGGCGAAGCGAGTGGCGTTCCAGAGCTTGTTGGCGAAGTTGCGGGCTGCCTCCACCGTGGCCGAGCTGCCCGTGGCGCGGTCGTAGTCGAGGCGGATGTCCTGGCCGGCGCCGGCCACCTCGCGCACCAAGGCGAAGCGCAGGGCGTCGGCGCCGTAGCGCTCAATCAGCGGCAGCGGGTCGATGCCGTTGCCGGCGCTCTTGCTCATCTTGCGGTTGTTCTCATCCCGCACCAGGCCATGGATCATCACGTCGGCAAACGGCATCCAGGGCTGTCCCGCGCAGGCGGGCTCCATGGCCCCGGCCAGCATCGTCATCCGCGCCACCCAGAAGAAGATGATGTCGAAGCCGGTCACCAGCACGCTGGTGGGATACCAGGTGGCCAGATCGGCGGCGTTTTCGTCGGGCCAGCCCAGGGTGGAGAAGGGCCAGAGGCCACTGGAGAACCAGGTGTCGAGCACGTCGGGGTCCTGCTCCAGCTGCAGCTCCCGCCCTTCCGCCCGGCTGGCGACGCCGAACTGCGCCTCCGCCTTCGCCTGTGCTTCAACGGCGTCACGCGCCACCACATAGGGGGTGGCGTCGCTGATCACGCCGCCCGTTTCACTCACCACGAACCAGGCGGGAATGCGGTGGCCCCACCAGAGCTGGCGGCTGATGCACCAGTCGCGGATGTCGGTGAGCCAGTCGCGGTAGACCTTCTCCCAGCGCTGGGGCACGAAGTGGGGTTCGCCCTGATCGAGGGCCTCGCGGCAGCGGGCGGCCAGCGGTTCGGCCCGGGCGAACCACTGGGTGGAGAGCAGCGGCTCCACCGGCACCTTGCCCCGATCCGAGAACGGCACGCTGTGGCGATGGGGTTCCACCTTCACCAGGCAGCCTTCGGCCTCCATCGCCGCCACCACCGCCTTCCTGGCCTCGAAGCGATCCAGCCCGGCGAAGCGTCCGCTAGCGGCATTCATGGTGCCGTCCTTGGCCATCACCGTGATCAGGGGCAGGCCGTGGCGGGCGCCGATGGCGAAGTCGTTGGGGTCGTGGGCGGGGGTCACCTTGACGCAGCCGGTGCCGAAGGCCGGATCGACGTGCCCATCGGCCACGATCGGGATCTCGCGGCCCACCAGCGGCAGAGTGATCGTCTGGCCCACCAGGGCGGCGTAGCGGAGGTCGCTGGGGTGCACGGCCACGCCGGTGTCGCCCAGCAGGGTTTCGGGGCGGGTGGTGGCCACCACCAGATGGTCGAGACCACCTGAGCCCTCACCGCCGCCAGCGGTGAGCGGATAGCGGAAGTGCCAGAGGTGGCCGTCGAGCTCCTTCATCTCCACCTCGAGATCGCTCACCGCCGATCCCGAGGCCGGGCACCAGTTCACCAGGTACTCGCCCCGGTAGATCAGCCCCTGCTCGTGCAGGCGCACGAAGGCCTCCACCACGGCTTTGTTGAGGCCGGGATCGAGGGTGAAGCGCTCCCGCCGCCAATCCACCGAGTAGCCCAGGCGCCGCAGCTGACCCACGATCGTGCCTCCGCTCTCGGCCTTCCAGCTCCAGGCACGCTCGAGGAAGGCGTCGCGGCCCAGGTCGTCCTTGCTGCCGCCCTCGGCCTTGATCTGCTTCTCCAGGATCGACTGCACCGCGATCGAGGCGTGGTCGGTGCCGGGCAGACAGAGCACGTTTTTGCCCTGCAGACGCTGGAAGCGCACGATCGTGTCGATCAGGGCCGTCTCGAAGCCGTGGCCCATATGCAGGCTGCCGGTGACATTCGGCGGCGGGATCACCACGCTGAAGGGTTCCCCCGGGGCGTTCGGATCGGGATGGAAGGCACCGGCTTCCTCCCAGGCCGCCTGCCAGCGGTCTTCGGTGCCGGCAGGGTCGTAGGTCTTGGGCAGGGCAGCCTCGGCTTGAGCAGGGGTGGCCTCGGCCATGGCAACGGAGCACCAGCAGTGGCCCCATGGTCTCAAAGGATGCCGGCCCGTCGGCCGTTGGCCATGGTGGGGGCTCCTAAACAGGCAGTCCCTGCCATGGAAGCGATGAGTGACCCAGATCGCTCCACCTTCAAGCCCTTCCAACCCCGCCGGCACGCGGTCTATGCGCGGCTGCTGGTCGTATGCGTGCTGATTCTGGTCCTGTTCACCCTCCCCCACCCATGGAACGGCATCTCCTCCATGGCCTACCAACTGATGGGAGTCGTGATGATCCAAGGACTTGGCAATCCCGACGGAGTCCTCAGCTTTGGGCCGATGCAACGACTGCTGTTCAAGGGCTTGGGGATCGCCGCGTTGGCCGTCGCAGTGCTCTGGTATCTCACACCCGTGGAGCTGCGCCAGACCGGTGTGCCGGTGATCGTGCTCTGGAGTCTCTTCAGCCTGTGGAGTGCGGCCCGGCTGATCCGCAGCCTGGCGCTGGAGCGCACGGTGAACGCCCCGGTCCTGCGCGGTGCGCTGGCGGGTTACCTGATGCTGGGGCTGGCTGGCGGCCTGATCGGCGCCGCCCTGGAAACCCTGGTGCCGGGAAGCTTCAGCAACGTGGCATTCACCCCGCAGGGGTTGGACACGACTGAAGCGGTGTGGCGCCTGAACTTCATCAAGATCAATTATTTCTCCTTCGTGAGCCTCACCACCGTCGGCTATGGGGACATCACCCCCCAGACGCCCCTGGCCCAGATACTCAGCGTAGCAATCTCCATTACCGGCACCTTCTACGTGGCGGTGGTGATGGGCCTCCTGATCAGCCGCTTCACCCTGCAGTCCGAAGGCCGGGAGGCTGAGTGACCATGAATGGGCATCCGCTGACCAGGTCTAGAGTCTTGACCTCCCAGGGGCTGTCGTGAGTCTTTCTGACCGGTTCATCCGCAACCCGGTTCTGACCACGGTGTGCTCCCTGGTGATTCTGCTCGTCGGTGGGGTGGCGATCCCCCTGCTGCCCCTCGAAAAGCTGCCCCAGCTGGCACCGACCCAGATCCAGGTCACGGCCACCAACATCGGCGCGGATGCCCGCACCACCTTCGACACCGTGACCCGGGTGCTGGAGAAGGAGATCAACGGGGTGGAGGACATGAAGTACATCTCCTCCAACACCTCCTCCGACGGCATCTCCAACATCAACGTCTTCTTCCCAGTCGCCGTCGATCGCAATATTGCTCAGGTCAACGTTCAGAACAGGGTCAGTCAGGCGTCGCCAACCCTGCCCGACGTGGTCAAGCAGACCGGCGTGACCGTGAAGGCCGCCTCGCCGAGCATCCTGGTGGCCTACGGCTTCTACTCCGATACCGACGCCAGCGGTGATCCGCTCTACGACCCACTATTCCTCAGCAACTTTGTCGACCAGAACCTCAGCGATGAGATCCGGCGCGTACCGGGTGTCGGTAATATCTCGATCATCGGAGAACGTCGCTATGCCATGCGGATCTGGCTAGACCCGATCAAGCTGGCCGGCTTCGGTTTGACACCGCTCGATGTGGAGCGGGCCCTGCAGGACCAGAACATCCAGACCGGCGCGGGTCGCCTGGGGCAGCAGCCCAGCCCGAAAGGTCAGGAGGTGACCATTCCCCTGAAGGCCGAAAGCCGCTTCCGCGATGTGGCCGATGCCGAGAACCTCATCATCAAGCGGGGTGCTGACGGAACCCTGGTGAAGCTTGTCGATGTGGGGCGGGTCGAGCTGGGAGCAGAGAATTACGACGTGGAAACCACCCAGAGCGGCAAGCCCTCTGTGGCCCTCTTCGTGTACCAGTTGCCGGGTGCCAATGCCCTCGATACGGGCAACCAGGTGAAGGCAAAGATCGAACAACTGTCCGCCGATTTCCCGCCCGGCATCCGCTTCGAGATTCCCTACGACTCCACCCTGTTCGTCACCACCTCCCTGACGGATGTGACCGGCAACCTGCGCGATGCCATCGTGATGGCGGTGCTCACCATCCTGTTGTTCCTGCAGGACTGGCGCTCCACCGTTGTGCCGGCCCTGGCGATGCCGGTGGCGATGGTGGGCGCCATGGCGGTGGTGCTGGGGATGGGCTTCAGCATCAACCAGCTCACCATGTTCGGCATCATCCTTGCGATCGGCACCGTCACCGACGACGCCGTGGTGATCGTGCAGTCGATCAAGGACAAGCTTGGCCAGGGCATGAAGCCGCTGCAGGCGGCGCTCGATTCCATGAACGAGCTGGCCACTCCCACCATCACTGCGGCACTGGTGCAGCTAGCGGTGTTCATTCCGGTCTGCTTCTTCCCGGGCACCACCGGCATCGTGTACCGCCAGTTCGCCGTCACCCTGGCAGCGGCGATTGTGTTGTCCACATTCAACGCTCTGACGTTCTCCCCAACTCTCAGTGCCCTGTTTCTGCGCCCCGAAGGATCACCGCCAGATGCGATACAGCGCGGGATCAACTGGGGACTGGGTTGGTTGTTCCGGGGTTTCAACCGGATGTTCGGATCACTGGTGGCCTGGTACGGCAAAACCATCCAACAGCTGATGGAGCTCCGCCACATTGTGTTTGCACTTTTTGTGGCCGGCCTGATCGCCACGGTGGCGATGCTGGGCATTGTGCCGACTGGGTTCATCCCCGATGAGGACCAGGGCCTGATGATCCTGCTGGGAGAATGTCCTCCCACGGTTGCCCTGACCTATACCCAGAAGCAGGTCGCCCAGGTGAGCGGCATTCTCAAGGGCTATCCGGAGATCGAAAGTTTCTTGGGAGCAGCGGGATACGGACTGGAAGGCAACGCCTACAACAAGTACCTCTTCTTCGTGCGCTTGAAAGCCTGGGATCAACGTACCGAGGCCAACCAATCCGTTTTCAGCCTGCTGCAAGCGATCAATGGCAGGCTCCAGCAGGAAGTAACCGGCTCTTTTGCTTTTGCTTCCAATGTCCCGCCCGTTGACGGGGTCGGCGCCACCGGCGGTTTCGAGTTTCACCTCCAGAACAGGGCCGGTCAGCCGATGGAGGTGTTGATTCAAAACGCCCAGACCCTGATTGCCGCTGCCAGAGATCGCCCTGAACTGCAACGGGTCACCACCACGTTCACTCCTGCCACCGAGCAGATGACCATCACCTTGGATCGGGATCTGGTGCAGGCCCTCGACGTTGACGTCAATGAAGCCTTCGGCACCCTTGAGGCCTACCTCGGCGGGAAATATGTCAACGACTTCATTCTTGGAGCTGACCAGTATCGGGTCTATGTACAGGCTGAGGGGAGCCAGAGACGCCAGCCTGGCGACATCGGCTCTTTCTTTGTGCGCTCCCGCTCCGGCGAGCTGGTGCAGCTCCAGAATGTCATCAAAACCGAGCCGTTCATCGCTCCACCCACGATCACGGCCTACAACGTCTACGAGTCTGTGAAGATCCAGGGGGTTCCTGCCCCCGGCTATAGTTCAGGCCAGGCGATTGCAGTCATGGAGCAATTGGCTGCGGAAACCCTCGATCCTGGCTTCGGCTACGAGTGGTCTGGTCTCTCGCTTGAAGAGAGAAGTGCAGGGGGGGCCACCACAGCAATCTTTGCGCTGGCCTTCGTTCTGGTGTTTCTGGTGATGGCCGCCCAGTACAGCAGCTATATCGACCCTCTGATTATCCTGCTCACCGTGCCCCTGGCCAGTCTCGGTGCGATGGGGGCGATCTGGCTCCGCGCCAACCTGCTGCAGGCCGGTGGCTTCTGGCCCGTGATCAGCAACGACATCTTTGCCCAGGTGGGCCTGCTCATGCTGATCGGCATGGCCAGCAAGAACGCCATCCTGATCGTCGAGCAAGCCAACGAGTTTCTGCGGCTGGGGATGAGCCTGCCCCAGGCCGCTATCAATGCAGCCAAGGTTCGCTTCCAACCGATCGTGATGACAGCGGCCTCGGGACTGGTGGGCTACATCCCCCTGATGACGGCCTCCGGTGCCGGTGCCATCAGCCGCTGGTCGATCGGCACGGTGAGCTTTGGCGGCTATCTGGTCTCCACTGTGCTCAGTCTGGCGGTCGCGCCGGTGCTGTTTGTGATCATCAAGGGACTGGAGCGGCGTTACCTCCTGGAAGCGCCTGCCAGTCCTGAGCCGGGTCTGAGGTGAACCGAGCCAACCGCCAACGCCTGTTCGCCGCCCTGATCGGCGCTGCGATCGGATTCGCCCTGGGCCGGGCGATCGAGCCGCTGGGGCAGGACCCCACGGGCCAGGAACGCTTTCGCAGCCTCCCCTACCAACGGCTTTACCGCGCCTATCCCCGCGTCGGAGCCGGGGTCGGGGCACTGGTCGCTGCAGGCTTCGCCACCATTGCCCAAGCCCAGCGGAGGAGACTCAGTCAGCGAAAACCTCGATCAGGCGGGCCATCAAGAGGTTCGCGGCCTTGAGGCCATAGTCAGTGGCCCAGCAGCGCACGGGCAAATGCCCTTCCAGCAGGGCTCCCTCCGTGTCCAGGGCCGTGGCCACCGGCACCGTGAGGTCCTCGGGCATGGCAAAGCCCACGCCTTCCACCAGGGGCCAGCCCACCCGCTGGGTGAACTGATGGAACAGGCCGTGGTCCTGGGCGATGAGGCTCTCGCGACTGCCTCCCAAATCACGGTAGAGACGCTGTTGCACGGTGAATCCCTGGTGGTTGCCGGTGCTGGAGCGCCAGAGCGCATCGATAATCTGGAGTGGACCGGCTGGACACCGTTCCAGCGACTCCGGGCAGATGTCCCCATCCGGACCCGCCAGTTCATCGAAGAGGAGGTGAGCCGTCTCCAGATCGGCGGCATCCAGATCCCCGGCGCTCAGCAACGCCCGCAAGCGAGAAAAACGCTGCACATCTCCCACCTGCAGCAAGGTCTGCTGAAGCTCCTGGAGCTGGGAGGAAAGACCCATGATCTGCTGCTCCAGATGCTGCACCCGCTGTTCGAGATCGTTCATCGCACGGTCACCGTCATGCCGTGGCGCAGGCTGAACAGGTTGCTCACGATCACCGCTTGTCCGGATTGCAGGCCCTTGAGCACCGGGTAGCGGTTGTCCTGCAGGGGCCCCAGTTTCACCGGCTGTTTCAGAGAGAAGCGAGTCGACGGCGGGAGCGTACGCAGCTTTTCGATGGGGGCATTCCCCGGCAGACGTTCAAGATCCGAAAGGCTACCCATCACGAAGACGAATGTCTGGCCGCTGGTTCTGGTCACAGCCAGGGCAGGGACCGCCAGCTGGGGTCGTGTGCCGATCATCAGCCGTGTACGCACCCGTTCGCCATTGCGGAACTCTCCGGCTGGATTGTCCAGCTCCGCTTTCACCAGGAAGGTCTGGGTGGCATCGTTCACCCGCGGATCGATTGACACCACCCTCCCCTCCACCATGCCGGTGCCGCTGGGTGTGTTGAGCAGAACAGGCTGACCAGGGCGCACCTGCCGGCCATAGCGCGATGGCACCTCCAGCCTCGCCAGCAACCTGGATGTCCGTTGGATGGTGGTGAACGGGGTGCCAGCACGGATCACATCACCCGGCTTCACGGCCACGTCACTGACGACCCCGTCGATCGGGGCACGTAGATCCTTGTAGGCAAGATCGGCCTGTTTGGCCTTTAGGCCCGCTTCTGCTGCAATGAAATTCTGACGGAGGGCATCACGCTGGATGGCACTGGCAGCTCCCTGTTTCTGCAGGTAGTCGAAGCGCTGGTAATTCAACAGGCTCTCATCCCGCTGACCTTGAAGAGCCTTGACCTCCTCTTGCAGCTGGGTCTGGTCGAGCACCACGAGCAATTGGCCCTGCCGCACCTGATCCCCTTGGCGGATGCGCAGGCTCTGGATGCGCCCGCCGGCCTGGGCGGCCAGGCTCACTTCCTCGGGGGCCTCAAGGGTGCTGATGCTGGAAATCTCCTCTGGAAAGCTGTGGCTGCCCGCTGCCTGCACCGATACGGCCAAGGGTTTAGGCAGCGGCTTGGAAGGGTCCGGCTGACAGGCAACCAAAGCGACCGCCAGGCCCACAAGCACTGAGCCGCTGAGGATGCGGCAGCCTGGATGAGAAGCCGGCCACGGGAGACACATTCGCACCAGCCTGGAAAGAGAAGGTCTCTTCATTGTGGGTCCACGGCAGGCGGATTCCCTAGGGATCCGCTGCAAGGCCAGAACCACGTCAACACTGAGATCAACAATGACATCGATGTTGCTGCAAAAGCTATTATCCAGCTTCCGCGAAACGGTCACCTTCATGTCAATCAAGATCGTGCCCAAGCCGTATTCTATCGACAGCAGATTGCCATTCAAGTTCAGCAGCTTGATCACACTGATTAGGATCCTGCAACAGCTTGGGCTGCTCCACTTCGCCGAACGGAGAATTGCCGAGTGCATCCAGTCAGGCCACGGCACGGCACGGCATGATGGAACATCGGCTCCGGCTTGGGGGTCCCCAAGGCCTTGCACTGAACGGCGCACTCAACTGCCGAGGATGTTGATGGCCCTGGCCGCGATCACGGCGATGGTCAACAGGGAGATGGAGCTTTCGAGCATCATCAGCAGCATGGCCCGCGCGCTGAGCGGGATGGCCCCGGTGGGGCTGAAGGCCGTCGCCGTCGAAAAGCCCAGGAACAGGTAATCGATGAAGGTGGGTCGCCAGTCTGGGCTCACGGCATCGGGAACCCCCTCCTGGGGGAAGAACCAGTCCGCCCGGATGGGCAGACGATTGAGCCTCGCCTCGGGGCCGCCGCGATCGACATGCCAGAACGTCAGGGAGAAGGTGACCACGTTGGAGACCCAGATCGCGACCCCGGAGGCGAGCAGCTCAATGGCACTGAGCTGTCCTCGGCCAAACAGCATCTCCTCAATCAGAATGACCAGACTCGCCAGCGTGATGCTGCCGGTGACCGCAACGAAGAGGGCGGTGGTCACGCGCTCGATCCGCAACCACCTCCGGCTGCCGGCCGTCAGTCCGACGGCCAGCATCGGGATTAACGCCATGCCGAAGAGGATGAAGTCGTAGCCGGCAGGAAGGAGCCGGAACCGGTTGGGCAGCCCTCGCTCCAGCGCCCAGAGGACGACCACGGCGAAGGCGGCGGACCAGCGCAGTTCAATGCGCAGGGATTTGACGGATTTGTTCTGGTCCATGCCGGCTACTGCAGTGCCATGGCCAAGCGCAGCCGTTCTTCCGGGCTGATCAGATGGTCGAGATCCTCGGCGTCCTTGTCGACGGCGATCTCCACCCAGTTCACCTCGCCGCTGAATGTGCCGCCGGCTGTCGGGTAGTCGTCGGTCACCGGCGAACCGGCCTCAAAGCCGACGTCGCAGGTCTCGTCCGCGGAGAACACCATCGGTTCGGTCTGCTCCACCCGGCCCTCGCCCGATTTCTGACCATCCACATAGAGCGTCACAGTGCCCCCCTTGGCCAGGCCGCCGCCGTCGTAGGCAAACTCCATGCGCACCTGATGGGTTCCCGCCGGAATCGTCGCCGTGCCCGCGATCGTGTAGCGGTTCACGCCATAGAAGTTGTAGCAGTACTTCGGCTTGCCTTCTCTGGCATAGAGGCTCCAGCCACCGGTGAGGCCACCCTGGGCGACGATCACGCCCTCAGCACCCTCTGGAGGCACCACCACCTCGGCGGTGATGGCGTGCGACTTGTTCTTGAAGTTGACGATCGAGCTTTCGCTCAGCCGGCCCATGCCGCCGAACAGCACTTGCCGTGTTCCTTTGATCAGCTGGGGCCGGCCGGCAATCTCGGGATTGGCCCGCTCGGCGAAGCGATCATCCAGCGGCAGCACGTTGTACTTGGTGGCTTCGATCAGCCACAGCCGCTGCAGTTCATGGAGCTTCTGGGGATGCTCCATGGCCAGATCCCGCGCCTGGGTCCAGTCGGTGCTGGTGTCGTAGAGCTCCCAGACATCGTCGTCGAAGGCGGCCAGTTTCACCTGGCCGGTGACCCAGGGGGTCCGGTGCCTGGTCACGGCGGTCCAGCCCTTGTGGTAGATACCGCGGTTGCCCGCCATCTCAAAGTACTGGGTCTGGCGCCGTTCGGCCGCCTTGGAGTCGTTGAAGCAATAGGCCATGCTCACCCCTTCGATCGGACGCTGCTGCACGCCATTCACGAAGGTGGGCTGGGGCAGGCCAGCCGCTTCCAGAATGGTGGGGGCCACATCGATCACATGGTGGAACTGGCTGCGGATTTCGCCCCTGGCCTGGATTCCCTTGGGCCAGTGAACGATGGTGCCGTTGCGGGTACCGCCAAAATGGGAGGCGACCTGCTTGGTCCACTGGTAAGGCGTGTCCATGGCGTGGGCCCAGCCCACCGCGTAGTGATTGTGGGCCTCAACTCCGCCCAGTTGATCCAGTCGCTCGGTGAGGAACTCGGGGGTCTCCAGGTGTGCAAAGCCCGTGAGCGGAGCCATTTCATTGAAGCAGCCCTGGAGGGAGCCCTCCGCTGAGGCGCCGTTGTCGCCGATGATCACGTAGATCAGCGTGTCTTCGAGAATCTCAAGATCCTGAAGCGCATCGATCAAGCGGCCAATGTGATGATCGGTGTGCTCCAGGAAGCCCGCATACACCTCCATCTGGCGGGCGAGAATCGGCTTCATCTCGGCCGTGATCGTGTCCCAGGCGGGAATGTCGGCATGTCGCCCCGTGAGCTGACAATCGGCTGGAATCACCCCCAACTGCTTCTGACGGGCGAAGGTTTCTTCCCTCAGAGCGTCCCAGCCCCGGTCGAATTGGCCTTTGTACTTATCGGCCCATTCCTTGGGCACATGGTGCGGAGCATGGGTGGCTCCAGGAGCAAAATAGGTGAAGAACGGCTTGTCGGCCATCAGCGCTTTCTGCTGGCGGATCCATTTGATCGCCTTGGTGGTCAGATCCTCGCTGAGGTGATAGCCCTGTTCGGGAGTTTTCTGGGGTTCCACCGGCGTGGTGCCTTCGTAGAGCGCCGGATACCACTGGTTGGTTTCGCCGCCGATGAAGCCGTAGAAGTATTCGAAGCCGCCGCCGCCGCTGGGCCATGCATCGAAGGGTCCCATCGGGCTCGTCTGCCAGACGGGCACCTCATGGCACTTGCCGAACTGCGCGGTGGAGTAGCCGTTGAGCTTCAGGGTGCGCGCCAGGGGTGCGCAGCTGTTCGGCAGGATCGAGTTGTAGCCAGGCGCGGCCGTGGCGATCTCGGTGATGCCGCCCATGCCCACCGAATGGTGGTTGCGACCGGTGAGCAGGGCCTGCCGGGTGGGGGAACAGAGGGCGGTGGTGTGGAAGCGGTTGTACTTGAGGCCGCCTGCGGCCAGCTTCTCGATGTTGGGCGTCTGGCAGGGCCCACCGAAGGCGCTCGAAGCACCGAACCCCACATCATCCAGCAGGATCACCAGCACATTGGGCGCTCCCGCCGGCGGCCGCAGATCCCGAATCGGCGGATAGGTCGTATCTGGATCCCTGGCGTCGTAGGTGGTCAGGCCCACATGGGGTTGATCTGGGATCGGCAGGATCTGGCGTTGCACGGGATCGGAAGAGGTCATCGGTGAACTTGATTAGGTAGCAAACTCCGCACTCCTCAAGACGCGCTCCGGCCGAGCGCCGCAGCTGCAGATGGCATGAACCACACGCTCGGTCATCGCTGCCAAGTTGAAGCGCCGGTTGAAGCGGTAATTGAAGGCACCCAGGTAGCGATCAGCGTACTTATCGAATTTCAGGGCATGGAAGGTACCACTGAAGCTGGTTTCAAGTTGCTCAGCACCGTGTTGATCCAGCGGAATTCCGGCAGTTCACTGGGATGGCGTCCTTTCACCACCACAGCTTGATGCAGGCAACCGCCTTCTGGCACAGCGCGGAAGCAGGCCAGCCCGTCGGAGATCACTTCACATCCTATCGCGAGTGAATCCTGTGCCCAATCAGCGATGGCGGCAAAGGAGAACGCGGCCACGGTGGCACGCTTCACGTGCCTGGGGTGGCCCGCATCATCGAGAGAAATGGCCGCGACGATCGGTACCTTGTTCTCTGATCCACGACCAGGCTTGCCACCACAGCGTTCTCCGCTAAGGAAGGCAGCATCCACCTGTACCTTTCCCCGCAGGACATAGGCCCCATCCCGCTCCTTCATCGCCTGCATGATCTTGTTGTGAGCCAGCCATGCCGTGCGGTAGTTCACGCCGAGATGGCGCCTCAGAGCGAGTGAAGAGAGGTGGCTGAACTTGGGCAGCGACAGGCCGGCCTGGAACTGAATCCGACTCATGGCCATGGCAGATACCTGTGGTACACACGTACCAGCTTATGCGACAAAGCCGGCTGACGGAGCTTGCTACCCACCAGATGATCGTTTCTGGCATCAGCTCGATCAATCGAAGCTTGTCGATTCTGGCTCATCATGATGATTGGGGCAGCACAGGCCGCCTGGAAGGAGGGCATCAGATTCAGAAGAATAAAAGGATAGGGATCCCAGCGCTCCCCCTTGCTGCCGGCATTGACGATGATCCAGAGAATCAGGACAGCCGCCTGAATGATGATGAAGCGCCAGGAGCCCACCACGGCCGCAACCCGATCCGCAATAGATTCACCCCAGGAAAGCCGATCACTTGGCGGATTGAGCCCAGGCTTTCTACGCCGCAACCGCTGAAGCAAAAGATATTTTTCAGGGGTGATTTTTTCTTGATCGGCTTTGTTGCTGTTGCCATGCTTCTGCCTGGGAATCAGGTGAATGCCATCTAGAACTGTGGCGAATCTGCGTAAGGCTTATTCGCAACATTGGATCCTAGGGAAGCTCTGAATAACTTCCTTGGGATTGGCTTTCCCTGCCGAGACTCATTGCATCGCAGTGTTCCCAATTCCCCGATCCAGAGTTGATCAGAGGTTCCCTAAGTCGTCTTTTCCCTCTCGTGCCCGGCGTCGAGGCCTCATCGGGCGATCGACCCGGTGGCTGGCGTCTGCGTCGCCGTCCGTGGCCACACCACAGCTGTATGGATCCGTGCACCCCTCGGAGAACGTGAACGGCATCAGGCGGCAGAGGCCTCAACCATCTCAGGATCCACCGCTTCAGCCTGTCCCACGCCTTCTGGAGGTGGTGCCATCAGCAGCTCGAAACATCCACGTTTCTCCCTGGCAGCCTGTGAAGCATGCAAAGGTTGTTTCTGTTCAGCTGAAAATCGTTCAAACCACTGTGAGTCAGGGGTTACAGGCACGCACGCATGAGACCTGTTTGCTGGAAGAAGTCTGACCCGCTCATTCTCTTCCAAGGTGCTGGTGTTGCATCTGCTTGTTCAACCTCAGCGATGAGGGACTGGAATTTCAAGTCAATTCGCCGCCAGCCGCGCCACGTAGGACTCCAGGGTGCCGGCGTTGATCCAGCCGGTGGCGATCGTCTTAGCGTGGCTGGTGGAGATGCGCCCACGGTGGGTGTGGGAGGGGCTGGCCGGGAAGATCAGCAACTTGCCCCGCTCGGCCTCCTCGTGGTGCTCCTGCCAGTGGAACTCTGTGCCGCCATCGGGGATGGTATTGAGGTAGAGGATCCAGGCGAGCACGCGCCGGATCGGTTCGGTGGCCTCCTCGCTGGTGGTCCAGTCGCAGTGCCAGCTGCGGAATCCCTCGCCGGGCGCGTAGTGCTGCAGGTTGAAGATCGGGTTCACGAACAGGGAACGCTCCGGGCACACCTCCAGCAGCAGCGAGCGCTCGCTCAAGTAGCGCTGCAACCCGGCCGACACCCCCCGCAGGATCGCCTCCGCCAGGCCGTGGGCTTCGGGGTCGGAGCGGTCGATCGCCACCAGGCTGATGTCGGTCGAGACCTTGGCGGGTTGAGCGGGATCATGGCCAAAGGCAACGCCCGGGCGGCGCAGATCCGCCCGCCGCAGGTAGAAACCCAGGGCCGCATCAGCCAGAGCCTCATAGCCAGGATTTCGGTAGGTGCCGATCAGGCGCATCAGATGCCTGCCACTGGCGGGCACCGTAGGAAAGACCCCCGGCACGTCCTCTCAGCGCCGAACTCAGCTCGGCGAGGCCAGCCGCGTCCAGGGAATGGCCACCGCAGATTCATGGCGGACCCAGGTGTGCGGATCGGTGCTCACCTGCTGCGCAAGGCCCACCTGCTCCAGGGCTGCGCTGAGGGTATCCGCGGCCAGCCCGCCCTCCCCTCCGGCGGGCTCCAGGGGCAGCGCGAGCACCAGGGCTTCGGCGGGATCCGCCATCAGCTTGAGGTTCACCTCCTCCAGCTCACGCTCGAAGAACAGCCGCCGCATCCGGGCCGTGGCGTGAGGGCCGATCGCGCCGGCGAACGCCTCCAGACCCTCGCGGCTGCCGTCAGCGCCACAATTGAGCGCCAGCCAGATCATCAGCTTGGCCCAGCTCTCGGTGGTCCACAGCGGCGGGAAGCTGGTGCGGTGCTGGCGCACCAGTTCGCCGAGGGCGAAGTCGAACAGGCAGGCCTGCAGCGCCGAGGCCGGGGCTGAGCTGGCGCCGGGTCCGGCAGGGGTCACGGAAAGAGACTGTTGAGGGGAAACCCAGGCTGCCCCAGGCACGGGAACTGATCAGGAGTTCCGCACAGGAGTGTCGCCTGACGCGCCTGAAACGTCTCGGGTCTGCCCTTGGGGGCAAACTGCATGGGCTTGCACAGAACATGCCCATGGCCCTGGATCTGAACGACCCGGAGCTCGAGTTCTCCGATCTGGTCTACGCCTACCAGAGCTGGGTGATGGCGATGATCAACGACGAAAAACTCGGCGGTGAGGAGAAACTGCTCACCGACGACATCACCGAGGACGCGCTCAACTCCATGCGCTTCCTGCCCGGAGAGGTGACCTCGGCGATCGAAACCTCCCTAGCCCGCGTCTACGACGTTGATCCCGACGAGCTGGCCGAGCTGCTCTTCCCCGGTGAGGACTGACCTCGGATCACACTGAGCTGAGCTCACACCCACGCACCGGTGGCCTCCGACACCTATCTTCTCGGCACCGATCCAATCGAGCTCGAGCGGCTCCGGCTCCAACATCAGCTCTGGCTGCCGGAGGCTCGGCTTGCCTGGCAACGGGCTGGACTGACGCCTGGCGAACGGGTGCTGGATCTGGGGGCCGGGCCGGGCTTCGTGGCCCTGGAACTCGCCCAGGACGTCGGCCCCGCGGGTCGGGTGCTTGGTCTGGAGCTGAGTGCGGCCTATGTCGATGCGGCACGCACGGCAGCCAAGGGGCTGGGCCAGCTGGAGCTGCGTCAGCACGACCTCTGCCGGGATCCCTTCCCCCAGGAGTCTTTTGACCTGGTGTGGTGCCGCTGGGTGCTGATGTTCCTGCGCGAGCTCGACCCCCTGCTCGATCGACTTGCTGCCCAGCTGCAGCCGGGAGCGCGGCTGGTCATTCACGAGTACATCCACTGGAGCAGCTTCGGGTTGCATCCCGACGCCGAGGGGGTGGCCAGCTTCGGCCGCGCCGCCCACGCCAGCTTCCTGGCCGCCGGCGGGGATCCGGATGTGAACCGACGTCTGCCGTCGCTGCTGACGCAGCGGGGATTTCGCATTGATGAACTACGGCCTCTCACGGTGGTGGGACGCCTGGGCGACGGTGTGGCGCGCTGGCTGGAGCGCTTCGTGACCACCTACGGCCCGGAGCTGATCCGCCAGGGGCTCTGGAGTGATGGGGAGGCCGGGCGGGCACGGGCCGAGATGGCGGCGGCGCGGCAGGATCGAGGTGCCTTCTGGGTCGGGCCCACGGTGATGGAAATCCGCGCGACACGATGACTCACCTGAGTGCCGAGTAGCCCGATGCCCTGGACCTTGACCGACTGTCCTGACCAGAGCGGCCGGATCGCCCTGATCACCGGCGCCAACAGCGGGCTGGGGCTCGAGACCGCCCGGGCCCTCTCGGGCCGGGGAGCCACGGTGGTTCTCGCCTGCCGCTCTCGCTCCCGGGGGGAGGAGGCGCGCAGCGAGCTGCTGCCGGCCGCGACTGCGGGGCTGGAAGTGCTCGAGCTTGACCTGGCTGATCTGGCCAGCGTGCGCGCCGGAGCGTGCTGGATGCAGGAGCATTACGGCCGCCTGGATCTGCTGCTCAACAACGCTGGCGTGATGGCTCCGCCCCGGTGCCTCACCCACGATGGCTTCGAGCTGCAGTTCGGCACCAACCACCTGGGGCATTTCGCCCTGACGTCCGCCCTGCTGCCCCTGATGGAGGGGCGCCCCGACGCCCGGGTGGTGACCGTGACCTCAGGCGCCCAGTACTTCGGGCGGATCGCCTTCGACGACCTGCAGGCGGAGCGGCGCTACGACCGCTGGGCGGCCTACAGCCAGAGCAAACTGGCCAATGTGATGTTCGCTCTCGAACTGCAGCAGCGGCTGGAGGCGGCAGGCAGCACGGTGGCATCCCTGGCAGCCCATCCAGGGCTGGCCCGCACCAACCTGCAGCCGGCGTCGGTGGTAGCCAATGGCTCCCGCCTTGAAGAACTGGCCTACCGGCTGATGGACCCCCTCTTCCAGAGCGCCGCCATGGGGGCCCTTCCCCAGCTCCATGCCGCCACCGCCCCAACAGCGACAGGGGGCGAACACTACGGGCCTGATCAATGGGGGGGGATGCGCGGCTGGCCGACCCAGGTACGGATCGCCCCGGCCGCCCTTGATCCCGTCCAGCGCCGCAGGCTCTGGGAGGTGAGCGAGGTCCTCACGGAGGCCCGGTCTTGAGGCGGAGATCTGGACGGCAATCGCCCCGAGCGCCGCGGATCCTCAAGCTCGGCTGCACCCTGACGCTGCTGCTCGGCCTTGGCGGCTGCAGCAACGGCTTCCTCCCTGACACGCTGTTCATCTACGTCGAGAACGAATCCGACCTGAGCCGCCAGGCGGAGATCGGCGATTCCCATGAGGCCGTTCTGCAGCTGCTCAAGGATTTCGAGCAGGTCAATCCAGGGGTGCGCATCCAGGTGCAGTACTTCCCCAGCGAAGCAATCGTGCCCGCCACGGCCTTACGCAACGCTCGCGCCCTCGGCCCTGATCTGCTGGTGACCCGGCTTTTCACGGCGCTGCAGTTGCACGAGCAGAACCTGACCGCCCCGGTGAGCTTTCCCGGCAAGCGCTTTGATGAGATCCACAACCGCTTCCTCTCCCGGTTTCGCCTGGCGAACAACCAATTCCTGGCGGTGCCCCTGCTGGCGGAGGCACAGCTTGCCTGCTTCAACAAGCGACGCGTTCCTGTTCCGCCCACCAGCCTGGACGAGCTGATCGCCCTCAGCGCCAAGGGAATGCGGGTAGGCCTTCCCTTGAGCGCCCCCGACCTCTACTGGACCACCAGCGGCAGCGAAGCCAAGGGCAGCTTGAATGCTCTGCTGGAATCCGACAACAGCAATGCCGCCGCCCCAACAAGGCTTGATGCCGTGGAGCAGCGCCAGCTGCGGGGTTGGCTCAACTGGCTGGACGATGCCAATCAGCAACTGAACGTGGAATTCGCCGAGGATGTGATCGAACTGCGGGACCGGCTGGGCAAGGGGGAACGGGACTGGATCAGTTGCCACAGCCTCTGGCTGGGACTCCTGGGCCGCCAGCTGGGGTCCTCCCTGGGGGTGTCGCAACTGCCGGGGAGGGCCGGCCAACCGGCCACCACCCTCACCCACCTGAAGGTCTGGAGCTTCGGGGAACATTCCAGCCCCCGCCAACGCCAACTGGCAAAAGCCTTTGTGCTGTTCACCCTCAACCCGGTGAATCAGCGGCGACTGATGCTGGACGTTCCCGGTAGTCTGCCGGTTAACCGGCAGGTGCTGATCCCCACCAAGAGTTCGGACCGTTTCGCGGTCATGACCGCCAGCATGGACAATTCCATCATGCTGAACTTGCGCAATCCCCATGTGGTGGAGCAACAGGGGGACCAGCTGAATGACCTGCTGCGTCAGTTGATCTTGGGAACCCTCGATGTCGATGGGGTGCTCCAGGATCTGAGCGCTCCGGGCGGAGCACCCCCGGACCCCGGCACCCCCTGAGCACGGGCCAATGGACAAGCTTCTCCTCGAGATCGCCGGCTGGCTGGGCTACCTCAGCCGCCCCCTGGTGCTGCTGCAGGGATTCGCGATCGCGGCACTGATGCTCGGCCACCACTGGGGCATCGAACCCCGGCTGGCCGCACGCCCCCCCCTGGTGCGGCTGCTGGGCAGCCTCGGTCTGCTGTTGGCCCTGTGGCTGAGCGCCGAACTCCTCCAGGCGCTCGGGCAACCGACCGGCCTGGTGGAGTACGCCGTGCGGGTTTATGCCATCTGGCAGGGGCTGATCGTGGCCCGGGTGGTGCTGGCTGGGCGCTTCGGGGCGGCACCGACCGATCGTCTCTACGGCCGCATCGTCAAGCCCCTCTTTCTGCTGTTCCTGGCGGGATCCCTGGTCAACCAGCTCGATTCGCTGCAGGAGGTGGCCGATATTCCACTTTTCCGCCTGTTCAACGAACCGCTCAGCACCGGCGGCGCCGTGCTGCTGTTCACCATTCCCTATTTCCTGGTGGTGCTGTCGGAGTTTCCGGTGGCCTGGCTGGGCGGACTCCTGCAGCGGCTGCTGGGGTTGAGCCAGGGAACCCGGCAGGCGATCCAGATCGCCTGCCGCTACCTGCTGATCGGCGGCGGAGTCCTGTGGGTGATGCACCGGATCGGGCTCAACCCCACCGCGATCGCCGCCATGGCCGGTGGCCTCTCGGTGGGCCTGGGCTTCGGCATCAAGGAGGTGTTCTCCAACTTCATCAGTGGGCTGTGGCTGTTGTTCGAGGGATCCGTGCGGCCAGGCGAGATCCTGTTCATCGATGGCGACCCCTGCGAAGTGCGCAGCCTGGGGCTGCGGGCCGCCGTTCTCTGGCGCGACCGCGACAACGCCGAGCTGGTGGTGCCAAACCAGGACTTCTTCACCACCACCACCACCACCTACACGGGCTCCGACCGGATGCGCCGCAGCCAGGTGGACGTGTCGGCCGCCTATCGCCACGACCCTGAAACCGTGATTGGCCTGCTGGAGCAAGTGGCTCTGGCTTCACCGCGGGTGCTGCCCCAGCCGGCCCCGAAGGCCCTGCTGCTCAGCTACGGAGATTCGGCGATCAACTACGCCCTGCGCTACTGGATCGAGAATCCAATGAACAACTCTGGCATCAAGAGTGAGGTGAGCATCGCCATCTGGCACCGCTTCAGCGAGGAGGCCATCGAGATTCCCTTCCCGCAGCAGGTGGAGCACCAGGCCAGAACGGATCAGACCACGCCGGAACGAGCGACGGATCGAGCAGAAGAACGCCCAGGGGCCCCGTAGTCCCGGGCAGTGGCCGCACTCGCCCTCACCAGTGTTTCGGGTAGCGGCTGTTGCGCACGGCGTTGTTGTAGAGGCGGGCCATCAGGGTGACGACCAGAGCGCCCGCCAGGGTGGGCAGCATCGGAAACACAATCACCGGGTTCGAGCCTGCCGGTGGATTGGATTCTCTGTATTGGCAAACGAACTCAGCAACGACAATGGCCTCAATTAAGTAGCCAAGTCGCGATCTGAAAGGGTCGCCATGGTGGTGGCGGCCAGCAATACGGGGACTGAGGCATCAGGGAAGGAGGGCGTGGTGGATAAGCAGGTGGTGATCACCACGTGGGACCACCGTGAATCGATTCTGCGCGCCCTCAGTAAAAGCCCATTTCCGCCATTGGTGAGGGAGCCTTGGGGGAACCGCATCGGAACGATCGCGGCGGCGATGCTCCAGGTGTGAAGGAGGCAGTGGTAGCGGAATGGGAGGACCCCGTAATATGGAAAAATTCCGCTGCGGCTTTTCCAAGCCTGCCAGAAGCTCGCTTCCTCGTTCAACGCTCCCCCACTTTTTCGATCAAGCCATGAGCCCACTGACCCCACTCAGCCATACCCTGCTCAACGCCAAGCGCCGGAAAGGCATCAGCTTTACCGAGCTGGAATCACTTCTGAATCGCGATGAAGTATGGATTGCGAGCCTGCTCTACGGCCAGGCCACGGCCTCGCCGGAGGAAGCACAGATCCTTCTGGCAGCCCTGGATCTCGATCCCAGCCTGGCCAACGAACTCTCCACACCTCCGGTGAAGGGGTGTCTCGACCCTGAACTCCCCACCGATCCCCTCATCTATCGCTTCTACGAAATCATGCAGGTGTATGGTCTGCCGCTGAAAGATGTCATCCAGGAGAAATTCGGTGATGGCATCATGAGTGCAATCGACTTCACCATGGAGGTCGATAAAGTGGAACATCCAGCCGGCGACCGAGTCAAGGTCACCATGTGCGGCAAGTTCCTTGCTTACAAGAAGTGGTGACCCGAACAGCTTCCATCAAAGGCCGAGTTCTGTGAGACCAGGGTGGTCTTGTGGCCTCGGTCCCTGCGGCCAGAGGAATTTGCGGTCCTCGTCGGCAATCGGCACATCGTTGATGCTGGCCTCTCGCCGCCTCATCAGACCCTGATCACTGAACTCCCAGTTTTCGTTGCCATAGGCCCGATACCACTGGCCGCTTTCATCATGCCACTCGTACTGAAAACGGACCGCAATGCGGTTGTCGTGCCAGGCCCATACCTCCTTGATCAACCGATAGCCATTCTCCTTGGCCCACTTTCGCTTGAGGAACGCCACAATTTCTTGGCGGCCCGTGATGAATTCTGAGCGATTACGCCAGTAGCTGTCTTCCGTGTAGGCCTGCGATACTCTGAGGGGATCCCTGGAATTCCAGGCATCCTCCGCCATTCTTGCTTTCTGTATCGCCGTTTCTTGATTGAACGGTGGCAGCGGAGGTTTTGCGGTCTGGGATGTGATCTCGGTCAAAATTGGAATTTTATTAATCCATCGATCTGCATAACTGAATCCATTGCCTCACTACGTATCAAGCGCTACCGACGGAAGGCCATTCTCTGCCGGAAGGCGCAGAGAGGCAATACAAAGACGTTCCATTCTACGAGGTATTGGATGGGCAGCCACCTCGTCGAAGAGCCGAGACTATTAGTCAATGACCAGCCCCATCTCCATTGTCTATAGACACAATTTCGGCTTCAACCCTGTATTGATGCATGCTTCTGGAACCGAGATCCGCCATGACAACAAGGTGCAGCAAGTCTTGACTCAACGGCTTGAATGTGACAATAGTCACAAAGATCTGATCAGCCCAGACGATCACTTTGCGATCCATGAAGCCGTCAAAAACAAGCTGAGACCCCTTTCACGGCGCAACGCGACTATTCCAAGTCAGTGCCAAGTCAGTGACAAGAAAGTATCGAAGTAGGATACCAGCAAAGCACAAAATAAGTGCCTCAGTTCTTCTGCATGAAAACAACACGCTTCGCGAAAGACTCTCCTGAAGACTTGTCAGGGGCAGTGACAGTAGCCACTCCTGTCCTCACCAGCACTTGCGGCAACAACTGTCACGGAAGATGTTGTCGTACAGCAAGCAGGCGCGTGGTGCTGCTGAGCGCGTGGCCCAGCACGATGGCTCATGGGGCGCTGATCCGCAGCAGCTGATCGACGTCGGGCACTGGGCTGTGACGTGGAGTGGCTGAGCCGAATCCTCACCGACAGTGACCGACCAGGGTGTTTCGCGTTGGCCCCGGGCACGGGATTGATCCGGGTGACGGCCTGACGCCGAACCCTGGGAATGGGAGAACAGATAGGGCCGAGCGTTGCATTCCTGTTTCTTGCGGGTCTGTGGGATTCGCTGCCGCGACCCTTGGCTGATTCCCCTTAAGTGGAGGCTTCCAGCAGCGCCGAGGGTGAACTCCCCAGCCATGGCCCCAAAGGTTCCAGCCGCGGCCACACCGTCAAGCCCTGAGCTGATTCCCGCCGATACCCTGCGCCAGCTCAACCTTCGCTCCGATGCGGCCGGCTGGCGGCAGGCTGCCGGGCATGGGGCGCTGATCCTGGTGAGCGGACTGATCTGGGGGGATGAACGCCTGCCCTGGGCGCTGCGCTTGCCGGCCCTGCTGCTGCTGGGCTGGGGCCTGGCCTTCGCCTTCTGCGCCATGCACGAGTGCGGCCACCGCACCGCCTTCGCCAGCCGCCGGCTCAACGACGGCCTGGCCTGGTGGGCCGGGGTGCTGAGCTTCTACAACGCCGATTTCTACCGGCGCTACCACCAGTGGCACCACCGCCACACCCACCAGCCGGGCCTGGACCCGGAGCTGGAGGATGCGCCGCCCACCAGCCGCTGGGCCTACCTGCTGGAGTTGAGCGGGCTGCCCTGGTGGATCGGCAAGCTGCGCGGCCACGCCGCCGGTCTGAGTGGCAACTTCGGTGATCGCCCCTACATCCCCGCCGAGGCCGCCCCGGCGCTGCGCCGCTCGATCCGACTCCAGTTCGGCGTCTATGGGCTGGTGCTGCTGTTGTCGCTGCCGGGCGCCAATGGCTTCCTGCTCTGGCAGTGGCTGCTGCCGCTGGCCCTGGGCCAGCCCCTGCTGCGCTTCGTGCTGCTGGCTGAGCACGGCGGCTGCAGCACCAGCGCCGACGTGCTGCGGAACACACGCACCACCCACACCCTGGCGCCCCTGCGCTGGCTGATGTGGAACATGCCGTTCCACGTCGAGCATCACCTGCTGGCCTCGCTGCCCTTCCATGCCCTGCCGGCAGCCCACGGCTGGATCGCCCCGCGGCTGGAGCACAACGAACCGGGCTACCTGGCGGTGCACCGGGCCTTCCTGGCCGATCCCTCAAGGCTGGAGCTGCCAGGGGTATCCCCTCTGCCGGCACCAGCCACATGAGCGTGGCCGCGGCGATCAAGGGCCGGGATGCCGTGTTTGAGCTGGGCCGCCTGCCGCTCAGCTGCGGCAAGGAACTGGCCAACGCCCGTCTGGCCTACCGGGTGTTCGGTGAGATCAACGCCGCGCGCTCCAACCTGGTGCTCTACCCCAGCTCCTACGGCGCCTGGCCCGAGGATATCGACTGGGTGGTGGGGCCGATTCTCGATCCCCAGCGATGGTGCGTGCTGCTGGTGAGCCAGTTCGGCAACGGCCGCTCCAGCAGCCCCAGCAACGCGGTGATGGGCGTGGCCGAGCAGGGCTGGGTGATCCATCACGCCGACAACGTGGCTGCCCAGAAACGTCTGATCCAGGAGGTGTTCAGGGTGGAGCACCTCGCCCTGATCTACGGCTGGTCGATGGGGGCGCAGCAGGCCTACCACTGGGCGGCCCTGGAGCCGCAGCGGGTGGAGCGGATCTGCTGCCTCTGCGGCACGGCCCGCACCAAACCCCACAACCGCCTGTTCCTGCTCAGCCTGCGCCAGTCCCTCACCAGTGATCCCGCCTGGGATGGAGAACACTTCAGGGCCACACCCGAACAGGGGCTGCGCAGCTTCGCCCTGATCTACGCCAGCTGGGCCGCCAGCCAGGCCTACTACCGGCAGGGTCTGCACGAGGCTCTGGGCTACACCAGCGTGGACGACTACGTGGAGCGCAGCTGGTTGCCGGCCTACCGCCGCCATGATCCCCGCGATCTGCTGGCCATGCTCGACACCTGGCTGGCCAACGATCTCGGCGCCGCCGTCGGGGCCGCCCAGGGGGATGGCACCCCCTTGGAGCTGGCCGCCGCCCTGGGGCGGATCACGGCCCGCACCACCGTGATCGCCGGCTCCCACGACCTCTATTTCCCCCCGGACGACTGCGCCGCGGAAGCCGCCTGCATCCCCGGCGCCCACTTCGAGCGGCTGGAGTCGGTGCTGGGGCACCGGGCCGGCAATCCCCGCGAGGCGCCGCGGGAGCAGGCCTTGATCCGTGCCGCCCTGGAGCACCTTTGCCACGATTGAGCCCATGACCGACCTGGCCCGCTACGCCGCCGACCACGGCATCCGCCACTTCCTCTTCTCCTTCTCCGATCTGTTCGGGGTGCAGCGGGCCAAACTGGTGCCCGCCAGTGCCGCCGATCAGCTGGCCCGCGATGGCGCCGGCTTCGCCGGTTTCGCCGCCTGGCTGGCGATGACCCCGGCCGATCCCGATGTGCTCGGCATCCCCGATCCCGCCAGCCTGGCGGTATTGCCCTGGCAGCGGTCCGTGGCCTGGCTGGCCACCGATCTGCGGGTGAAGGGCCGGCCATTGGAGCAGTCGCCGCGCTGGGTGCTGCGCCGCCAGCTGGAGCGGGTAGCGCAGCTGGGCTACAGCTTCCGCACGGGGGTGGAAGCCGAGTTCTTCCTGCTGCAACCCGGCGGCGCGGCGATCGCCGATGGCCGCGACACCCAGGTGAAACCCTGCTACGACCAGCTGGCCTTGATGCGCCAGTTCGAGCTGATCGGCGGCCTGCTCGAAGCGATGGAGGAGCTGGGCTGGGGGCCGTATCAGGCCGATCACGAGGATGCCAACGGCCAGTTCGAGATCAACTGGACCTTCGCCGACGCTCTGGTGACCGCTGACCGCCACGCCCTCTTCCGGGTGATGGCCCAGTCGATGGCGGAACCGCTGGGCTGGCGGGTGAGTTTCGGGCCCAAGCCCTTCCCCCAGCTCACCGGCAGTGGCGCCCACCTGCACCATTCCCTCTGGGACGCCTCGGGCCGCAACCTCTTCCACGAGCCCCGCGGCGCGCTGGGCCTCTCGCCGCTGGCCTATCACTTCCTCGGTGGTCTGCTGGCCCATGCCCCGGCCCTCTGCGCCCTCACCAATCCCACCGCCGAGAGCTACGCCCGCCTCGGCGGCCAGACCACCAACTCCGGCGCCACCTGGTCACCGGGCTGGATCAGCTACGGCGGCAACAACCGCAGCCACATGGTGCGCATCCCCGACGACCAGCGCCTGGAGCTGCGCCTCGCCGACAGCGCCGCCAACCCCTATCTGCTGCCGGCGGCGGTGCTGGCCGCCGGCCTCGACGGCCTCGAGCGCCAGCTCGACCCCGGCCCCCGCAACGACGCCAACCTCTACACCGACCCGCCGGCTCCCGGCACCGCGGCCTCCCTGCCCGCCAGCCTCGACGCGGCCCTGGCCGCCTTCGCCGCCGACACGGTGCTGCGCGACGCCCTGGGGGAACCCTTCTGCCAGGCCTACGAGAGCCTCAGGCGCCAGCACGGCTGAAGGGCAGCTTGCTCAGCGCCCAGGGCCACACCTGTGGCACTCGCGAGATGTCGATCACATACTCCTGGCCCGGAGACGTGGTGGAGAGCCGTGCAGTGCCATCGCCAAGATCACAGAAGTGACGTCTGCGGTGGCGGGTGGGGCAGTCATCAGCGGCGGCTGGGCGATGACCTGACCCTAAGGTGTCCAGCCGACTGGAGAGTCAAGTGGAGCGTCCCAGGCCTCTTGGATCTGCTCTGGGGAGACGGCCAGGTGCTGGAGCAGCAGCAGCAGCAACCGCTCGATTCGAGAGATGGCGGCCGGGCTCAACGATGCTTCCAACGGCGTTGGGGAGCCGGAGGAGTGGGCTGAAGCCTGGGCGAGCGCCGCAGCCACAAAGGCGAGCAGAGGATCGCGCCGCAATTTCGACCAGCCCTTGAGCTTGTGCTGGCGGCAGAGGCCCTGGAGTTGTTCTTTGCTGAGGTGGTCCAGTTCCAGTGGAGCCGGAGGCAGCAGTTCACGGCTTTCTGCAATGAGCTGGTCTTCACGCAGGGATAAGCGTTCGTGCTGGCGGCCGAGATGCTCATCGAGGCCGCGCATATGGCTGCCGAGAAGGGATCCCAGGGCCTGCAAGTCGGAAGCGAGGCCGTCGCTGATCGGCGTGCGCGAGGTGCTGGGATCAGCTTTGCGGGTCATGACCGCTCTCGGGTTCGTCTTCGAAGAAATCGACGGCATCGGCCCGCTCCAGCAGGTTCTCCACGGCGCGCTTGAGATCCTGCATCGATTGCCGGGTGGGGCTGCCGCTCTGGCGATCCTGTTGATCAACGGCCTCCTTCACATCGGCCAGATTGGTGAGCGCCTGCTCGATCTGCTGCACCTGGAGCAGCCGGCCCCTGAAGCGCGGCAGCAGTTCGGCCAGTTGACCTGCTTCCTGCTCAGCCCGCTCGCGATAGGCCAGCAACTCCAGCCGCTCCTGCTCAACTGCAGCCAGCTGCTGCTGCAACCCCTCGATCTTCTTGCGGGCTTTGGTCACCAGCCCCTGCTGGGCACCGGCACGGCGGTTGGCGGCCTTGAGCGCCTCCCGCATGTCCTTATAAAAATTGCGCAGATCCGCAAAATGGATCAGCTTGTGCACCAACGGGAAGCGAGAAGCGCCTGTCTTGCTGATATCGGCAGACTTGGGGATGGCTCCTGCTTCGCGGCTACGGCCTGCAGTGGCCATGGGACGCTGGCGCAAAAATCAAGATTAGGGCTGCAGGGGAGATGCGGCCGGTCCGCCGGGGCCTGAACTGCAGAGAAGTCGATGACAGCCCCCGCGGAAACCCTCCTGGCCGTGCTCACCACGGTGGCCAACATCGGCGACGCCAGGCGACTGGCACGGCAGGTGGTGAGGGCCGGGCTAGCGGCCTGCGCCCAGCTGGAGACGATCGAGAGCGTCTACCTCTGGAAGGGGGAGCTGGTGGAGGAGCCGGAGATCAGGATCAGCTTCAAGACCACCAGCCAGCGGCGGCAGGCGCTGATGGAGCTGATTCGGAAAGCCCATCCCTATGAGATCCCGGCGATCCTGGCCGTGCCCCTTTCGGACGTTGATCCCGCCTACCGGCGCTGGGTGATCGAGCAGACGCAGCCCAAGGCCTGAGCCGGGGGCGCCAGGATGGCGGCCTCGCCTTGAGTCCAGCGCCGCGATGAACACCAGCGCCATCCACTCCAGCCCGGTGATCGGCGCGTCGACACCGCCGCCCTGGGTGGATGCGCGCACGCCCCTGGGGCGGCTGATCGCTGGGGTGCTGGCGGTGGAGCCCGTGCGGCAGCTGCTGTTCCTGCAGGCCCGGCGGATGATGATCCGCACGGCCGAGGGCCGGGGCATCCCCTGGCGCCAGCGCCGCGAGCAGCTGCGGCAGCAGGCGGAACCATTGCTCGCCAGCAGCACCGAGGCGGCCGTGGTCGTCCCGCCCTATTACCGGGCCCGCTTCCACGCCTATGCCCAGGGCAATCTCTGCTGGGAGGCCGCCTGTGAGGCGGAGCAGGCCACCGATTCGGTGGCGCTGCGGGTGTGGAAAGAGGAGAAGCAACTCAGCCCCGAAGCCGCCCAGCAACGCATGCGCGACGGCATCTACGCCGCGATCGAGCCCAGCCTCAGCGGTCCGGTGCGCGACGTGCTCGACATCGGCTGCTCGGTGGGGGTGGGCACCCTGGCCCTGGCCGACTGGCTGGAGCAGCACGGCCACAGCGGCGCGCGCGTGAGCGGCCTCGATCTCTCCCCGCAGATGCTGGCGGTGGCGCGGGTGCGCGATGCCGGCGGCCGTGTCGACGCCTGGCACCACGGCGCCGCCGAAGCCACCGGCCTGCCGGCGGCCAGCCTTGATCTGATCACCGCCCAGTTCCTCTGCCATGAACTGCCGGGCGACGCCAGCCGCGCCGTGCTCAGGGAAGCGGCGCGGCTGCTGCGGCCCCGGGGGGTGCTGGCCCTGGTGGATCAGGACCCCGAGGCGGCGGTGATCCGCGCCATGCCGCCGGCCCTGGCCACCCTGCTCAAGGCCACAGAGCCCTATCTCGAAGACTATTTCCGCCTGGATCTACCGGCCGCCCTGGCCGAGGCAGGCTTCACCGCCATCCGCCGCGTGGCCTCCGACCACCGCCACCGGGTGCTGGTGGCCACCCGAGCGTGATCCACGTGCGCCTGTTCGCCGGCCTGCGCGAGCAGGCGGGCTGGGGGGAGCGCAGCCTCGCCATCAGCGCACAGTCTTGGCCCACAACCCCGGCCAGCCTCTGGCGCCAGCTGGGTCTTGGGGAGACCGTCCCGCAGCAGGTGCGGGTGGCCGTGAACCAGGCCTTCGCCGCCCTCGATCAACCGCTGCAGCCCGGAGACGAAGTGGCCTTTCTGCCCCCGATCAGTGGCGGCTGAACGGATGGCTGAAGCCCATCGACCGGGCCTGGTGCTTCGGCTCCACCCCGAGGCCTTCGAGCCGCTGGTCGCCCTGGCGGAATGGCAGCAACAGCTCACGGCCGCCGGCAGCGAAGCGCCGGCGGCGGAAGCTCATTTCATCGGCCGGGTGCGCGGCCGCAGCGCCAGCGGCGCGGCGCTCGAGGCCCTGGAGCTGGAGCACTACCCCGGCATGACCGAAGCCCAGATCGAGCGGATCGCCGCCACCATCAGCCGCCGCCATGGCCTGCTGGCCCTGCGGGTGGATCACCGGGTGGGGAGGGTGCTGCCGGGGGAAGCGATCGTGCTGGTGGCGGTGGCGGCGGATCGGCGCGGTCCGGCCCAACGCGGCGGCCAGGAGCTGCTCGAAGCCCTCAAGCACGACGCCCCCTTCTGGAAGCGTGAATGGAGCAACGGCGTGGGCCGCTGGGTGGAGGGCAACACCGCCTACTGAACAGCCGCTGAACCCCAGGACCAGTGCGCCCAGCGGCGGCCCTCAGAAGATCGGCAGCCGCAGCAACTGCGCCCACAGCTCCGTGCCTGCCGCCAGGGTGCCCAGCTCAGCTGGGATCTCCAGCAGCAGGTCGGCGCCCTGGAGAGAGCCGATGCGGGAGGAGGCCTGGCTGCCGTCCACCAGCGCCAGCAGCTCCCCTTCGCCCCCCACCTGCAGCCGGGCGCGCGCCAGCTCGGGGCGGCCCGCAGCCCGCCTGAGCTCGGCGCCCAGGCGCACCTTCAGGCGCGGCAATGGCTCCACGGGCGCCCCCTCCAGCCGCTGCAGCGCCGGCACCAACAGCTGCAGGGCGGTGATCGCCGCCGCCACCGGATTGCCCGGCAGCCCGAAGAACGGCGTGCCCAGCAGCTCGCCGAAGGCGAAGGGCCTCCCGGGCTTGAGGAACAGCTTCCAGAAGGCCACCGATCCCAGCTCCGCCAGCAGTGGCCGGATCCAGTCACTGTCGCCCGCCGACACCCCGCCGGTGCTCACCACCAGATCACAGCTGGCCGCCAGCTCCAGCAGGGCCGAGCGCAGGGCGGCGGGCTGATCTCCCACCACCCGCCGCTCACTCACCACCATCCCCAGCCGCTGCAACAGCGCCACCAGCAGAGTGCCGTTGCTCTCCCAGATCTGCCCCGGAGCGCGGACCCTGCCCGCCGGCACCAGTTCATCGCCGCTGATCAACAGCCCCAGCCGCGGCCGCGGCCGCAGGGCCAGCTCCGCCACGCCGCAGCTGGCCAGTCGTCCCAGCAGCGCCGGACCCAGGCGAACGCCGGCCGCCAGCAGCTCCTGGCCGGCGGCGGCCTCCTCATCGGCGGCTCGGATCCAGGGGTTCGTCCCCGCCTCGCGCACCAGGCTGAGGCGATCGCCCTCCACAGCCACCAGCTCCTGGGGCAGCACCCGAGTGGCCCCCTCCGGCAGCGGCGCACCGGTGAGGATGCGGATCGCCTCGCCGGCCGCCAGCGGCCTGGGGTAGGGAGCGCCGGGAGCCGAGCGGCCCATCAGGGGCCACGAGTGTCCCACCTGCGGGACACTCGCCGCCGCCAGGGCATAGCCATCCATGATCGAGGCGCGAAAGCCCGGCACAGCCTCGCTGGCCAGCAGCGGCTCGGCACTCACCCGGCCCAGGGCCTGCTCCAGCAGCAGCACCTCACGTCCGGCCAGGGGCGTGAGGGCGGCCAGCACCTGGCGGCGGGCCTCCTCCAGGGGCAGGCCTTCGCGGGGATAGGGCTCGAGCGATGCAGCGCTAGTGCTCATCGGAAGCTCCGGCTCAGGAGGACACGGCGACAGGACGGCTCCAGGCGCCGTGGCGTCCCCCCGTCTTGCTCAGCAGCCGCACAGGGCCGATGGTCATGGCCGGATCGGCGGATTTGAGCATGTCGTAGAGGGTGAGCAGGCCCACCTGAACGGCGGTGAGCGCCTCCATCTCCACCCCCGTGGGCGCGGTGGTGCGCGCCGCCGCCTCAAGGCGCAGACCGCGGCCATCGGCGCTGGGCTCGATGCGCACCTCCAGGCCCGTGAGCGCAATCGGGTGGCAGAGGGGGATCAGCTCCCAGGTGCGCTTGGCCCCCTGGATCGCCGCCACCCGCGCCACCGCCAGCACATCGCCTTTGGGGGCGCGGCCCTCCAGCACCAGGGCCAGCGCAGCCGCCTCCATGCTGAGGAAGCCCTCGGCCACGGCGCGGCGGTCACTGGCGGGGCGGTCGCCCACCTCCACCATGTGCACCTCACCGCTGGCGTTGAGGTGGCTGAGCCGGCCTGGGACTGATTCCATGCCGGCGATCATGGCTGGGCGGGATCACTTCATCATCGAGTCCCTGCCCATGGAGTCGTGCTGCAGGGGCGCCCAGGCCATGGTGGCGTTGAATTTCTTGCACCAGATCAGCACCGACTTCTGCTTGCTCAGATCGATCGAAGCGGGAATCACATAGCTCTGGGCACCTTTGCTGGATTTCAGGGCCGAGAGGATGGTGTAGCTGCCTGGCTTGAGGGGGTATCCAGGAGATTTGGTGGCGGTCAGGGGTGTGGCGGAGGGGCTGAAGATCACCTTCAGGTCCGGTGCCATGTCGTTGGTCTTGAAGTCGCTGCTGAGCACGAGCCTCTGCTTGCCCGCCTCCTTCTTGATCATGAAGCTGCCGCTCACAGGAGCCTCAGCCTTCTGGAAGGTGCCGCTGTGGGCTCCCATCTCAGCGGCCTGGACCGCCAACATGCTGATGCTCGACGGACTGCCGCCGCCGCCCAACACCACCTACCGGCTCTGGGCCCGCGTCAATGGCCGCGAGGTGGTCTGTGTTCCCTTCGTGCCCGACGGCCAGGGCCATGTGGCCATGCCGATTCCCACCTACCCCACCAGCGCCGCCAGCCGCGTCAGCGTCGAGTCGCTGGGGGGCCTGGGGGCCCAGCCCACCGGCCCCCGCGTTCTCACCAGCACCATCTGATTCCCACCGTGACCACAGCTCCGTGACCACTGCCCCCCGCCTCCGCAGTCCAGAGCACGGCCGCCTGCAGCCCGCCCAGGCCTTCCCGCCCCTCAGCCGGGGCCGCCTCGACACCCTGCAGGTGAACCTCACCTACCGCTGCAACCAGGCCTGCGTGCACTGTCACGTCAATGCCGGCCCCACCCGCACGGAGAGCATGGAGGCCGCCAGCGTGGAGCTGATCCCCGAGGTGCTGGCCGCCAGGGATCTGCGCTGTCTCGACCTCACCGGTGGGGCACCGGAGCTGCACCCCCAGTTCCGGGCCCTGGTGCGCGCAGCCCGCGCCCTCGGGGTGGAGGTGATCGATCGCTGCAACCTGACGATCCTGCAGGAGCCGGGTCAGGAGGATCTGGCCGACTTTCTCGCCGACCAGGGGGTCACGGTAGTGGCCTCGCTGCCCTGCTATCTCCAGGACAACGTGGAGCGCCAGCGGGGCTCCGGGGTGTTCCAGCGCAGCATCAGCGGCCTGCGCCAGCTCAACGCCCTCGGCTACGGCCAGCCGGGCTCGAGCCTGGAGCTGAACCTGGTGTACAACCCCCAGGGCGCGGCGCTGCCGCCGGAGCAGGGGCCGCTGGAGGCCGACTACCGGCGGGTGCTCTGGGCCGATCACGGCGTGGTCTTCAACCGGCTCTATGCGCTGGCCAACATGCCGGTGCAGCGCTTCGCGGCAGTGCTGAGCGCCCAGGGGGAGCTGGAGGGCTACCTGCAGCTGCTGCGCCGCAGCCACCGCAACGAGAATCTGGCCCAGGTGATGTGCCGCCAGCTGATCAGCGTCGACTGGCAGGGATTCCTCTACGACTGTGATTTCAACCAGCAGCTGGGGCTGCCCGCCAGCGGTGATCCAACCGCCAATGCTGAAGGCAACGTCGGCCGCTCCCACCTGCGTGATCTGCTGCGGCGCAACCCCGCCGGCGACCCAATCCAGGTGGCGGACCACTGCTTCGGCTGCACCGCCGGCAGCGGCTCCAGCTGCGGCGGAGCCCTGGCCGCGTGAGCGGCACTCGGCAGCGCTGGCTGCTGCTGCTGGCGGTGGCGGCCCTGGTGGCCCTGTTCTTTCTGCTGGATCTGCCCCAGAAGCTGAGCCTTGAGGCCCTGCGCGACGCCCAGACCAGCCTGCTGGCCTGGCGCCAGCGAGCACCCGCCAGCGCCGCCGCCCTCTACGGCCTGGCCTATGTGCTCGTCACCGGCCTCTCCCTGCCCGGCGCGGCGGTGATGACCCTCGCCGGCGGAGCCCTCTTCGGGCTGGGGCTCGGAACCCTGCTGGTGTCGTTCGCCTCCAGCGCTGGCGCCACCATCGCCTTCCTGCTGGCGCGCACCCTGCTGCGGGAGCCGATCCTGAAGCGCTTCGCGGCCCGCCTGGCCCCCATCGAGGCGGGGTTGCGCCGCGATGGGGTGCTCTACCTGCTCAGCCTGCGGCTGGTGCCCGTGTTTCCCTTCTTTCTGGTGAACGTGGTGATGGGGCTGACCCCGATCCGCACGCTCTCCTTTTATCTCACCAGCCAGATCGGCATGCTGCCCGGCACCCTCGTGTACGTGAACGCCGGCACGCAGCTGGCGCAGCTGCGCAGCCTCGAGGGCATCCTCACGCCGCCGCTGCTCCTGTCGCTGGCGCTGCTGGGGACCTTCCCCTGGATCGCGCGCCTGGGCCTGGAGCGCTGGAAGCTCTGGCGGCTGTATGCCCCCTGGAGAAAACCGGCCCGCTTCGATCGCAACCTGATCGTCATCGGCGCCGGCGCGGCGGGCCTGGTCACCTCCTACATCGCCGCAGCCGTGAAGGCGAAGGTGACCCTGATCGAAGCCGAGCGCATGGGCGGCGACTGCCTCAACACCGGCTGCGTCCCCAGCAAAGCCCTGATCGCCACGGCCCGGGCGGCGGCGCGCATGCGCCAGGCCGATCGCTATGGCCTCGAACCGCACGAGCCCAGTGTGTCGCTACCGCTGGTGCTGGAGCGGGTGTTCGCCAAGGTGGCAGCGGTGGCGCCCCACGACAGCGTCGAGCGCTACGAGGGGCTGGGAGTGGAGGTGCTGCGCGGCCACGGCCGCCTGATCGACCCCTGGACCGTGGCCATCAGCGGCAGCGACGGCCAGGAGCACCGGCTGACGGCGCCGGCGATCGTGCTGGCCACCGGCGCCAGTCCGGTGCTGCCGGATCTGCCGGGGGCCGAGGCGGTGGGCCTGCTCACCAGTGAAACGCTGTGGCAGGCCCTGCGGGATTGTCCCCTGACCTCACCGCGGATCGTGGTGATGGGCGGCGGTCCGATCGGTTGTGAACTCTCCCAGGCCCTGGCCCGCCTGGGCGCACGGGTCACCCTGCTACAGCGGGGCCCGCAGCTGCTCAGCCGCGAAGACCCCGACGCGGCCGCCGTGGTGCAGCGGGCCCTCGAAGCCGATGGCGTGCGGGTGCTCACCCATTGCTCCGTGCTGGGCTTTGAACCGCGAGGGAAAGAGAAGTCGGTGCTGATCAGCAGCGGCGGGCCCGAACCCCCAGAAGCCGGCGAGCTGCTCTGTGATCAGGTGCTCTGCGCCATCGGCCGGCGGGCGCGGCTGCAGGGCTATGGCCTCGAGGAGCTGGGCATCCCCTGCGGCCGCACCATCGACACCAACGCCTCACTGCAGACGCTCTTCCCCAACATCTATGCCGCCGGTGATGTGGCCGGCCCCTGGCAGTTCACCCACACCGCCGCCCACCAGGCCTGGTACGCCGCCGTCAATGCCCTGTTCGGGCCCTTCCGCCGGTTTCGCGTCGACGGACGGGTGATCCCGCGCACCACCTTCACCGATCCGGAGGTGGCGGGTGTGGGGCTGAACGAAGGCGAAGCCGCCCGCCAGGGGGTAGCGGTGGAGGTGACCCGCTTCCCGATGCAGGAGCTGGATCGGGCCATCGTGGAAAGCGCCGAAACAGGCTTTGTGAAGGTGCTCACGCCCCCGGGCAGCGACAGGATCCTGGGGGTGACGATCGTGGCTGAGCAGGCCGGTGAACTGCTGGCGGAGTTCGTGCTGGCCATGCGCTGGCGCCTGGGCCTTGGCAAGATCCTCTCCACCATCCACGCCTACCCCACCCTCTCGGAAGCGAACAAGTACGCCGCCGGTGCCTGGAAACGGGCCCACGCCCCCCAGCGCACCCTGGCCCTGCTCCAACGCTTCCACAGCTGGCGCCGGGGCCATTAACCCCTTCCCCATCGTCCCTTTCGCGATGACCGCTTCACCACCGAGCACAGGCGTCCGCGAGGCCGTGCAGACCTATTACGGCAGCACCCTGACCAGCAGCGCCGATCTGCGCACCAGCGCCTGCTGCGATGCCAGCGCGGTGCCCAGCGCCCTCAAGCCCCTGCTCAGCCGCCTCCATCCCGAGGTGCTCTCCCGCTACTACGGCTGCGGTCTGGTCTGCCCTCCGCTGCTGGAGGGCGCGCGGGTGCTGGATCTGGGCTGCGGCAGCGGCCGTGACGCCTACCTGCTCGCTCAATTGGTGGGGCCGGGCGGCACGGTGGTGGGGGTCGACATGACGGCTGAGCAGCTGGCGGTGGCCGAAGCCCACCGCGCCTTCCACGCCGAGGCCTTCGGCTACGACAACGTGCACTTTCTGGAGGGCTACATCGAGCACCTGGAACAGCTCGAGCTGGAGCCCGGCAGCTTCGATGTAGTGATCTCCAACTGCGTGGTGAACCTCTCCACCGACAAGCTGGCTGTGTTGCGCGGGGTGCGGCGATTGCTCAAACCCGGCGGTGAGTTCTTCTTCGCCGATGTCTACGCCGACCGGCGGGTGCCCCAGGCCCTGCAGGCCGACCCGGTGCTCTACGGCGAATGCCTCAGTGGCGCCCTCTACTGGAACGATTTCCTGCGTCTGGCCCGCCAGGCGGGCTTCGCCGATCCGCGCCTGGTGAACGACCACCCGCTGGAGATCACCGATCCGGAGCTGGCCGAGCGCACCGGTGAGCTGTGCTTCTTCTCCGCCACCTACCGGTTGTTCCAGATCGACGACCTCGAAGATGCCTGCGAGGACCACGGCCAGGCCGTGATCTACCGGGGCACGATCCCCGGCCACCCCCACCGCCTCGACTTCGACAAACACCACAGCCTCGAAGCTGGCCGGGTGTTTCCCGTCTGCGGCAACACCTTCCGGATGCTCCACCAGAGCCGGCTGGCGCCCCATTTCAACTTCATCAGCGCTGACTCCAGCGCCCACTTCGGCCTCTTTCCCGGCTGTGGCAGCGTGATGCCCTTCACACCCGGAGTCCCCGGCGGTGACACCAGCGTCAAGCCAACAGCGGCAGGCTCCGCCTCTTGTTGTTGAGGGCTTGAGTCCTGTTGCTGACCATTGCCGCCCTCACTGGCGGTTGAGCGACCAGTCGTAGTCGAGGGTGCCCAGGGCATAGCGGCCCTAGGCCAGGTAAGCGCGGTCCTCAGGGCTGACGTAATCGCCGATGAAGGCCAGCGGCGCACCTGATCCTGAGCGCGCAGCTCCTGGATCACCGCGGCGATGGCGGCGGCTGGTCTGGGCGGCTGGGGCGATCGGATCGTGCGGCCGCCCATGGGAAGGTAACGGCACTGTTGCGGGTCGCCTCCATGGGCTGGTCGCGCCCTTCCACGCGGTTCTGCATCTTCCTGACGCTGCTGAACGACCGCCTCGGGGAAAGCATCGTCTTTCCCCTGCTGCCCTTTCTGCTGGCGAGTTTCACCAGCGACGGGCGCACATTGGGCCTGCTGGCGGGCAGCTACGCCCTGGCCCAGTTCCTGTTCACCCCCCTGATCGGAGCCCTCAGCGACCGCTTCGGGCGCAAACCGGTGATCGCCGGCTGCGTTGCCGGCTCCGTGCTCGGCCTGGGCGGCTTTGCCCTCACCCTGGCCCTGCCCTGGCCGGCGGGCAGCGCCTGGCCCCTGCCGCTGCTGTTCGGCGCCCGGCTGATCGATGGGGTGAGCGGAGGCACCGCCGCCACCGCCGGCGCCGTGCTGGCCGACATCAGTCCGCCGGAGAAGCGGGCCAAGGCCTTCGGGCTGATCGGCGTGGCCTTCGGGCTCGGTTTCATCCTCGGGCCGGCCCTGGGGGGGCTGCTGGCGGGGGTGAATGTGACCCTGCCATTGCTACTGGCCGTGGCGGTGGCGGCCGTGAATCTGGTGCTGGTGCTCACGGTGCTGCCGGAAACCCACCCCCCGGCTGCCCGCCTGGCGCTGCCGCGCAAGCGGGAACTCAACCCTCTCACCCAGCTCGGCAGGGTGTTTCGCAATCCCCGCGTGCGCCGGCTCAGCCTCGCCTTCTTTCTGTTCTTCCTTGGCTTCAACGGCTTCACCGCCGTGCTGGTGCTCTATTTCAAGCAGGTGTTCGGCTGGGGGCCAGAGCTGGCGGCCATGGCCTTCCTGGTGGTGGGCGTGGTGGCCACGGTGGTGCAGGGCGGCCTGATCGGACCGCTGGTGAAGCGCTTCGGCGAAGGGCGCCTCAGCCTGGCCGGTCTGGGGCTGGTGGTAGCGGGCTGCCTGCTGATTCCCCTGGCCACACCGGCCAGCGCCATCCCGGTGGTGTTCACGGCATTGGCGCTGCTGGCCTGCGGCACCGGGCTGGTCACCCCCTGCCTGCGCAGCCAGGTGTCGCGCCGGCTAGATGACAGCGGCCAGGGGGCAGCCCTGGGCAGCCTGCAGGGCCTGCAGAGCCTGGGCAGCTTCATCGGCCCGCCGCTGGCGGGTCTGGCCTATGACCTGGTGGGCAAGACCAGTCCCTTCTGGACCGGCATCACCCTGTTCGTGGTGGTGGCCCTGCTGGTGGCAGGGGGTGGACCCCTGAACAACCTTTCGGCAAGCAAGCCCGCGACAGTGCCCCCCGCCTCTTGATTGCTACCTTCACCCCAAGAGCCTCAGCCGTAGATCCCGCGATGAATGAACCCGTTGTGGCTCCTGAGCTCTACATCAACCGTGAGCTGAGCTGGATCGCGTTCAACAGCCGCGTGCTGGCCCAGGCCCTCGATCCCGCCACGCCATTGCTGGAGCAGGCGAAATTCAGCGCCATCTTCAGCAACAACCTCGATGAATTCTTTATGGTCAGGGTGGCGTCCCTGAAGTCGCAGCTGGAGGCCGGCCTCTCCACCCTCAGCGACGACGGCCTCACCCCCAGGCAGCAGCTGGAGGCTATCCAGCAGAAACTGCGGCCGCTGCTGGAACAGCAGCAGGCCCATTATCGCCATCACCTCAAACAGGAGCTGTTCGAGCAGGGCGTTCAGCTGATCGACTACCAGCGGCTGAACAAGCAGCAGAAGACCTGGGTCAACACCTACTTCCAGACCGCCATCTTCCCGGTGCTCACACCCCTGGCGGTGGACCCGGCCCATCCCTTCCCGTTCATGAGCAACCTCAGCTTGAACGTGGCGGCACTGATCCGCGATCCCGACACCAAGCAGCAGCAGTTCGCCCGGGTGAAGGTGCCCACCAAGACCCTGCCGCGCTTCGTGGAAATTCCCACCGAGCTCTGCAGCCGTGAGCCCTCCCCCGTCTACACAGTGGTTCCCCTGGAGCAGGTGGTGGCCTTCAACCTGCAGCTGCTCTTCCCGGGCATGACGATCGAGGGGCATTACTTCTTCCGCATCACCCGCGACGCCGACCTGGAGCTGCGTGATCTGGAGGCCGACGACCTGATGGAGGCCCTGCAGGAGGGCCTGCGCAAACGCCGCCGCGGCGGCGAGGTGGTGCGGCTCGAGGTGGCCGATGAGATGCCCGATGAGGTGGTGGACCTGCTGATGGAGGGCACCGCCGTGGATCCGGCCGACCTCTACCGGGTCAATGGACCGCTGGGGCTCGACGACCTGATGCGCCTGCTGGCGATTCCCCTGCCCCAGCTCAAGGACAAACCCCACCAGGGCCGTACCCCCACGGCCCTGGCCCGGGCGCAGAAGAGCCGCCTGGGGGATGGCTCGATCAAGGCGGAGGAGTTCGAGAGCATCTTCGCGGCAATCCGGCGCAGCGATGTGCTGCTCCAGCACCCCTACGACCTCTTCTCCACCTCGGTGGAGGAGTTCATCGGTCAGGCCGCCGATGACCCCTCGGTGCTGGCCATCAAGATGACCCTCTACCGCACCTCGAAGGATTCACCGATCATCGCGGCGCTGATCCGCGCCGCCGAGAACGGCAAGCAGGTAATGGCGCTGGTGGAACTCAAGGCCCGCTTCGACGAGGACAACAACATCCAGTGGGCGCGCCAGCTAGAGCACTCCGGCGTTCACGTGGTCTATGGCGTGCTGGGCCTCAAGACCCACACCAAGATCATGCTGGTGGTGCGCAAGGAAAAAGAGCGCCTGCGCAGCTATGTGCACATCGGCACCGGCAACTACAACTCCAAGACCTCCAGCCTCTACACCGACATCGGCCTGCTCTCGGCCCAGCCGGAACTGGGTCAGGATCTGGTGGAGCTGTTCAACTACCTCACCGGCTTCTCGAAGCAGCAGAGCTTCCGTAGCTTGTTGGTGGCTCCCGTCACCCTGCGCAAGGGAATGGAGGCCCTGATCGAGCGTGAAATCAGCCATGCCCGCGAGGGCAAGGGCGGACACATCCGCGCCAAGATGAATGCCCTAGTGGATCCAGCCATCATCGCCCTGCTCTACGAAGCCTCCCAGGCAGGGGTGGTGATCGAGCTGGTGATCCGCGGCATGTGCTGCCTGAGGCCCGGGGTGCCCGGCGTGAGCGAAACGATCCAGGTGATCAGCATCATCGGCCGCTTTCTCGAGCACTCGCGCATGTTCTGGTTCGCCAATGCCGGCGAGGCGGAGATGTACATCGGCAGTGCCGATTGGATGCCCCGCAACCTGGATCGCCGCGTCGAAGCGGTGACACCGATCAAGAATCCGCAGCTGCGGGGCCAGCTGGAGCGCCTGCTGGACACCTATCAGAACGACGACTGCGCCGCCTGGGACATGCAGAGCGACGGCAGCTTCATCCAGCGCCAGCCCAGCGGCGAACCCCGCTGCGCCCAGCTGGATCTGATCAAGCAATGGCGCACGGGTCTGGCGGCCCCGGCCTGATCGATCCAGGCCCCGAACCTGACACCTGATGTAATCATCGCTACACCAGTTGCAGAATTGGCATCATGGATAACTCAATGAAGAAAAATTGTCCTGCTCCTTTAGGGTATTTTCGGATTCATACAGCAGCCAACCTCCCGACCCTGCTACATTCCGCCCACAACACATCCGTAGGCTGGGGTGATGGGGACAACGCTGCAATCCACCCCTGCCACAGGTCTCGCTCCCAAGAAAGCGAAAACCTCGGCACGGGCGGCCCAGCCCAAAACCGGAGGCGGCCGGCTCAGCGCTGATTCGATCGGCTGGTACCTCAGCAACATCGGCCGTGTTCCTCTGCTCACGGCAGCGGAAGAAATTGAGTTGGCTCACCACGTTCAGGCGATGAAATGTCTGCTTGAACTTCCGGACGCTTCCCTCACCCCCCGCCAGCGTCATCAGATCCGCATGGGCGGCCGTGCCCGCGACCGCATGATGGCCGCCAACCTGCGGCTGGTGGTGAGCGTCGCCAAGAAATATCAGAATCAGGGATTGGAGCTGCTGGATCTCGTCCAGGAAGGGGCGATCGGGCTGGAGCGGGCCGTCGATAAGTTCGATCCCGCCATGGGCTACAAGTTCTCCACCTATGCCTACTGGTGGATTCGTCAGGGCATGACCCGGGCCATCGATAACAGCGCGCGCACGATTCGCCTGCCCATTCATGTAAGTGAAAAACTCTCGAAGATGCGCCGCATCACCCGGGAGCTCTCGCACCGTTTCGGCCGTCAGCCCAACCGGCTGGAGCTCTCCCATGCCATGGGCATGGACATCAAGGATCTGGAGGATCTGATTTCCCAGAGCGCCCCCTGCGCCTCCCTCGATGCCCATGCCAGGGGCGAAGAGGATCGCAGCACCCTCGGTGAGCTGATCGCCGATCCAGCCAGCAACGAGTCCATGGATCACATGGACCGCTCGATCCAGAAGGAGCACCTCAGCGCCTGGCTCTCCCAGCTCAACGAGCGCGAACAGGAGATCCTGCGCCTGCGCTTCGGCCTGGAGGGCAAAGAACCCCTCACCCTCGCTGAGATCGGCCGCAAGATCAATGTTTCGCGTGAACGGGTGCGCCAGCTGGAGGCCAAGGCGATTATGAAACTGAGGCTGATGAGCAACCTGCAGCAGGCCGCCTGAACCTGGCACGCCTTAACCCGGGCCGCCTGAACCCGGGCCACTGCCAACCTGGACCCCGACTGTCGGGTGTCAGGCCGTGATCGGAGTGGTGTTGGTGCTGCTCTGGCTGGGAGCTGTGCTGGGCCTGGCGCTGGGGGCGAGGCGGCGCTGGCCTGATCAGCCCGAGTGGAGCCGCAAGCTGCTGCACATCGGCACCGGACCTGTGGTGCTGATCGCTTGGGCCACCGGGATCGATCGCTGGATTGCCCTGCCGGCGGCCGCTGTGGTCACCCTGCTGGCGGCCCTGAACCACCGCTATCGCCTGCTGCCGGCCATCGAGGACGTCGGTCGCCACAGCTATGGAACGGTGGCCTACGGCGCCGCGATCACCCTGCTGCTGGCGCTGTTCTGGCCGGCCCAGCCCCAGGCCGTGGCGGCTGGGGTGCTGGTGATGGCCCTGGGAGATGGCTTCGCCGGGCTGCTGGGACCGCTGATCCCCTCACCGAGCTGGCAGATCCTGGGCCAGCGCAAATCGGTGATGGGCACCACAGCCATGGCCGGCACGGCGCTGCTGGTGCTGCTTCTGCTGCGTCAGCAGCAGGGCGCAGGGCCCGGCCCTGGCGCCCTGCTGCTGATCAGCCTGGTGGCCACCCTGCTGGAGCAGCTGGCCGTGCTGGGCCTCGACAACCTCACGGTGCCTGTGGTCACGGGGCTGCTCTGGAGCTGGCTGGCGCTCAGGCCCTGAGCATCCCCTCGCAGCGGTGCTGCCAGTCGAGGGAGGTGCCAAGACCGGCCACCACCAGGCGATCGCTGGGCTCGGCCTTGAGGCGCAGCTGCCACTGGCGGATCACTTCGGCCCGCTCCATCCAGACCTGCAGCACCGTGGTCTGGATGCCCTCGGCATCCCAGCCCCGTTGCCGGGCAGAACCCAGAGCCCAGCCGAGCAGATCATCCAGCTGAAAGGGCCGAAAGCCGGCGAAGACCGGCCCTGTGGATTCATTGGCCGCGCCACTCTGCTCAAGATAGAACAGCTGAAGCGGCTCGCTCAAGCCACAGAATTGCAGGAGATACGACATCAAATAGCCTCCCGATGCATCGGCGGATGCCTCATGGAAGGGCAACTTAGTGCTCCAGCCAGAAACAACTGTTCAACAGGAACATCCTGTTGCAACGCATGATTCTGGCAGTCTCACTCTGGGAGTGCCAGAACTAACCCAGTCAGACCGGCGCCAGCTGGCTGGCCTGGGCGCCGGCCACGGCTTCGGCCAGGCCGTCCAGCACCGTGCGGGTGGTCTCCAGGTCGATGCAGGCATCAGTGATGCTCTGGCCGTAGGCGAGCTCGCTGAGATCGGCGGGGATCGACTGATTGCCGGCCACCAGGTGGCTTTCGATCATCACGCCCATCACATGGCGGGAACCCCCACGCAGCTGGGCGGCCACCTCGGCGAGCACCTCTCCCTGGCGACGGTAGTCCTTGTTGGAGTTGCCGTGACTGCAGTCGACCATCAGCCTCGCCGGCAGACCCTGCTTCTGCAGCGCAAGGGCCGCCTGCTCGATGGCCTCCGAGTGGTAATTGGTGCCTCCCTTACCGCCGCGCAGCACCAGATGGCCATCGGGGTTGCCGGTGGTGGAGACGATCGCGGCATGGCCCAGCTGGCTGATGCCCAGGAAATGGTGGGGCTTGGAGGCGGCCTGCATGGCATGGATGGCCGTGACGGCGCTGCCGTCGGTGCCGTTCTTGAAACCGATCGGCATCGACAGACCCGAGGCCATTTCGCGGTGGGTCTGGCTTTCGGTGGTGCGCGCCCCGATCGCAGTCCAGCCGATCAGATCGGCGATGTACTGGGGCACCACAGGATCGAGCAGCTCGGTGGCGGCGGGCAGGCCCATCTCGGCCAGGTGCATCAGCAGGCCCCGCGCCAGGCGCAGCCCGGTGTTGATGTCGTAGCTGCCATCGAGGTGGGGGTCATTGATCAGACCTTTCCAGCCCACGGTGGTGCGGGGCTTCTCGAAGTACACCCGCATCACCACCTCCAGCTGGTCGCGGTGCCGCTCACGCACCTCGGCGATCGCCTCGGCGTAGGCCCGGGCGGCCTTGACGTCATGCACCGAACAGGGGCCGACGATCACCAGCAGGCGCGAATCCTGACCGTGCAGGATCGCCTTGATGCGCTCGCGGGCATCGAGCACGGTGCGGGCCGCTGTCTGGCTCAGGGGCAGTTCGCGATGCAGAACCGCCGGTGCCACCAGCGGCCGTGTCTCCACGATGTGGAGGTCGGAGGTGGTGAGCATGCCGGGAGCGGGTGTGAACCGTGGGCCAATCCCACACCCTAGAGACTCCCATCACGGCATCTTTGGCATCCACCGTGACCGAGGAGGGGCCCTCGGCCAGAAACAATGGGATCAACTCCGTCGTTTCGCCATGCCCTCTTCTTCAGAGAGTGTCACCGACCTGCTGGTCAGCTACCGCCAGGCGGAGGCGGAGCGCGCGGCCCTGGGGGTGCCGCCCCTGCCGCTGACCGCCGCCGACGTTCAGGCCCTCACCCAGCTGCTGGAGCAGCCTCCCGCCGGCGAGGAGGCCTTCCTGCTCGATCTGCTCAGTGAACGCATCCCGCCCGGGGTGGATGAGGCCGCTTACGTCAAGGCCAGCTGGTTGAGCGCCATCGCCCAGGGGCTGCGCGCGAGCCCGCTGCTGAGCCCGATCGAGGCCACCCGGCTGCTGGCCACCATGATCGGTGGCTACAACGTCGGCGCTCTGATCAGCCTGCTCGGCCACGCCGATGCCACCATCGCCGCCGAGGCGGCCAGCGGCCTCAGCCGCACCCTTCTGGTCTACGACTCCTTCCACGACGTGCTGGAGCTGGCGGCCAGCAACCCCTGGGCCCAGCAGGTGGTCGACTCCTGGGCCGCGGCCGACTGGTTCACCGCCAAACGGGCGCTGCCGGCTGAAATCACCGTCACGGTGTTCAAGGTGGAGGGCGAAACCAACACCGACGACCTCTCCCCCGCCACCCACGCCACCACCCGCCCCGACATTCCCCTGCACGCCATGGCGATGCTGGAGACCCGGATGCCGGGCGGCCTGGAGCTGATCGAGCAGCTCAAGGCCAAGGGCCATCCGGTGGCCTACGTGGGCGACGTGGTGGGCACCGGCAGCTCGCGCAAATCAGCGATCAACTCGGTGCTCTGGCACACCGGTACCGACATCCCCCATGTACCGAACAAACGCGGCGGCGGGGTGATCCTGGGGGGCAAGATCGCCCCGATCTTCTTCAACACCGCCGAAGATTCCGGCGCCCTGCCGATCGAGTGCGATGTCTCGGCTCTGAACTCGGGCGATGTGATCACGATCCGGCCCCTGGCCGGCACGATCGAGCGGGCCGCAGGTGAATCGAACGCCGGCGCGGTGGTGGCCAGCTTCGAGCTCAAGCCCAGCACGATCGCTGATGAGGTGCGCGCCGGCGGCCGCATCCCCCTGCTGATCGGCCGCTCCCTCACCGACAAGGTGCGCACCCAGCTGGGCCTGCCGCCCTCGGAGTTGTTCATCCGCCCCGCCGCCCCGGCCGACACCGGCAAGGGCTTCACCCTGGCCCAGAAGATGGTGGGCCAGGCCTGCGGCCTGGCGGGCGTGCGCCCCGGCACCAGCTGCGAGCCGCTGATGACCACCGTGGGCTCCCAGGACACCACCGGGCCGATGACCCGCGATGAGATGAAGGAGCTGGCCTGCCTCGGCTTCTCCGCTGATCTGGTGCTGCAGAGCTTCTGCCACACCGCCGCCTACCCCAAGCCGGTGGATCTGAAAACCCACGCCGAGCTGCCCGATTTCATCAGCTCCAGAGGCGGGGTGGCCCTTCGTCCCGGCGACGGCATCATCCACAGCTGGCTGAACCGCATGCTCCTGCCCGACACCGTGGGCACCGGCGGCGACAGCCACACCCGCTTTCCCCTCGGCATCTCCTTCCCGGCCGGCTCGGGCCTGGTGGCCTTCGCCGCCGCCATCGGCGCCATGCCCCTCGACATGCCCGAATCGGTGCTGGTGCGCTTCACCGGCTCGCTTCAGCCTGGCGTCACCCTGCGTGACGTGGTCAACGCCATTCCCTGGGTGGCGATTCAGAAGGGCCTGCTGACCGTGGCGAAGGCGGGCAAGGTCAACGTGTTCTCCGGCCGGATCATGGAGATCGAGGGGCTGGCCGATCTCAAGCTGGAGCAGGCTTTTGAGTTAACGGACGCTACCGCCGAGCGCTCTTGCGCCGGCTGCACGATCAAGCTCTCGGAAGCCACCGTGGCCGAATACCTGCGCAGCAATGTGGCGCTGCTCAAGAACATGATCGCCCGCGGCTATCACGATGAGCGCACCATGGCCCGACGTATTCAGGCCATGGAGGCCTGGCTGGCCGATCCCCAGCTGCTGGCCGCCGATGCCGACGCCGAGTACGCCGAAATCATCGAGATCAACCTCGATGAGCTCAGCGAACCCGTGCTGGCCTGCCCCAACGATCCCGACAACGTCAAGCTGCTCAGCGAGGTGGCCGGCGAGCGGATCGATGAGGTGTTCATCGGCTCCTGCATGACCAACATCGGCCACTACCGTGCCGCCGCCACCGTCCTTGATGGGGCGGGCACCAGCGCCGCCAAGCTCTGGGTGTGTCCCCCCACCCGCATGGACGACGAGGTGCTGCGCGCCGAGGGGTACACCAGCAAGTTCGAGGCCGCCGGCGCCCGCATGGAGCTGCCCGGCTGCTCACTCTGCATGGGCAACCAGGCCCGGGTCGACGACAACACCACGGTGTTCTCCACCAGCACCCGCAACTTCAACAACCGCCTGGGCAATGGTGCCCAGGTGTACCTGGGCAGCGCCGAGCTGGCGGCGGTCTGCGCCCTGCTGGGCCACATCCCCACCCCGGCCGAGTATCTGGAGATCGCCGCGGCCAAGATCGATCCCCTCTGCGATCAGCTCTACCGCTACCTCAACTTCGATCAGATCGAGGGCTTCGAAGACCAGGGGCGCGTGGTGAGCAGCGAAGAGGAGGCCAGGGTGCTGGCGGAGGTCTGAACCTGAGCCGCGCAGCGATGCCCGCGCTGTTGGCTGGATTGGCCCCGGTGCCGACCGCTATGCCGACGCCTCGGCCTCCACCCTTCAGGAGGGGCAGAACAACACCCTGATGATCCTCGCGTTCCTGCTGGGCTCCGGCGCAGGAACGCGAGTTTCACCTCGGCAGGGTGCGGAGGCGCGCAAGGCCTGAACCGGCATTCTTGTAGTTCAGATTACAAAATGTCGCGTCTTCAGATGCTGCTGCTTTCGCTGCATACCTTGAGGATCGTTTGCCCCTCTGCCATGAACGCCACACGCCTCTGGACCCGCTCCGCTTGGAGCGCGGTGATCCTGGCCTCGCTCCTGCTCACCAGCTGCCAGGGCGCCAAGGAGGGCATGAAGCAGGCTGGGGAGGGCATGGGAGAGGCGACCAAGCAGGCGGCCGGTGATGCTGCCAGAACGGCCGTGACCCCGGCACTGGCTCCGCTGATGGACATCCTCAACAAGGGCGAGAGCCAGATCAAGGCCGGCGACCTCCAGGCAGCCGTGGCCACCATGGGCGGATTCGAGGGGATCTTCAAGAAGGTGGGGCCGCTGATCCAGCCCCTGGCCGGCGACAAGTGGCCCGCGATCGAGGCCGCCGCCCAGCAGGTGATCAGCACCTTCGGAGGCGCCACACCCCCCACCGCCGAGAGCGGCAGTGGGGCCATCACCGGGCTGATGGGCCTGCTGAAGGGTCTCAAGCCCAACTAGCCGAGCGATCTCCAGGGCTCCACCATCAGCGGGGCGCCGGCAGGAGCAACGGCCAGTCCCTGGGGGTGACAGCCTGGGGTCACTGCGCCAATGGCCTTTCCCTGGACCAGGAAACCCTGCTGTTCGAACCGGCCAGGCCGGCTTCAGACGCCCTGCGCACCGTGCTGGCCTTCCCCAGCACCTACTCCGTGGGCATCACCAGCCTCGGTTTTCAGGTGGTCTGGGCGACCCTGGCACGGCGGTCCGACCTGGATGTGCGGCGACTGTTCACCGACCGGGGCGATCCCCCCCACCGCCACTGCGATCTGTTCGGGCTCTCCCTCAGCTGGGAACTGGATGGGCCGGTGCTGCTGGATCTGCTGGAGCAGCAGGGCATTCCGCTCTGGAGCCAGGAACGGGGTGAAGACGATCCGATCGTTTTCGGGGGCGGGCCGGTGCTCACCGCCAACCCCGAGCCCCTGGCCCCCTTCTTCGATGCCGTCCTGCTGGGCGACGGCGAACAGTTGCTGCCCGACTTCGTGGAGGCGGTGATCGCCCGCCGGCAGGCCCCCAGAGCCGAGCGGCTACGCGCCCTGGCCATGGTCCCGGGTGTGTACGTGCCGGCGCTCTACTCCCCCCGCTACGACTCCGATGGTCGCCTGCTGGGAGTCGAGCCAACAGAGGCCGGCATCCCGGCGACCGTGGCCAAGCAGACCTGGCGGGGCAACACCCTCAGCCACTCCACTGTCATCACCCCCGAGGCGGCCTGGCCCTCGATTCACATGGTGGAGGTGGTGCGCAGCTGCCCCGAACTCTGCCGCTTCTGCCTGGCCAGCTACCTCACCCTGCCTTTCCGAACCCCGTCGCTGGACGACGGCCTGATCCCCGCGGTGGAAGCGGGCCTGGGGGCCACCCGCCGGCTGGGGCTGCTGGGGGCCTCGGTCACCCAACACCCCCAGTTCGCCGACCTGCTGAGCTGGCTCGACCAGGACCGCTTCGATGACACCCGGGTGAGCGTCAGTTCGGTGCGGGCCGCCACGGTGACCCCACAGCTGGGGCGGATCCTGGCCCGGCGGGGCAGCAAATCACTCACGATCGCGATCGAAAGCGGCAGTGATCGCCTGCGCCAGGTGGTGAACAAGAAGCTCAGCGGCGAGGAGATCTTCGCGGCGGCCCGCTACGCCAAAGAAGGAGGGCTCAGCGGCCTGAAGCTCTACGGCATGGCCGGCCTGCCCACCGAAGACGATGACGACATCGAAGCCACCGCCGATCTGCTGCTGGCCCTGAAAAAAGCCACCCCCGGCCTGCGCCTGAGCCTGGGGGTGAGCAGTTTCGTGCCCAAGGCCCACACGCCCTTCCAGTGGGAACCGCTGCGGCCCGAGGCGGAAAAGCGGCTGAAACACCTGGCCAAACGGCTCAAACCCAAAGGCATCGAGCTGCGGCCTGAGAGCTACGGCTGGAGTGTGATCCAGGCCCTGATCTCCCGCAGCGACCGGCGCCTGGCCGCCGTGATCGCCGCCGTGCGCGGCCGCCACAGCAGTCAGGGCGGCTGGAAGGCCGCCTACCGCGGCGTCTGCGAGCAGAGGGAGGGAAACCTGCCGCTACTGCCGTCCTGGCAGGAGACGATCCATGGCGTCTGGGAGGCGGATCGGGTGTTGCCCTGGGAGCACCTGGAGGGGCCACTGCCCAAGGCCACCCTGGCCAGGCACCGCCAGGAGGCCCTGGCGGTCGGCGAGCTCAGCCCTGCTGGCGCGGCTGCGGGTTGAGGGAGTAGGCGCGCAGGCCGCAGAGCAGCACCCAGCCGGCGATGTTGATGCGGCTGTCGTACATCGGGATGTCAGTGGCGTGCAGCGTCACCAGCACCAGGGCCGACGCCCACCAGGCGCGATCGAAAACCGGAGCTGCGGCGATTCCCAGGCGCGCTGCCCAGATGAGCAGCCAGAACACCAGAGCCACCACCATCACCGCCGCGGCCAGGCCATGGCTCAGGGCCAGGTCGATGACCACGTTGTGGGGATGGCCATGCCACAGGCCCGTCCGCAGGGGATAAATCACGCTGAAAGCCGCGGCACCCCAGCCGAACCAGGGCCGTTCGGCGATCAGCCCCACGGCCACACCCCACTGGCTGAGACGGGTGCTGGCCAGGTCGCGCTCGCCGGCGAACTTGAAGTCGTTGAGACGGGCCCAGACTGCCTCGGGCACCAGGGCTCGGGCCGGGGCCTGCAGCAGCAGCGGCACCCCCGGGAGACTGGCCAGCCCCACGGGGATCAACAGCAGCAGCAACAAGGGCAGCAACCAGATCCAGCGGGCTGGCCCCACCACGAGCGGCAGCGCCAGCACCAGGGCCCCCCAGGCGTTGCGGGAGTCGGTGAGGGCCACGGCAGCCACTAGGCCCACTGTAATCAGCAGCGCCGGCAGGCGCTTGAGCCACGGCTGAGGGCGCTGCAGCAGGGCCGCCAGGGCGAAGGGCCAGGCCAGGGCCAGCCAGGCTCCGGCGATGTTGGCGTAGTCGAACAGGCCGGCCAGGCGCCCGGGTGGGTTGCCACCGGCCTTGAGGTGCCAGATGATCGCTCCCCCCAGAATCTGAAACGGGCCGCTCCAGCCCCAGAACAGTTGTCCCAGGCCAGTGACGATCACCGGCACGGTGCCGGCCACCAGCCAGAGGGCCACCCGGCGGCGGGCCGGGGCCGAGGCCAGATAGGGCTGATACCCCCAGAACGCCCAGAAGAAGGGCAGCCAGTTGCCGAGGCCCACCCAGGCCAGCCAGCCACTGGAGGCGGTGAAACAGCCCAGCACCATCAGCGCTGACACCAGCAGTAGCACCTGGTTGACGCGATCCCGCCACCAGGGCAGGCGCTGGTGGCAGCCGAGGATCAGGGCCACCAGCAGCAGCGCGCCAGCCAGCAGGGCCGAACTGGCCAGCAGCAGCAACCCCAGCTGGAAGCAGCGCCATCCCAGGGGCGAAGCCCCTTCGGGCCTGGCCGCATCAAGGCGCCCCAACCATGGCTGATTCACGAGAACACGGCGGTGCGACCCCGGTAGACCATCACCTGGCGGCGCAAGTGCAGGCGCAGGGCCCGGGCCAGGGCCAGCCGCTCCATGTCCCGGCCCTTGCGGATCAGGTCCTCCACATCATCCCGGTGGCTCACGGGCACGGTGGCCTGCTCGATGATCGGTCCGCCGTCGAGATCCTCGGTCACGTAGTGGGCCGTGGCCCCGATCAGCTTCACGCCCCGCTCCCAGGCCCGGTGATAGGGCTGAGCGCCCTGGAAGGCGGGAAGGAAGGAGTGGTGGATGTTGATCACTGCGTCAAAGCGGGAGAGGAACTCGGGGCTGAGCACCTGCATGTACTTGGCGAGCACCACCAGCTCGATGCCGTGGTCGTCGAGCAGCTGCAACTGCGCCCGCTCAGCCTCTTCCTTGGCGGCGGGCAGCACCGGCAGATGAACGAAACGTGCCCCGAAATTCTCCGCCAGCGCCTGCAGATCTGGGTGATTGGAGATCACCAGCGGCACCTGCATCGGCAACTCCCCGGCCCGGGTGCGCCAGAGCAGATCCACCAGGCAGTGATCCTGCTTACTCACGAAGATCGCCACCTGGGTGGCGGCGTCGGAGAAGTGCAGCTGGCCCTCGCCGCCGAGCCGCTGTGCCAGGGCCTTCACCGCCGGCGCCACCGCCTCCCGTGGCAGTCCGAAACCCTCCAGCTGCCACTCGATCCGACTGAGGAACAGCCCGGCACCGGCGTCGGTGTGGTGATCGGCGTGGCGGATGTTGCCGCCGTTGCCCGCCACCCAGCCGGAGAGCTCACTGACCAGGCCGGGGCGGTCGGGGCAGATCACCTGCAGAATCGCTGTGGGCACGCTCATCGGCACCGGGGCCTGTCCGAAGGGCATTGTGCCCGGCGCTCCCCAGCCAGTCGCCTGCAGGGCAGACGGCAATGAAGGTGCGGCGTACAGTCGCTTCTTACTTCGTTGTTCGCCATGGCCGCTCAGCTGGTTTCCACCCTTCGCGATTCCCTGCGGCGGCTGGCCCTTCTGGCCCTCGCCGTGGTGCTCAGTTTCGGGTTGGTGGCCTGCGGTGGCGGCCAGGCCAAAAAACCCCCGAGCATCAGCCCCGCCGACATGGCGATCATCCAGCGGCAGGCCGAAGGCTTCCTCGCCGCCAAGGATCGCTTGCCCGAGCTGGCCTCCCTGGTGAACGGCAAGAACTGGGTGTTCACCCGCAACTTGATCCACGGCCCGATGCAGGAAGTGGGTCGCGAGATGCTGTACATCAACCAGCGCCTCCTGCCCGCCGACCGCGCCGGGGCCACGGCCCTAGCCAACCAACTCAAGAGCGCCCTCGCCGAGCTCGATGAGGCCGCCCGTCTCCAGGACGGAGAACGGCTGCGCAAGGGCTACATCAAGGTGGCCAGCGGCTTCGGCTCCTACGCCGAAGTGCTCCCTGCGGCCGCCCTGCCCAGCGGCTCCGCAGGCTGAGCGCCAGCCGGCCGGATCTGGGATACCCGGCGGAGAGGTCCATCGCTGAACGAACCAGCTCGGTGCTGGTGATTGGTGGAGGCATCGTCGCCCTGGCCACCGCCTGGTTGCTGCAGTGCCGTGGGCATCGGGTGTGCTTAATCGCCCCCGATGCCCACGGGCCAGATCCTGGTGAGTGCCGCAGTGGCAGTGCCGCAGCCCTTGGGGTGCTGATGGCCCAGGTGTTTCAGCGCAGCCGGGGCCGTGCCTGGCACCTGCGCCAGGCCTCCCTCGCCCTCTGGGAGCAGTGGCGCCAGGAACTGGCCGGGCGCGGCTGCCCCATCCCCTTCCAGGCCGGCCTGCTGCTGCTGGCGCGGGATGCCGCCGACGCCGAACGGCTGCAGCGGCTGCTGGAGGAACGCCAGGCCCTCGGCCTGCCGCTGGACTGGTGGAGCCCTGAGCGGCTGGAGGAGCAGGGCCTCGCTGGCGGCGACGGCAACCTGGGCGGGCTCCACTCGACCCAGGACGGACAGCTGGATCCCCTGGCCGCCATGGACGCTTTTCGCCGTGATGGCCTGCGGCGGGGTCTGGAACTGATAAGCGATCGGGTGCTGGAACTGGAGCGGCAGCCGGCGGGCTGGAGGGTGCACGGCCACGGGGCCGCCCCGGCCAGCGAGGCTGCGTGGCTGGTGGTCGCAGCAGGGTTGGCCAGCGAGGCGCTGCTGGCACCCCTGGGGCACCAGCGACCGATGGAGCCGGTCCTGGGCCAGTGCCTGGAGCTGGTGACCAGCGATCCGATCCCCTGGCCCTGTCCTGTGGTGTGGCAGGGCCTCAACCTGGTGCCCCGTCCCGGCGGAGGACTGTGGCTGGGGGCGACCCTGGAGCCGGGGGATCAAGCCGAGCCGACGCTGCTGGAGCCGATGCGGCAGCTCGCCAGCGCAGCCCCGGGCTGCGGTTGGATCAGGTCGGCGGCCGTGGCTCGCCACTGGCAAGGCCTGAGGGCCAGGCCCATCGGCCGACCGGCCCCCCTGCTGGAGCCACTGGAACCAGGGCTGCTGCTACTCAGCGGTCACTACCGCAATGGTGTGCTGCTGGCGCCGGCCTCAGCCCAGTGGGCCCTGGGGCAGATCGAAGGTTCCCTTACCTGTCGTTAACGTCTGCGGGGAGATGGCTGGATAGCGTCGCCGGGTGACTGCAGGCCCCAAGCGTTCTCTCCCCACCATGAAACACAGCCAGCCCCGTTCCCTCGCCCCGGTCTGTACGGCCGTGGGGCTCAGCCTCACCCTGGCCCTCTCCGCCTGCGGGGGAGGCAGTGGTGGTGGCGGCGGCGTCACCGGCAGCCTCAATGGAGCAGGAGCCTCCTTCCCGGCCTCGATCTATCAGCGCTGGTTCCAGGATCTGGCCAGCGAGGGCATCAACGTCAATTACCAGTCGGTGGGATCAGGGGCTGGCGTGCGTCAGTTCGTGGCGGGCACCATCGATTTCGGTGCCTCCGACGCGCCGATGAAGGCGGACGACATCGCCAAGGTCAAACGAGGCGTGGTTCAGGTGCCGATGACGGCGGGCGCCATCGCCGTGGCCTACAACCTGCCCGGCTGTGATCTCAAGCTCAGCCAGAAGCAGGTGGTGGGGGTGTTCCTCGGCAAGATCAAGAACTACAAGGATCTGGGCTGCGCCGACAAGCCGATCAACGTGGTACACCGCTCCGATGGCTCCGGCACCACCTACAACTTCACCAACAGCCTGGCGGCCTTCAGCGACGAGTGGAAGAGCGGACCCGGGGCGGCCAAGTCGGTGGCCTGGCCCACCGGCGTGGGTGCCAAGGGCAATGAAGGCATCGCCGCCACCTTGAAGCAGACACCCGGCGGTATCGGCTATGTGGAAACCGCCTACGTGCAGGGAGAACTCCAGGCGGCGGCCGTGGCGAACAAGAAGGGCGACATGCTCAAGCCCACCAACGAAACCGCCAGCACCGCCCTGGGCTCGATCGACATCGGTCCTGAGCTGGTGGGCAGCGATCCCAATCCGGCCGTCGGCTACCCGATCGTGACCTTCACCTGGATCCTGCTCTACAAAACCGGCAACGGTGACAAGACCGCCCTGCTCCAGAAGGTGTTCGAGCACACTCTCTCTCCCAAGGCCCAGTCACTGGCCCCCGAACTGGGCTACGTGAGCCTGCCCCCCGAAGTGGTGACCAAAGCCAAGGAAGCCGTGGCCAGTATCGGCAAATGAGTCCTGCCAGGTGAATCAGGGAAGGGTGGCAACAAAAGCCGCCCTTCCCTGATTCACCAAGGGATCACTTGCTCTCGGTGAACTCCGCGTCGATCACATCATCGGCGCTGGGACCTGAGGAGGAAGTGGCACCGGCAGAGCCATTGCCACCGGGTTCAGCGCCGCCGGCAGCGGCTTCAGCGCCGGCCTGCTGGTAGACGGAGGCGCCCACTTCGTAGAGCTCCTTCTGAAGCTCCTCGAAACGGGTCTTCATCGCCTCGTAGTCCTCCTTGTCGACGGCCTCCTGGAGCTGCTGGCGCTTCTCCTCCATCTTGGTTTTGACTTCGGCGCTTACCTTGTCGCCCAGGTCGGTGAGTTGCTTCTCCGACTGGTAGATGAGTGTTTCGGCCTGGTTCTTCAGGTCGATGCGCTCGCGCTTCTCCTTGTCGGCCGCCGAGTTGGCCTCGGCATCCTTCACCATCTTGTCCACCTCGTTATCACTGAGGGTGGAGGCCCCGGTGATCGAAATGCTCTGCTCCTTACCGCTGCCCTTGTCCTTGGCGGTGACGCTGAGGATGCCGTTGGCGTCGATGTCGAAGGTGACTTCGATCTGGGGAACGCCGCGGGGGGCCGGCGGAATGCCATCGAGGCGGAAGGTGCCCAGGCTCTTGTTGTCGGAGGCGAGTTCCCGCTCCCCCTGGAGCACGTGGATCTCCACGTTGGTCTGGCCGTCCACGGCGGTGGAGTACACCTCCGATTTCTTGGTGGGGATGGTGGTGTTGCGGGTGATCATCTTGGTCATCACGCCACCCAGGGTTTCAACGCCCAGGGACAGCGGGGTGACGTCCAGCAGCAGGATGTCCTTGACCTCACCGGCCAGCACACCGCCCTGGATGGCGGCACCCACGGCCACCACCTCGTCGGGGTTCACCGTCTGGTTGGGATCCTTGCCGGTGACCCGCTTGACCAGCTCCAGTACGGCGGGGATGCGGGTTGAGCCACCCACCATCACAACTTCATCGAGCTCAGAGGAGGAGAGCTTGGCGTCCTTGAGGGCCTGCTCCACCGGCACGCGGCAGCGGTCGATCAGCTTGGAGGCCAGCTCTTCGAACTTGGCCCGGGTGAGGGTGAGATCGAGGTGCTTGGGACCCTCGGGAGTGGCCGTGATGAACGGCAGGTTGATCTCGCTCTGGGTGGCGCTGGAGAGCTCGATCTTGGCCTTCTCGGCCGCCTCGGTCAGGCGCTGCAGGGCCTGCTTATCCTGGCGCAGATCGATGCCTTCGTTGGCCTTGAAGCTGGCGGCCAGGTGATCGACGATCACCTTGTCGAAGTCGTCGCCGCCCAGGTGGGTGTCACCACTGGTGGAGAGCACCTCGAAGACGCCATCACCCACCTCCAGCACCGACACGTCGAAGGTGCCGCCGCCCAGGTCGAAGACCAGGATCCGCTCATTGCTCTTGCGATCGAGGCCATACGCCAGGGCCGCCGCCGTGGGCTCGTTGATGATGCGCAGCACCTCAAGGCCGGCGATCTTGCCGGCATCCTTGGTGGCCTGGCGCTGGGAGTCGTTGAAGTAGGCGGGCACCGTGATCACCGCCTGGGTGACGGTTTCACCGAGGTACTTGCCGGCATCGTCGGCCAGCTTGCGCAGCACCTGGGCACTCACCTCTTCAGGGGCGAACTGCTTGTTCAGCACCGGGCACTTCACCTTCACATTGGCGCCCGCCTTCTCGACGCCATAGCTCACTTCCTTCGATTCTTCGGTCACCTCATCGACCCGGCGGCCGATGAAGCGCTTCACCGAGTAGAAGGTGTTCTCCGGGTTCATCACCGCCTGGCGCTTGGCGATCTGGCCCACCAGCTGATCCTGGTTCTTGGTGTAGGCCACCACCGATGGTGTGGTGCGGAACCCTTCGGCGTTGGCGATCACGGTGGGCTTGCCGCCCTCCATCACCGCCACGCAGCTGTTCGTCGTGCCTAGGTCAATACCGACAACCTTGCCCATGGGTTCTCACCTCCTTTGAATGGATTGTTCTGTCCCATGCATCTTCAGCAGTGGGGGCCACTGCAGGCGAGGTGTGGTTTCCGAACAGTGGGCGGGCGGGCGGCGCTCAGACCCGTACATTTCGCTGCCGGCATCGCCCCAGACCCCAGCCGCCATGCCCCCTGAGATCTCAGCCCACACCTCGCTTCTGGCCGTTCTCGGCGATCCGGTGCGCCACTCCCTCTCACCGGCTATGCACAACGCCGCCCTGCGGCAGCTGGGCCTCGACTGGGTCTACCTGGCGCTGCCGGTGCAGGCCCGTGATCTGGCTGTGGTGGTGCGGGCCCTGGAGGCCATCGACTGCCGCGGGCTGAACGTGACGCTGCCCCACAAGCGGGCGGTGGCGGAGCTGGCGGCGGAACTCACCCCCCTGGCCCGGCGGGTCGGGGCCGTGAACACCCTGGTGCGGCGCCAAGGCGGAGGCTGGCTGGGCACCAACACCGACGTGGAGGGGTTCCTGGCTCCGCTCCGGGCCAGTGGCACCGCCGTGGGCCGGGCCCTGGTGCTGGGCTGCGGCGGCAGCGCCCGAGCCGTGGTGGCGGCCCTGGTGGAGCTGGGCGTGGAGCGCATTGAGCTGGCCGGACGGCGACCCGAGGCCCTGGCGGCGTTCCTGGCGGAGTGCGGCTCCTGGGCACCGCAGCTCAATGGGGTGGCCTGGCCGGCGCTGGCCACAGAGCGCGGCGATCTCCGCCGGGCATTGGCCCAGGCTGATCTGGTGGTCCACACCACCCCGGTGGGCATGGCAGCCAACGCCGGCGCCTGCCCCCTGGATCCAGCTGAACTCGACGCCCTGAGCCCCAAAAGCCTGATCTACGACCTGATCTACACCCCCCGCCCCAGCCGCCTGCTGCAGGAGGCCCGTGTGCGGGGTTGCGGCGTGCTCGATGGCCTGGAGATGCTGGTGCAGCAGGGGGCCGCCGCCCTGCTGCTCTGGCTCGCTGAGCCAGGGGCTGAGCCAGGCCACACCACGGCCAAGACGCTGCCGCTGGCGGCGATGCGCCAGGCCGCCCTCGATCAGCTTCCCAGCGCCTGATCCCGGGCGACGGGGACTATCCCCCTAGCCTGGTCGGTGTGCAGCCCCTGCGTACCCCATCCATGGAAGGCCCCCCGCTCTGGCAACGGCTCCTGGCCGCGCTGGCCTATCTGCTGCCCTGGAGTGACGGGGTGCCCTTCGGTGAGGCCCTGTTCAGACTGGTGCCCGCCCTGCAGTGGCTGGTGCTGCCGGCCCTGCCGCTGATGGCGCTGCAGCAGCAGATTCCCTTCGGTGGCTTCCTGCTGTTCCTGGTGCTGTTTTTGGCGGTGGTGCGCAATGCCCGGGTGCCCTACTTCATCCGCTTCAACGTGCTGCAGGCGATCCTGATCGACATCGTGCTGATCCTGGTGGAGCTGGCCTTCAACATTCTTCTGCGGCCGCTGGGGAAGGAGAGCTTTGCCCTGAACACCCTCAGCAACACCGTGTTCCTGGCCACCCTGCTGCTGGTGGTGTTCTCGGTGGTGCAGAGCATCCGGGGCCGCGAAGCCGACATCCCCACGGTCTCGGAAGCGGTGCGGATGCAGCTCTACTGACCCCCAGTGGCAGTAGCTCCTGAGGGGAGGAGACCGGCAGGTAGGCTGGTCGATCCGTTGCTGGCAGCGCCCTGCCGCCGGCCTCCCACGAGCCCATCACGGAGCCTCAGCCGCCATGTCGCAGAAGCCTTACTACGAAACCATGTACATCCTTCGTCCGGACATCCCGGAGGAAGAGGTGGAGACCCATGTGGCCAAGTACCGCGATCTGCTCACCGAAGCCGGCGCTGAAGTGCTCGATTGTCAGATGCGCGGCAAGCGCCGCCTGGCCTACACGATCGCCAAGCACCGCGAAGGCATCTACGTGCAGCTCAACCACGACGGCGACGGTCAGCAGGTGGCACTGCTGGAGCGGGCCATGCGCCTCAGCGAAGACGTGATCCGCTACCTCACCGTCAAGCAGGACGGTCCGCTGCCCACTCCCCGCAGCGCCCCTGCAGCGGCTGAAGCTGTGGCCGTCGAGAGCTGAGCCAGCGGGCATCGACGGATCGGCCTTGGGCTGGGGATGATGGGTTGGCCAACATCCCCCTGGGACGCCCATGGTTGAGGACCTCTCCAGACCAGGGGAGCCGCCGTCGCCGGTGCCTGAGCAACTGGAAGTCCGTCTCAGGGCTGCACTGAGGGAGTCTCGGCTGGAGCTGGATGCCACCAGAACCCAGCTGCACACCTGCCAGAAGGACCTGGAGCGGGCACGGCGTCAGCTGGTGGACCTCGAGGAACTGATCAGGGATCTGCCCCAGATCTTCGAGCGCAAATTTCATCAGCGCCTGCAGCCCCTACTGGATCAGCAGCAGTTGCTGGCCCAGGACAATCACGCCCTCAGGGAACAGGCGCGACGCCTGCTGCCTCCGGCACCACCGCCCCCGCCGCCAGCTCCTGAGGAGCAGCAGGGGCCAGGGCCTTCGGCCACCCAACAGGCGGGCGCCTTCGCTCCACTGCGGGCCTTCTCCCGACGCTGGCTCAGTCGTCAAACCCCGCCCTGAGCTGAGCCCTGACGCCGGCTGGCGGCCCAGAGGCGCGTGGGCATGCCCCACACATAGATGAAGCCCTCGGCGGCCCGGTGATCGAAGCGATCGTCGCTGCCATAGGTGGCCATCGCCGGCACGTAGAGGCTGTCGCTGCTGCTGGAGCGGCCGATCACCACGGCATTGCCCTTGTGCAGGCGCAGGCGCACAACGCCGTTCACCGTGGCCTGGGTGCAATCCAGGAAGCCATCCAGTGCCTGCTTGAGCGGACCGAACCAGAGGCCCTGGTAGACGAGATCAGCCCAGCTGGATTCGATCTGGCGCTTGTAGCGCACCACGTCGGCGGCCAGGGTGAGGCTCTCGAGCTCCTGGTGGGCGCGGATCAGCAGCAGCAGACCGGGTGTTTCGTAGATCTCCCTGGACTTGATCCCCACCACCCGGTTCTCGATGATGTCGAGGCGGCCGAAGCCGTGGAGGCCGGCCAGTTCATTGGCGCGGCGAATCACACTGACCGGATCGAGGGCAAGGCCATCGATCGCCACCGGGTTGCCCTGCTCGAAGGCGATCTCCACCACCTGGGGCTCATCGGGGGTGTCGGCGATCGAGCGGGTCATGGCGAACACCTCCTCGGGGGGCTCCACCATCGGATCTTCCAGTGGACCCGCCTCGATGCTGCGGCCCAGCAGGTTGAGATCGATCGAATAGGGATTCTTTTTGCTCACCGGCGCTGGGATGCCGCAGCGCTCGCCGTAGGCAATGGTGTCCTCACGGCTCATGGCCCACTCCCGCGCCGGGGTGAGCACCTTCAGATCAGGGGCCAGGGCGCCGATGGCCACATCGAAGCGCACCTGATCGTTGCCTTTGCCCGTGCAGCCATGGGCCACGGCATCGGCCCCCAGCTCCCGGGCCACCTCCACCAGGCGGCGGGCGATCAAGGGCCGCGCCAGAGCGGTGGAGAGGGGATATCGCCCCTCGTAGAGGGCATTGGCGCGAATGGCGGGGAAGGCGAACTCGCGGATGAAGGGTTCGATCAGATCCCCCACGATCGACTGACTGGCGCCGGAGTCGAGGGCCTTCTGGCGAATCGGCTCCAACTCATCGCCCTGGCCCAGGTCGGCGGCGAAGGTGATCACCTCCTCCACGCCCCACTCCTGCTTGAGATAAGGAATGCAGACACTGGTGTCCACCCCGCCGGAGTAGGCGAGCACCACCCGCTTTGCCCTGGCGACCTGCTCCTGTGCCATCCCCTCAGTCCTGTGCGTGTGAGCTGTTGCAGGATTGTCCCTTGTCACCGTCACCGCCTGGGTGCATGGCCGCGGCCGGCACCCCTCTCCAGCGGCTGGCGATCCAGAGCCCCATCAGCAGCGGTGGGATCAGCACCAGAGCCCACACCTGCCACGACACCACCTCCAGGGGCTCTGGCCAGCGCTGGCCCGCCCACACCAGCAGGGCACTGATGAGCAGGGCCAGGCTCCAGCCCAGCAGCAGCGATGGGAGTTTGCCGTCGGCCAAGGGAAGGGTTCGAGGTGCTGGCTTATGGTGGTCGATCGGCGTCCAACGGTTGCACGCTTCACAGGCTTTCCATGAGCACCCTCGACAGCATCAACCCCTCGCTCACCCGCTACCGGCGGGATGAGCCGGCACCGGTGCTGCCCCTGCGGGATGAGCCCGATCTGCTCAGCTGGCTGGAGAGCAGCGGCCGTCTGGTGGCCGATGAGGAAACCGCCGCTCCGGATGTGAGCACGGTGGAGGAAGAGGAGCTCTCGGCTCTGATGGGCGAGAAGGAGGAATACAACCAGGCCGATGAGCAGTCGGATGAGAACTGGGAAGATTGATTCGATGTCGGTCCCCGCGGGGGCCACTGCCGCTCCAGCCGATGGCCGATCCAGTGCCCTGGCACTGGCCGTTGGCCTTCTGATTGCCTGCTTGGTCTGCGATGGCCTCAGCGGAGCTCCCCAGCTCACGCCGCCGCTGGTGGTGGCCGCTCTGGTGAGCTGGGCGCTCTGCCGCTGGGGGGTGCCCAGGCTGCGATCCCTGAAGCTCGGCCAGGTGATCCGGGAGGAAGGTCCCCAGGGCCACCTCGGCAAGGCCGGCACACCCACCATGGGCGGCCTGCTGGCGGTGCCAGTGGGTGTGATCGTGGGCGGGCTGGTCGCCCCGGGCGACGACCGGCTGCTGGCGGTGGCAGCCGTCACCCTGGCCTACCTGGCCATCGGCGGCATCGACGACTGGCGCAGCCTCACCCGCCAGACCAACACCGGCCTGACGCCACGGGGCAAACTACTGCTGCAGGCCCTGGCGGCAGCCCTGTTCCTCGCCTGGGCCCAGTGGAGCCTCTGGATCCGCCCCGATGTCTCCCTGGCCCTGGGCTGGGTGCTGCCCCTCGGTCTGCTGATCCTGCCCCTGGGTCTGTTCGTCTTCCTGGCGGAGAGCAACGCCACCAACCTCACCGACGGCCTCGACGGACTGGCGGCCGGCTGCGGAGCCATCGTCTTCACCGGCTTCGGAGCCCAGTTGATGCTGCGGGGGTCCCTGGGGGATCCGGCGATGGCCGGTTTCTGTGCCGCCATGGCCGGGGCCTGGCTGGGATTTTTGGCCCACAACCGCCATCCGGCCCGGGTGTTCATGGGCGATACCGGCTCCCTGGCCATGGGCGCGGCCCTGAGCGCAGTGGCCCTGCTCAGCGACAGCCTCTGGCCACTGCTGCTGATGGGGGGAGTGTTCCTCGCTGAATCGCTCTCGGTGATCCTGCAGGTGTGGGTGTTCAAGGCCACCAAGGGTCCCGATGGCCAGGGCCGCCGCCTGTTCCGCATGGCGCCGCTGCACCACCATTTCGAGCTGGGGGGCCTGCCGGAGCTGACGGTGGTGGTGCGCTTCTGGGCCGCCAGCGCGCTGCTGGTGCTGCTGGCCCTGCTGGTGCTGCCCTGAGCGAATCGGCAGCAGACTTGGGGGGTGACTGAAACAACGGGAGTCTGAAGTGGCTTATTTCACCTGGAAGGAGCAGGGTCTGACCGCGGACTGCGCCAGCCTCGAGGCCATGGCGGCCCGCTTCGAGGAGGCGGCGGCCCTGATGCGGCGCATGGCCGCAGAGGGGTTCAGCCTGGAGCGACACAGCGATGGGCAGCACATCACCCATCCCGATGCGGGGGTGTTCGAGGCCTACGGCTTCATCAGCGAGGAGCCGCCGGTGCGCCAGCTGGACCTGATCCCTGGGGGCTGAGCGGCTCCCGGGCCCTCAGCGGCGCAGATAACCCACCACCCACACGGCCACGAACCCCAGCGAGGAGAGCACCAGGTAGATCAGGGCCCACTTCTGGAACGTGGCGATGTCGTAGCCGAACACCAGGCCGGCCTCGGCATCACCGGCGGTGGAGAAGGCGAACAGCAGGCTCTGCAAGGCATTCGGGCGCGGAATCCTTCTCTAGCAGGCCTTGCCGGGGGCGAGGATCGAGGGGAGATCTCCACCAGCCCCATGGCCGCCGCCCCCTTCCCGCGAACCCTGATGCTGCTGGGCAGCGGCGAACTGGGCAAGGAGGTGGCCATCGCCGCCCAGCGGCTGGGCTGCCGGGTGATCGCCGTCGATCGCTACGCCGCTGCGCCGGCGATGCAGGTGGCCGATCAGGCGGAGGTGATCGCCATGACCGACCCCGAGGCCCTCAAGGCGGTCGTGCGGCGCCACCGCCCCGATCTGGTCATCCCGGAAATCGAGGCCCTGGCGGTGGATGCCCTGGCCGAGATCGAAGCGGAAGGGATCACGGTGATTCCCACCGCCCGGGCCACGGCCGTGACCATGAACCGCGACCGGATCCGGGACCTGGCCGCCGGCAAGCTCGGCCTGCGCACGGCCCGCTTCGCCTATGCCGAGAGTGCCGAGGAGCTGGCGGCTGCCGCCGCTCCCCTGGGCTGGCCTGTGGTGGTCAAGCCGGTGATGAGCTCCTCGGGCAAGGGCCAGAGCGTGGTGCGCTCCAGTGAGGGTCTCGCCGCCGCCTGGCAGGCGGCCCTCGACGGGGCCAGAGGTGCAGGCGCCCGCGTGATCGTGGAGGAGTTCCTTGCTTTCGAGCTGGAGATCACCCTGCTCACGGTCAGGTCCTGGTCGGGCCCCACCCTCTTCTGCCCACCGATCGGCCATGTGCAGGAACGCGGCGACTACCAGTGCAGCTGGCAGCCGGCGGCCCTCGGCGAAGCGCAGCTGGCGGCCGCCCAGGCCATGGCCCTCGCCGTCACCGACGAGCTGGGGGGAGCCGGGCTGTTCGGCGTGGAGTTCTTTCTCTGCGGCGAGCCCGGCAGGGAGGAGGTGGTCTTCTCCGAGCTCTCCCCCAGGCCCCACGACACCGGCCTCGTCACCCTGATGGGGCAGAACCTGAGCGAATTCGAGCTGCACCTGCGGGCAGTGCTTGGCCTGCCGATCCCCGCCATCCGCTCCAGCTCAGCCGCCGCCAGCCGGGTGATCCTGGCGGACCAGACCCTTGAAGCCGTGGCCTTCACCGGAGTGGCCGAGGCCCTGGCGGAACCAGACACCCAGGTACTGCTGTTCGGCAAACCCAACGCCCGTCCCAATCGCCGCATGGGTGTGGCCCTAGCCGCCGGGGCCACCGTGGCCGAAGCGCGGGCACGGGCGGATCGGGCCGCCGGGCGGATCGCGGTAGTGGCCGCAGTCTGAGCCGTGCTCCCACCCTAGCTTTGGGCCGTTTCCGGTTTTATGGTGCGGCGATCAGGATTCCCCATGGCCCAGGCCCAGCGTCGTCCCAACCGTCCAGCCACAGGCAAGGTCGACGCTGCCCAGCAGGCTGAGCGAGCTGCTGCTTCGGTGGTGGCCCTCAACCGCCGCTCAGGTCGCGATGAGGCCAGCCCCAAACCCACGGGTTGGCTCCTGCGCCGTCTGCGCCCGGCGGTTCTGGTGGCCTTCGCCAGCGGCATCGGCCTGGGCTATGGCCTGGCGGGACCACTGCCACGGCTGATCGGTCCCGCCCTGGCGGCCCTGAGCGACTCGGCGCCCTTCCTGGGCAAGCTGGTACCGGCGCTACCCATGGATCAGCACCGCATCCTGATCCTGGGCTCCGACCAGATCAGCGGCAGCACCGATGTGATGCTGGTGGTCAACATCGAAGACGGCACCACCAAGCTCACCCAGGTGCCGCGCGACACCTTCATCGAATCCAAGCGCTTCGGCGTGCTCAAAGCCAATGCCCTCTATGCCTCCGGTGGGGTGGAGGCCGTCAAGGAGGAACTCACCTCCCTGCTCACCACTCCGGTGGACCGCTACCTGCTGGTGAATCTGGACTCCGTTCAGAACCTCGCCGAGGCCCTCGGGGGTGTCGAGGTGGATGTCCCGAAGCGGATGTATTACACCGACAGTCGCCAGGATCTGTACATCGATCTCTACCCGGGAGTGCAGCTGCTCAAGGGCAAGGACCTGGAGGGCTTCCTGCGCTTCCGCAACGATGAACTGGGGGACATCGGCCGCCTGGAGCGGCAGAAGATCGTCTTCCGGGAAGTGTTCCGCAAGCTGGCGCAACCCAGCACCGTGACCCGCCTGCCGGAGCTGCTCCGCATCGCCGGCAACGACATCAGCACCGATCTTTCTCCCCTGGAACTGGGGAATCTGATCAGCAAGCTGGGCAGCACCAAGCTCAGCACCGATCGGCTGGCGGGGCGCCTCTACTGGCAGGACGACCTGAGCTACTGGATGCCGGACCTCAACACCCAGCACGCCGCATCCCTGGAGCCGGACACCGGCGAACCGGGATCAGGACAAACGCCATCAGGCGAAGCGGGATCCAGCCCCTGAGCCCAGCGGGATCCACTCGTCTTCCGGTTTTGGAATCTCCCCCTTCAGGGGGTTCCCAACTGGGCCGGTGAGAACTCCACCAGCGGTACGGTCACATCGCCCCAGCCATTGGCCGGCAGCAGATCGGGCGCGCCGGGGGCGGGGAGAACGGCGTCACCGGCGGCAAAGGCCCCGTTGGTCCAGGCCAGCAGCAGCCCGCGCAACGAGCCCCCTCCCTCAGGAAGGGTGGAGCGCAGGTTGAAGTGATCACCCCCCTGCGCCAGCACCAGGCGATGGCCGCGTTCTCCGCGAGCGGCCGCCAGTTGCATCGGCCGGATCGCCTCTGGATCAGGCGGCACCACCCAGTCGCGGCTGCCGCTGACCAGCAGCACCCGGGCATTCATCCTCTGGCTCGCTCCGGTGTCAAAGAGCAGCGACATCGGCGGGCTCACGGCCACGCCTGCCTTGACCCGTGGATCGGCCAGGGCGGCCTGATTGGCCGTGCCGATGAAACTGCATTGCAGCACCCAGCTGAGATTGCGCTCCGGATTGAGCACCTCGTCGCAGCGTTCCTTGAGCCGCAAGTCGTTCGGCTTGGCCCCCGCCAGCTGCAACACGGTGGTGGCGCCCCACGACTGGCCGAGCGCCACCACAAAATCGGTGTTCAGCCGGGTGGACAGACCTCCAAGACCCGCCGCGGCGCCATCGATCACCGCCGACACATCCAGGGGCCGCAAGCGCAGTTCCTCGCCCCCGGGGGGCGGCACCTTCCCGGAGAGCATCGCCTGCTGCTGACCCTGATCACTGCCGGGGTGGTAAGGAAGCAGCACGGTGTAGCCGTGGCTGGCCAGGTGGCTGGCCCAGCCCTCGAAGCTCTCCGGAGCGTCCCAGAGCCCGTGGGAGATCACCACCAGACGGCCATTCGCCCCTTGGCTTGGGCTGATCTGCACCACCTGCAGGGGCTTGGGCCGGTGGGGGGCCGGCAGGGTGATCAGCTTGCGCTCCACCGTCAGGGGGCCGGGCTGGCTGAGGGCCGGGCTGACGCTGGCTGGAGTCCTGCCGGCCAGGAGGCGGTCTGCCGGCTGCTGCTGGGAGGCCAGCCGTCGCACCGCGAACAGAGCCCGACCCAGGTCCACCGAGGCGGTGCTGCCCGGCAACGTCCGCATCACGCTGAGCATGGTCAGGGGTCCCTGGGCCGCCGCCTTGTCGAGCACCCGGGAGAGGTCGTTGCCGTTGAACTGGGCCGGCAATCCATCAATGCCCCCCAGGGCCGAAACCAGCAGCAGCGCCTGGTTGAGCATCGGGGACCCCTCCGCTTCATTCACCACCGCCGGCACCTGCAGGGGCAGGGGGGCGTTGAACAGGGCGATCAGCTGGCGTCCGACGGCACCACTGGTGGCCTGATTCAGCTCCGCAAGATCACTGGTGCCGCTGAGCAGGCTTGCAGGATTGCTCAGCTCCTCCAGCTTGACGCTGAAGCTGAACTCGAGGAAAGGCAGGCGGAGCTCAACCTGCTCCAGGGCCCGCGCCGGGACAGGCAGGACGAGTGCCGCCCCAAGCAGCCCGGAGATGGTGAGCAGCAGCGGAGCAGCCGAAGCGGAGCGGAGCGCGGACACAGGAAGGCAACCGAGAACCTCCATGATCTCCCTTGCTGGATTCCGGGCCTGTCCGTCAGGCCACCATGGCCACAGGCGGATGCTGGGCGAGCACCTGCTTGAGATATCGGCCCGTGTGACTGGTGGGGTGCTCAGCCACCTGCTCAGGGGTGCCTGCCACCACGATTTCACCGCCTTTGTTGCCCCCTTCGGGGCCCAGATCGATCACCCAATCGGCGCAGCGGATCACATCGAGGTTGTGCTCAATCACCACAATCGAGTTGCCCTTGTCCACCAGACGCTGCATCACGTCCATCAGCTTGTGCACGTCGTAGAAGCTCAAGCCGGTGGTGGGCTCATCGATCAGGTAGAGTGTCTTGCCAGTGGCACGCTTGGAGAGTTCGGTGGCCAGCTTCACCCGCTGGGCCTCACCGCCGGAAAGGGTGGGGGCCGGCTGGCCGAGCTTGATGTAGCCCAGGCCCACATCCACCAGGGTGCGTAGACGATCGGCGGCCTGGGGAATGGCGCTGAACACCTCGGCGGCCTGCTCCACCGTCATCTGCAGCACCTCGGCGATGGTGAAGCCCCTGTAGGCCACCTGCAGGGTTTCGCGGTTGTAGCGGGCCCCCTTGCAGACATCGCACTGCACGTAGACATCGGGCAGGAAGTTCATCTCGATCACGTTCACCCCCTGGCCGCTGCAGGCCTCGCAGCGCCCCCCTTTGACGTTGAAGCTGAACTGGCCCACCTGGTAGCCGCGGGCCTTGGCCTCCACGGTGGCGGCGAACACCTGGCGGATCGGATCGAAGGCGCCGGTGTAAGTGGCCGGGTTCGAGCGGGGGGTGCGGCCGATCGGGCTCTGGTCGATCACGATCACCTTGTCGACCGACTGGATGCCGCGCAGCTCCTCGAGGCCGGAGGGGAAGGGCACCCGCATGCCGAGCTTGTGCTCCAGGGCCGGATGCAGCAGCTCGTTCACCAGGGTGCTCTTGCCGCTGCCGCTCACCCCGGTGACAGCCACAAGGCGGCCGAGGGGAATGTCGATGTTGAGGCCCAGGAGGTTGTTGCGGCGGCAGTTGACCAGGGTGAGCTTGCGGCTGCCGGAGGCTCGCCGCTCGGCGGGAGTGGGAATGGAGAGGCGACCGCTGAGATAGGCCCCCGTGAGCGAGTCCTTGGCTTCGAGCAGGTTCTGCAGCGACCCCTCGGCCACAATGTGGCCCCCGTGCACACCGGCTCCGGGGCCGATGTCCACGAGGTGATCGGCGGCGCGGATGGTGTCCTCGTCATGCTCCACCACGATCAGGGTGTTGCCCAGGTCGCGCAGCTTGAAGAGGGTGTTGAGCAGGCGGTCGTTGTCGCGCTGGTGCAGGCCGATGCTGGGTTCATCCAGCACGTAGAGCACGCCGGTGAGGCCGGCGCCGATCTGGGTGGCCAGGCGGATGCGCTGGGCCTCTCCCCCGGAGAGGGTCATGGCCGGCCGGTCCAGGCTGAGGTACTCGAGACCCACATCCAACAGGAACTTCAGGCGCATGCGGATTTCCCGCAGCACCAGGTCGCCGATCTGGATCTGACGGGGCTTCAGCAGGGGGTCGGCCCCCTCAGCCACCCCCATCAAGGCCTCAATCCGCTCCAGCGTGTCGGCCACGCTCACGGCGGTGAGCTCATGAATGGCGTAGGGCCCCACCCGCACCGCCAGGGCCTCGGGCCTCAGGCGCAGCCCCTGGCAGGTGCCGCAGGGCACCATTTCCAGGTATTGCTCCAGCTTCTGGCGCACCGACTCGCCACTGGCGTCGCGCAACTGGCGCTCCAGGATCGGCAGGATCCCCTCGAAGGGCCGCTGGTAGGTCTCGCTCTTGCGGTAGCGGCTGTCGGCCTGGATGGAGATGGGCTCCTCGCTGCCGTGGAGCACCACCTGGCGCTGCTCGTCGCTGAGCTGGTTCCAGGGGGTCTTGATCTCGAAGCCGAAAGCCTCGCCCACGCTGAAGAGCAGGGAGAAGTAATAACTGTTGTCCTTGTCGCTCCAGGGGGCGATCGCGGCGTACACCGGCAGGGAGGGGTCGGGCACCACCCGCTCCAGGGTGAACTGGCGCAGATGGCCGATGCCGTGGCAGTCGGGGCAGGCGCCATAGGGGCTGTTGAAGGAGAACAGCCGGGGTGAGAGCTCCTCCATCACGGCGCCGTGCACCGGGCAGGCGAAATTCTCGGAATAGAGCCGTTCGCGATCGATGCCCTCTGGCAGCTCCTCGCCGCTCTTGGGCACCACCTCCACCAGGGCCAGGCCATCGCCGCGCTTGAGGCAGGTGCGCAGCGAATCGGTCAGGCGTTCGTTGATGCCCTCGCGCGCCACCAGCCGGTCCACCACCACCTCGATGTTGTGGGCATGGTTCTTGTCGAGCTCAATGTTGTCGGAGAGCTCCCGCACCTCGCCGTTGATGCGCACACGGACAAAGCCCTCGGCCACCAGACCGGAGAGCAGCTTGGTGTGGGTGCCCTTCTTGCCCCGCACCACCGGTGCCAGCAGCTGATAGCGGGTGCCCTCCGGCAAGGTGGCGATCCGATCGACCATCTCGTCGATGCTCTCGGGCCGGATCGAGCGGTTGCACTGGGGACAGTGGGGCTCACCGGCGCGGCCGAACAGCAGGCGCAGGTAGTCCTGGATCTCGGTGACGGTGCCGACGGTGGAGCGGGGGTTGTGGCTGGTGGATTTCTGGTCGATCGAGATCGCCGGTGAGAGCCCCTCGATCGCATCCACATCAGGCTTGTCCACCTGGCCGAGGAACTGGCGCGCGTAGGCGGAAAGGCTCTCCACGTAGCGGCGCTGTCCCTCGGCGAAGATCGTGTCGAAGGCGAGGGAGCTCTTGCCGCTGCCGCTCACGCCGGTGAACACCACCAGGCGGTTCCGCGGCAGGGTGAGATCAACGTTGCGCAAGTTGTGCTGACGGGCGCCACGCACCCGGATCACATCCTCAAGGCTGCCGCCGTTGAGGAGAGCGCTGGGATCAAGACCGGAGGTGGTGGCCAGGCCGGACAGGGCTTCGGGGCCTTCTCCATTGGTGGCGGGGCTCTTGGATCCGGAGCCGGATCTGGCGCGGGGCATTCAGCAACCCTGACAGCCTGGAGTCTACGGGCTGCAGCTGCGGCTCAGGTGGTGCCCTGCTGGAGCAGGCTGGCCACATAGCTGAGGGTTTCCCCCGAATCCCCGCCGGCCAGCTCAGCCAGTTCCCGCTCCCGCTCGCCGCTCTCCAGCAGGGCCGTCACCCCCGTGCGAGTAAGTCCCGCCTCCACCTGCTTGCTGACGCGGAAGTGGTGCTGGGCCATGGCGGCCACCAGCGGCTGATGGGTGACGCAGAACACCTGACGCTGCTCAGCCAGGCGGCGAAGCAGAGCGGCGATGGCCCCGCTGACCCGGCCACTCACGCCACTGTCGATTTCGTCGAAGAGCAGGGTGACCTGGGGATCGGCCGCCGCCAGACAGGTTTTCAGGGCCAGCAGGAAGCGGCTCATCTCGCCGCCGCTGGCCACCTCCTGCAGGGGGGCGATGGGCTGGCCGGGGTTGGCCGAGAACAGGAAACCGATGGCATCGGCCCCCTCCTCTGCGGGCGGGGCCGGCTCGATCGAGATCTTGAAGCGCACCTGGGCCAACCCCAGCGGCCGCAGGGTGTCCATCAGCTCTCGCTCCAGGGCCGTGGCGGCGACCCGGCGGCGCTGGCTGAGCTCTGAGCAGATCTGATCGCGCCTGAGGCGGCTGACCTGCTCCTGCTGCTCCAGCTGCCGCAGCGAAGCCTCCACCCCAGTGGCATCGCACTGGCGGCGGAGATCATCCCGCAGGCTGATCAGGGCAACCAGCTCCTGGCCATGGCGCCGCTCCAGGGCCTTGAGCTGCGCCATGCGCTCCTGCAGAGCAGAAAGCGTTTCAGGATCGCTCTCCAGGCCGGCGCCATAACGATCGAGGCCTGAGGCCAGCTCCTGCAACAGTTGGGCCGCCTCGCTGCACCGCTCCAGCCAGGGTTGCAGGCCCGCATCGAAGCCCTGCAGCTGCTGCAGCTCCTGCTCGATGGCAGCGAGGTGGTCGAGCACCGAAGGGGCTCCCTCCAGGCCCTCCACCAGCCGTCCGCCCACTGTTGTGACCCCCTCCTGCAGGCGCACGGCGTGGGCCAGTCGGTCCTGCTCCCCCTGCAGACGCTGGCGTTCGTGGGGGTCGTTGAGCTGAGCCGCCTCCAGGTCGTCCAACAACTGCAGCCGCTGCTGCCGATCGAGCTGCTGGCGCTGCTGCTCGGCCCTGGCGGTGTTCAGGGCCGCGGCGGCGACTTTCCAGGCCCGCACCGCCGAGCGGGCCGCCACCAGGGCCACAGCGATCGGCTCCCCGCCGAAGCGATCCAACCAGCGGCGCTGCTGCCCTGGGCGCGCCAGCTGCTGGGTCTGCCCCTGAACAGTGAGCTCGAGCAGCAGGGGGCGCAGCTCCAGCAACTGGCTGCGGTTGACGATCACCCCATTGACGCGGCTGCGGCTGCTGATGCGTTCCTCCTGCTGGCGCCACTCCCGGCTGATGACCAGCTCGGACTCTTCGGGGGCGAGTTCCTGCTCCATCAGCCAGGCCCGCAGCGGCTCCGAGCAGGAGAAACCGGCTTCGATGCGCGCCCGCCCACAACCCGGGCGCAGCAGCCGTAGGCCCTCACTGCCCTGGGCACCACCCAGCAGCGCATCGAGGGCATCGAGGAGGAGCGATTTACCCGCACCGGTCTCGCCAGTGAGAACGGTGAACCCAGGCCTGAAACTGAGATCCAGAGCATCGATCAGGGCGATGTTCTCCAGGCGCAGACCCGTGAGCACGCCGGCCTCCGGTGGTTGCCCAGACCGTAGCGGCGGTCGCTTTCGTTTAGAAGAGAAACAGTCGAACTGCTCCTTGATGGTCCGCTCGGATCAGGACACGATCACCGGAGACAGCATCGGTGAGCAGAGCAGCAGCCCCGAGGAACTCAGCGACTTCATCGAAGCCGCGGGCCTGCTCAGCTACGACCCGCAGACGATCTCACGGATCTACGCCGGCCACCCCCAGCGCCTGCTGCGGCGACTCTGGCAGACCCTTGTGCCCATCAGCCTGTTTCTGATCGGTGTGGCGGTCGACAGATTTTTCGGAGCGCTCAACAACGAAGAACGTGCACGGGCAAGGGCACGGGAATGCGCCGAGCTGCTGGCGGCCCTGGGCCCCGCTTTCATCAAGGCGGGCCAGGCCCTCTCCACTCGGCCGGACATCATCCCGCCGGTGCTGCTGGAGCAACTGGCCCAGCTGCAGGATCAGCTGCCGGGCTTCGAGAGTTCCTTGGCAATGGCCTGCATTGAGGAAGACCTCGGCGCCCCGGTGAACAGCCTGTTCCAGCAACTGGATCGGGAGCCCATCTCAGCGGCCTCCCTGGGCCAGGTGCACCGGGGGGTGCTGCTCAGCGGCGAGGCCGTGGCGGTGAAGGTGCAGCGGCCGGGACTGCGCGAGCAGATCACCCTCGATCTCTACATCGTGCGTCAGATCGCCGCCTGGCTGAACAGAAACGTGCGCCTGATCCGCAGTGATCTGGTAGCCCTGATCGATGAGCTGGGCAAGCGGGTCTTCGAGGAGATGGACTACCTCAACGAAGCCAGCAACGCCGAGCACTTCGCGCGGCTGCATCAGCACAATCCCCGCATCGCCGTGCCGCGCATCTACCGCGAGGTCACCAGCCGGCGGGTGCTGACGATGGAGTGGATCGATGGGGTGAAGCTCACCAACCTGGAGGCGGTGCGCTCGCTGGGGATCAACCCCGATGAGATGGTGCAGATCGGAGTGAACTGCAGCCTGCAGCAATTGCTGGAGCATGGTTTTTTCCATGCGGATCCTCACCCCGGCAACCTGCTGGCCCTGCCCGATGGCCGGCTGGCCTATCTCGATTTCGGCATGATGAGCGAGGTGAGCCGTGAGTCGAGAACAGGCCTGATTCAGGCCGTTGTGCATCTGGTGAACCGCAACTTCAGTTCGCTCTCGCGCGATTTTGTGAGCCTGGGGTTCCTTGGTGAAGAGGTGAATCTCGAGCCAATCGTTCCGGCCTTCGAGAGCGTCTTCGGCCAGGCTCTGGAGATGGGCGTCAGCCGCATGGATTTCAAGGCCGTCACCGATGACCTCTCCGGAGTGATGTACCGCTTCCCCTTCCAGGTGCCGCCCTACTACGCCCTGATCATCCGCTCCCTAGTGACGCTGGAGGGCATCGCCCTGAGCGTGGACCCCGACTTCAAGATCCTCGGCGCCGCCTACCCCTACTTCGCCCGCCGGCTGATGGAGGACCCGGATCCGGCCCTGCGCAGCAGCCTGCGCGAAATGCTCTTCGACGGAGAGGACTTCCGCTGGCAGCGGCTGGAGGACCTGGTCAGCAGCGCCTCCCTGCAGGACCAGCTGGACCTGGAGGGCCTGCTGGATCAGGTGATCGACTTTCTCTTCTCCCCCAAGGGCGGCCTGCTGCGCCAGCAGCTCGTCGATGCCGTGGTGGATCGGGTGGATGCGATCGGCTGGCAGGCCTTCCGCCGCCTGGGCAGCCGCCTGCCGCGCCGCCTGCAACCGCCGGGACTGCGCAGCCCCCGGCTGGAGAGCCCAGAGGAGGCCCTGCTCAGCCTGGAGCCGGTGCAGCAACTGCTGACGATCCTGAGGGAACTGCCCGGCTTCGAGCCCCAGCTGTTGCTGCGCCGCCTGCCCCGGCTGCTGGGGGAACCGGATCTGCGCCGCATGGGCGTGCAGCTGGCCCAAGGTCTGGCAGAGCGCAGCGTGGTGCGCCTGCTGCGAGATGTCCTGGTGGCTCCCGAGCTGCGGCAGAGCGCTGTTCTCAGCGCCACCGGCAGCTCTTAGAGTCGATCAACCACCAGGCTGCAGCTCTTGGCCCGTTCGCCCAAACTCCTGGCCGTCCTGCTGGGGCTTTCCCTGAGTGCCGCAACCCCAGGACTGCACGCGCAGGCTGCCCAGCAGGTGGTGTTCGTGAGTGGCGCCTTCCGCCGCTCGATTCCGGTCGCCGACCTGGAGCACCTGGCCCAGACAGGGGAGGCCCGCGGGCTGCTGGGCGATGTGATGCGCTTCAGCAATCAGGATCCGGCCACGGTGTCCAAGCTGCTCAACCAGCAACTCTCGCTGCCGTTGGTGCTCACCAGCCGACTGCTCTCGACGCGGATCGGCGAAGCCCTGCTGCAGCGGCTGGCAACAATCTTCTCCCCCTTGCGAGCACCCCAGAAAGGGGTCCAAGCCATCCGCGGCGCCCTGATCACGGGTCTGGCCAATGGCAACGGCAGCCTCAGCGCCACCGGCTTCCTGCAGGCCTATCCGTCTCCGGAGCTGGCCGTGAACATTCCCGCCCTGCTGGGGGTGATCAGCAAAGCGAGCTCGATTTCCGATTTGGTGCGCTTCTTCTCGGAATCGCCGCTCGACGGCCTGCGCGGCGATGGAACCGCCAAACCCGGCAGCGGCGATCAGCCCACGGCCACACCAGTGCCCACCCCCTGAGCCGGCAAACCAACGCCCGGAGGCATCCAGGAACCGGCCGCGTAGATTCGCTTCAGCCTGACCTCCTGCCGACGTGCCCCTGCTTTCAGCTCTTCGGCGACTGGGCCAGCAGCCCACGATGCAGGACTGGCCGGGGTTGATCGAGGCCTACCGGCGCTGGTTGCCGGTGAGCGACTCCACGCCGGTGATCACCCTGCGCGAAGGGGCCACCCCCCTGATCCCGGCGCCGGCGGTGTCGTCGCGGCTGGGCCGCGGCATCAAGGTATTCCTCAAATACGACGGCTTGAACCCCACCGGCAGCTTCAAAGACCGGGGGATGACGATGGCGGTGAGCAAGGCGAAGGAAGCTGGCGCCGAGGCGGTGATCTGCGCCAGCACCGGCAACACCAGCGCCGCGGCCGCCGCCTATGCCCGCCGCGGCGGCATGCGCGCCTTCGTGCTGATCCCTGACGGGTATGTGGCCCAGGGCAAGCTGGCCCAGGCTCTGGTGTATGGGGCTGAAGTGCTGGCGGTGAAGGGGAACTTCGATCGGGCCCTGGCGATCGTGCGCGAGGTGGCCGACAACTATCCGGTGACCCTGGTGAATTCGCTCAACCCCTACCGCCTACAGGGACAGAAGACCGCCGCCTTCGAGGTGGTCGATGCCCTCGGTGACGCCCCCGACTGGCTCTGCATCCCCATGGGCAACGCCGGCAACATCAGTGCCTACTGGATGGGCTTCCAGGAGTACCGGCAGGCCGGCCACAGCCGGAGGCTGCCCCGAATGATGGGCTTCCAGGCCAGTGGATCCGCTCCGTTGGTGGTGGGTCACACGGTGGAGCAACCGGACACCATCGCCACAGCGATCCGCATCGGCAATCCCGCCAACCGCGAGAAGGCCCTTGCCGTGCGTGAGCAGAGCGGCGGTAGCTTCCACGCCGTCACCGACCAGGACATCCTCGAGGCTTACCAGCTGCTGGGCCGGGAGGAAGGGGTGTTCTGTGAACCGGCCAGTGCCGCCTCGGTGGCGGGTCTGCTGCAGCAGGCGGAGCAGGTGCCCACTGGCGCCACGGTGGTGTGTGTGCTCACGGGAAACGGCCTGAAGGATCCCAACACGGCCATCGACAACTGCGACGGGGCCTTCCATGCCGGCCTCGCCCCCGAAGTGGATGTGGTGGCCAAGGTGATGGGCTTCTGAGCCAGGACAGCTGACCCCAACCATCTACCCAGCCCCATGCCGGAAGTTCCGGCATGGGGCTTTTTGTTGCGGTGTCACTGGCCAAAGCGTCCACAGGAAAAGTCGCCTCAAGGCGGGGAGAACCGGGGCCAAGCGTGCGCCCCTGAAACGCTGACGTTTTCCCCAGATCCGGGAAAGAGTGGAAAACCCTGATTTCGGTGATTTTTCTCTGGAGAATTCCGCAGTCCTGATCGCAAGAACTTCAGTCCAACACTGAGGCGGTGGGCTTTTCCACCTTTTCCCCAGCCCCTACGACTACGGATTGGATTTGTTTTCTTTTCAATTAATCCAAAACCAGTAACAGGATTGGGGAAAAGGCCGGGGGAAAGCGGTTCGAGCAGACGGGCTCTCGTTGCGCTTCGGGCAGTGGTGTGGAAGCGTGGTGGAGCCCTTGGCGGGGTTGTCCTCTCTGGAGTCATGTCGCGATGAAGCTGGTCTGCTCTCAGGCGGAACTGAGCGCCAGCCTTCAGCTGGTCAGCCGTGCCGTGGCCTCACGCCCCACCCATCCGGTGCTGGCCAACGTGCTGCTCACCGCCGATGCCGGCACCGGCCGGCTCAGCCTCACCGGTTTCGACCTCAGCCTCGGCATTCAGACCAGCCTCAGCGCTTCCGTCGAGAGCAGTGGCACGATCACACTGCCGTCTCGACTCTTCGGTGAAATCGTTTCCCGGCTCTCCAGCGACAGCCCGATCAGCCTCAGCTGTGAGGAAGGCCAGGAACAGGTGGAACTCAACAGCCGCTCTGGCAGTTATCAGATGCGCGGGCTCTCCGCTGAGGACTTTCCCGATCTGCCCCTCGTTCAGACCGGAACGCCCCTGCGCTTGCAACCGGAGGCTCTGGTGAAGGGGCTGCGGGCCACGCTGTTTGCCAGTAGCGGCGATGAGGCCAAGCAGTTGCTCACCGGGGTGCACCTGGGCCTGGCGGATCAGCATCTGGAGTGCGCCGCCACCGATGGGCACCGCCTCTCGGTGCTGCGTCTGGAGAAGGCCTTCTCCGGCGCTGAAGACGGCAGCGAGCCCTTCGCTGTGACCGTGCCGGCCCGCTCCCTGCGGGAGCTGGAGCGGCTGCTCTCCGCCTGCAGCAGTGATGATCCGGTCAGCCTGTACTGCGACCGGGGACAGGTGGTGTTTCTCTGGGCTGACCAGGTGCTCACCAGCCGCAGCCTCGATGGCACCTACCCCAACTACCGCCAGCTGATTCCCGAGCGCTTCAGTCGCACCCTGGAGCTGGATCGCCGGGGCTTCATCCAGGCGCTTGAGCGGGTGGCGGTGCTGGCCGACCAACACAACAACGTCGTCAAGCTCAGCAGTGATCCCGCCAGTGGTCAGCTGCACATCAGTGCCGACGCCCAGGACGTGGGCAGCGGCTCCGAAGACCTGCCGGCGGTGATCAGCGGTGAACCGATCGAAATCGCCTTCAACGTGCGTTATGTGCTTGATGGGCTCAAGGCGATGACACCTGAGCGGGTGGAGCTGCGCTGCAATGCCCCCACCACCCCGGCGGTGCTCACCTCCGCGCAGGATCCCAGCTTCACCTACCTGGTGATGCCCGTTCAGATCCGCAGCTGAGGCCGTGAGCCTGCCCGAGCAACTGCTGCTCAGCGACCTGTTGCGCCGCCGGGTGCGCTGCCACCAGGGGATCGACCATGGCGCCGGTCTGCAGGGCTGGATGCATCCGCCGGTGCACCGCCTGCTGGGCTGGGTGAGTAAGCCTTCCGCCTTCGGCAGTCGCCGCCTGGTGTGGCGGCTCAACCAACTGCGCGGCCTCAGTGACCAGGAGGCTCTGGTGCAGGGGGAACCCGCTGACACCGACCCCGCCACCCTGGAGCGCTTGCCCACCCTCTTCGACGCAGCTCTGCTCGGGGGCGACAGCCAACTGCTGGGGGTGATCGCTGACGCCAATGTGGACATGCGCAGCGGCCGCATCGTCAGTTATCTGGTGGCCCGTAGCGATCCGCGCCTGCCCGGCAGCAGCCGATGGCTGCTCTCCCCCGAGCGAATCTTCGATCAGCAGCCCGGTCAGGTGATGACGGCCCTGCAGGGCCTCGATGATCTTCCTCTGGCCCGCGCCAGCGTGCGCCAGGAGTTGCTGCGGCGCTCCCGCCGCTGGAAGGAGCAGTTCGATGAGGTGGGCGGACGCTTCGAGGAGCGGCTGGAGGGCTGGCTGGAGGAGCCCCCCTGGCAGGAGCCAGAACCCCTCGACGCACGCGAGGACTGGGATGACCCGGAGGCCTGGGGCGAGCCCCTGCGGCAGGATTCGGCCGCGCCCCGACGCCGGCCGGAGCCAAGGCGCCCTCAGCCCCTTGATGGTGATCCGCCCGAACCGGAGGATCCCTGGATCTGAACTCCCGCGGCGGCGGGCCTGGGCCCCGGGCTCGGCCACACTGGAGCCCTGCTGAGTCCCCGCTGTGGTTGCCATACCCTCCTTCCCGGTCGCTGAGGCCCTGCGCCAGGAGGGCCTCAGCCAGGCCGACTACGACGAGATCTGCCGCCGGCTGGGCCGGGATCCCAACCGCGCCGAACTGGGCATGTTCGGGGTGATGTGGTCGGAGCACTGCTGCTACCGCAACTCCAGGCCACTGCTCCAGGGTTTCCCCACCAGTGGGCCGCGCATCTTGGTGGGCCCCGGCGAGAACGCCGGTGTGGTGGACCTGGGCGAGGGCCAGCGGCTCGCTTTCAAAATCGAGAGCCACAACCACCCCTCGGCGGTGGAGCCGTTTCAGGGGGCGGCCACCGGCGTGGGCGGCATCCTGCGCGACATCTTCACCATGGGGGCCCGGCCGATCGCCCTGCTCAATGCCCTGCGCTTCGGCCCCCTCGATGACGAGCGCAATGTGGGTCTGATGGAGGGGGTGGTGGCCGGAATCGCCCACTACGGCAACTGCGTGGGCGTGCCCACCGTGGGCGGCGAGGTGGCCTTTGATCCCAGCTACTCCGGCAATCCGCTGGTGAACGCCATGGCCCTGGGGCTGATGGAAACCGAGGAGATCGTCTGCTCCGGGGCCGTGGGGGTCGGCAATCCGGTGGTGTACGTCGGCAGCACCACCGGCCGCGACGGCATGGGCGGCGCCAGCTTTGCCTCGGCCGAGCTTAGTGAGGCATCACTCGATGACCGCCCGGCGGTGCAGGTGGGCGACCCCTTCCTGGAGAAGGGGTTGATCGAGGCCTGCCTCGAAGCGTTCCAGAGTGGCGATGTGCTCGCTGCCCAGGATATGGGGGCCGCTGGCCTCACCTGCAGCTGCTCGGAGATGGCTGCCAAGGGGGGTCTGGGCATTGAGCTGGATCTTGACCGGGTTCCCGCCCGGGAGAGCGGCATGAGCGCCTACGAGTTCCTGCTCAGCGAATCGCAGGAACGGATGCTGTTCGTGGTCAGGCCAGGTTGCGAGGAGGTCCTGATGGCCCGCTTCCGCCGTTGGGGTCTGCAGGCCGCCGTGGTGGGTCGCGTGCTGGCCGACAACGTGGTGCGGGTGATGCAGGGCGGTGCGGTGGCAGCGGAAGTGCCCGCCAGCGCCCTCGCCGATGACACCCCGATCAACCACCACGAACTGATCAGCGAGCCGCCGGCCGCCATCCAGGCCCACTGGCGCTGGAGCGAGGCCGAACTGCCCGCTGCCGGCGCGCGCGGCATCACGCCCGCGGCCGGTCCCCTGGACGGCCAGCCGCTGACTTGGGGCGCCGTGCTGCTGCACCTGCTCGATGACCCCACCATCGCCAGCAAGCGCTGGGTCTATCGCCAGTACGACCACCAGGTGCAGGCCAACACGGTGATGCCCCCCGGTGGCGCCGATGCGGCCGTGGTGCGTCTGCGGCCCCAGCGGGGTCAGGGCGCTATGGAGGCCACCAGCCGCGGGGTGGCCGCCACCGTCGACTGCCCCAACCGCTGGGTGGCCCTGGATCCCGAGCGGGGCGCGCTGGCGGCGGTGGCCGAAGCCGCCCGCAACCTCAGCTGTGTCGGGGCTGAACCCCTGGCGGTCACCGACAACCTCAACTTCCCCTCCCCGGAAACCCCCACCGGCTATTGGCAGCTGGCCATGGCTTGCCGCGGCATCTCGCAGGCCTGCCTGGCCCTGGAGACCCCCGTCACCGGCGGCAACGTCTCCCTGTACAACGAAACCCGGCGGCCCGATGGCAGCCTGCAGCCGATTCACCCCACCCCGGTGGTGGGGATGGTGGGCCTCGTGCACGACCTCGATCACGTCACCGGCCTGGGCTGGCGGGCCCCAGGCGATCAGATCTGGCTGTTGGGGGTGCCCGTGGCCGCCAGCGACGGCGATGACCGCCTGGCCCTGGCGGCCTCCAGCTACCTGGAGAGCGTCCATGGCCTGGCCACGGGCCGGCCTCCGCTCACCGACCTGAAGCTGGAGCGGGTGGTGCAAAGCCTGCTGCGCCAGGCGATCACGGCGGGCCTGGTGGCCTCCGCCCACGATCTCAGCGATGGGGGCCTGGCGGTGTCGGCCGCCGAGTGTTGCATCGCCTCCGGCCTCGGCGCTGTCCTTGAGCTTGGCGCTGCTGCGGGTCGTCTCGACCGCCTGCTCTTCGCCGAAGGGGGCGCCAGGGTGCTTGTGTCGCTCAGTCCTGATCAGGAGCAGACCTGGCGGCAGCTGCTGGCGGCTCAGCCGACTCTGGAATCCGAGCCGCTGGCCACGCCGATCGGCCGGGTGGCTGAGGCCGGCTCAGCCCTGAGCGTTGAGCACTCTGGTGCCGTTCTGCTGGCCGTGGGGGTGGAGGAGCTGCGGGCGAGCTACGAGAATGCACTGCCGCGACGACTGGCCGCAGCCGGCTGAGGCACAATGCAAAGGTAAAAGAAAGGTGAACGGGCCTGTGGCAAGCGCGCACCCCACGCCGGAACGGCCCGACCGGATGGAAGAGGCCTGTGGGGTCTTCGCCGTGTATGCCCCTGGCCAGGAGGTGGCCAACCTCACCTACTTCGGCCTCTACGCCCTGCAGCACCGGGGTCAGGAGTCGGCTGGCATCGCCGTGTTCAACGGCGACAAGGTGCGCCTGCACAAGGACATGGGCCTAGTGAGCCAGGTCTTCGATCAGGACGTGCTGGATCGCATGCCCGGTGATCTGGCCGTGGGCCACAACCGCTATTCCACCACCGGCAGCAGCCGCGTCTGCAACGCCCAGCCGGTGGTGCTGATGACCAGGCTCGGCCCGTTCGCGCTCGCCCACAACGGCAATATCGTCAACGTTGAAGATCTGCGCCAGTCCGTTCAGGCCAGTGAGATCCAGTTCACCTCCACCACCGATTCCGAGCTGATCGCCTTCGCCCTGCAGCACGCCGTCGATGGGGGGCTGGGTTGGGAGGAGGCGATCCGCGATGCGGCCGGCCGCTGCCGCGGGGCCTTCAGCCTGGCGATCGGCACCCCCGATGGGCTGTTCGCCCTGCGCGATGGCCATGGCGTGCGGCCTCTGGTCTTTGGCCACATCGGCGACAAGCACCAGGGCCAGTGGGTGGTGAGCAGCGAGACTTGCGGACTCGACATCATCGGCGCCGCCTACGACGGTGACGTGGGCCCCGGTGAACTGATCCGTTTCAGCGCCGGGGATCCGCTGCCGGCCCGCCAGCGCTGGTGCGAGGAGCCCATCAAGCTCTGCATCTTCGAGATGATCTACTTCGCCCGGCCCGATAGCCGCTTCTTCGGCGAATCTCTCTACAGCTATCGTCACCGCATCGGTGAGGTGCTGGCACGGGAAACGGCGGTGGAAGCCGACATCGTCATCGGTGTTCCCGACTCCGGCATTCCCGCAGCCATCGGTTTTTCCAAGGCCAGCGGCATCCCCTTTGCCGATGGACTGATCAAGAACCGCTATGTGGGCCGCACCTTCATTCAACCCACCCAGGCGATGCGGGAGGCAGGCATCCGCGTCAAGCTCAATCCCCTTCCCGATGTGCTCTCCGGCAAGCGAGTGCTGGTGATCGATGATTCGATCGTGCGCGGCACCACCAGCCGCAAGCTGGTGCAGGCCCTGCGTGACGCCGGTGCCACCGAAGTGCACATGCGCATCAGCTCGCCGCCGGTCACCCACCCCTGTTTCTACGGCATCGACACCGACAACCAGGACCAACTGATCGCTGCGCGCTTCAACCTCCAGGAGATCACCGATCACCTCCAGGTGGATTCCCTCGCCTATCTCAGCCAGGAGGGCATGCTCGAAGCCGCCCACGACCACGCCTCCCACTTCTGCACCGCCTGCTTCGATGGCAACTACCCGATCGAAATGGACGATTCAGTGCGCTCCAGCAAGTTGATGCTTGAGCCCACCGGTCTGGCCGCCAAGAAGCTGGCCGGCACGATCTGATCTGGATTGGTCCCAAGACCAGGCCTTGATCATCAGGAAACGACACAGCTGCGTTGCCTTCTGTGCTGAGTTGTCAGAGCGCTGTGGTCAGAGTCACCAGCTGGCGCAGGTTCTCACCGGCAGCCAGGCCAAGGGCCAAGGCTGCAGCGGGTGGGTCCCCGGCGGGCAGGCTTGCTGGGTCCAGCCGCTGGCTGCGGTTGTTGCTCACGACGACGGCGATGGTGGTGTCCAGGAACGGCTGGAGGTCGATCAGTTGATCCCTGCGCTCGAGAAACTGCAGACCGATCTGGCCCAGATCGCCCCGTTGGCACGGCCGCAGGCTGGCCACCGACAGCCGTTTGATCAATCCCAGCTGGCTGGCGAGCAGCACCTCTCCTCCATCCGCCACGCAGGCTGCTCCCACGATGGCTTCTCCTGGCAGCAGGCGCAGCAGGGTCGGGCCCTGGGCGGCTCGCCCCAGCACCGGCAGGGTCGTCTCGTTCACATCAAGGCGCAGCAGTCGGCCGGAACTGCTGCCCACCACAAGACTCGTGCCGTCGCAGCAGGGCACCACGCGGGTGAGGCTGACCCCCTCCTTGAGTTTCAGCACGGTGGCGGCACGGCCGGAGAGTTCGCTGAACGCCTCGACCGGCAGCCGTTTGAAGCGGCCGTCGCTGCTGAGCAGACCCAGGGTTCCCGTTGCGTTCTGCGGCAGGGGCAGCACCTCCACGATCGGATCGCCCAGCAGGCCTTCGGGCAGGAATTTGTCCAGGGAACCGGGCTGCTGGGCGGCGAATTCCCAGCGCAGCATGGCCACCCGGCCACTGGCGCTGAAGGCCAGCAGGGATGGTTTCATCGCCACCGGCAGGATCAGGCGCGCCGGGGAGGGATGCTCCCCCAGCGGAACCGCTTCATCGAGGTGCAGTCGCCCCAGCGTCTGGGGGGTCACGATCCGCACGACCCCATCGGCCTGGATCAGCAGCCGTCCATCCCCGGGTAGGGCCTCGAGCGCCTGCTGACGCTGCAGTTCGGTGTTGGGCCGCACCGCTGCCGCCCGCTGGGCCACCAGGTCGTCGCCGCCGGCCACCAGCCGGGTGCGGCGAGGGGTGGAGTAACGCTTTTTGAGGGCCTTCAGTTCGGCCACCATCGACTCGAGCAGGGCCGCACGATCGTCGAGCAGGTGGCGCAGGCGCTCCCGTTCCTCCATCAATTCCAGCGATTCCTTGCGCAGCCCGTCCTGCTCCAGGCTGGTGAGCCGCCGTAGGGGCATCGCCAGCACGGCATCGGCCTGGCGTTCGCTCAGATCGAAGTGCACCTGCAGGCTGGCCCTGGCACTGGCGGCGTCGCTGGCCGCCTGGATCCGTTCGATCACTTCCGGCAGAGCATCGAGGGCACGGATCAGGCCCTCGACCACCTCCAGTCGGTCTTCGGTACGCCGCAGGGCATGGCTGGTGCGGCGGATGAGGGTGTGCTCCCGATACTCCAGGAAGTGGTTGAGCATCTGGCGCAGGCTGAGCTGCTGGGGCTGGCCGTTCACCAGGGCCAGCAGGATCGCGCCGAAATTGCTCTGCAGGGAGGTGCGCCGCTGTAGGTCGGTGAGCACCTTGCTGGCCTCGGCATCGCGGCGCAGCTCGATCACCACCCGCATCCCTTCCCGGTCGCTCTCGTCGCGGATGTCGGCGATGCCGCCGATCTTGCCGTCGTTCACCTGGTCGGCCAGCTTCTCGATCCAGCCCGCCTTGCTCAGTTGATAGGGCAACTCGGTGACCACCACGGCGCTGCGCCGGTGCCGGCCCTTGCCAGGCTGCACCTCCTCGATGTGGGCGATGCCGCGCATGGGGATGCTGCCGCGCCCCTGCAAGTAGGTGTCGCGTACACCGCTGCCCACCAGCACCTCGCCGCCGGTGGGGAAATCAGGCCCTGGCACCAGTTCCAGCAGCTTGTCGTCGGCCAGCTCCGGCTTGCGGATCAGGGCGATCAGGGCCTCCACCACCTCCCCCAGATTGTGGGGGGGAATGCTGGTGGCCATGCCAACGGCGATGCCCGAGCAGCCGTTCAGCAGCAGGAAGGGCAGCTGGGCTGGCAGCACGGTGGGCTCCTGCTGGGAGCCATCGAAGTTGGAGGTGAAATCGACGGTGTCGTTGCCGATCTCATCCAGTAGTGCCTGGTGGGCGATCGGCGCCAGCCGGGTTTCGGTGTAGCGCATGGCGGCCGGTGGGTCGTCGTCGACCGAGCCGAAGTTGCCGTGGCCATCCAGCAGTGGATGGCGGCTGGCGAAGGTCTGCACCTGGCGCACCAGGGCGTCGTAGACCGCCTGGTCGCCATGGGGGTGGTATTTGCCGAGCACATCGCCCACCACCCGGGCGCATTTGCGGTAGGGCCGATCCGGGGTCAGCCCCAGTTCATGCATCGCGAACAGGATGCGCCGCTGCACGGGCTTGAGGCCATCGCGCACATCCGGCAGGGCGCGGCCCACGATCACGCTCATGGCGTACTCGAGGTACGAACGCTGCATCTCCAGATGCAGGGCAATCGGCTGGATGCGCTCCTCGGCCATCCGGTTCTGAGGTCCCAGGGCGGAAGGCGCTCAGCCTACAGATCCTCTCTGGGATGGCCCCATCCAGCGCCTGGCTTCACTCGTCCCCGGGGTCTTCCCCTTCGCTCGTGCCGGTGGCGTTGGCATTGGCGCGGTCGGTGGCGGCCTTGATTGCCGGGTTCTCCAGTAGCAGGCGGGTGCTGCTGCGCAGCTTCGGGCCCCAGAGCTGCTCCTTCTGGTAGGCCTCCAGCACGTAGTTGGGCTCGGTCGCCAGGGCCCGGCTGGCCATCTCCAGGGCTTCGTTCTGATCCCCGGCTCGGGCATTCAACGCCGCCGCCAGGGCGAGTAGCGGTTCAGCGGCCTTGGGGTTGATCTCCAGCGCCCGGCGCCAGCGGCGGATGGCGTCGTCGTTGCGGCCGAGCTCGAACAGCACCAGCCCCTGGTTGTTGATGGCCTCCCAGAAATTCTTGCGCAGACTCGAGGCCCGCTCAAACGACCCCAGGGCCGCCTGGGGATCGTTCAGTAGCAGGTGGGCATTGCCCAGATCGAAGTGGGCGCCGGGATTCTTGCCCTCGAACTTCAGTCCGGTCTCCAGCAGACCGACGGCCTGGCCAGGTTGGCCATCCCGCAGGGCCAGGGAGCCCTCCGCGAACCAGATGCCGGCATTGCGCGGATCGAGCTGCTTGGCGCGCGCCAGGGACTGAGCGGCGGGCTTGATCTGGTTGCTGCGCAGCTGCGCTTCCGCTAGCAGCACCCAGCCACGGGGGTCGTTGGGCAGGAGCTGCACCGTCAGGCCCGCCAGCCGGGCGGCGTCATCGGCTTGACCCAGACGCAGCAGGCGCGTGGCCGCCTGGGCGATGCCCAGGCCCGCCGCCTCCAGTTCCTCCCCCTTGGGCACAAAGACATAAGGCACTAGGGCCTGCGCCGAAGCAGCCGGGCCGATCGCCAGGGCCAGGGCCAGGGGAGCCGTCGCTAGACATTTCAACCAGCGCGCAGCCATGCCAGCGTCTCGATCCATGGCTCAGCCTAGGGGGCCGCTTCTGGGGTCCTGGACTGGGCCGACCGCAGATTGCGCCGCCACATCCAGGGCTTGATCCGGCGCAGGGCTGACCCGCGCAGCCGCTCGTCCCAATCGGCATCACTCCAGCTGAGGGCTTCGTCGGCCCGCAGGTTCAGCAGCCAGTCCCTGGGCTGCAGGTCTGGATCCTCCGAGCTGGGCAGGGGCTGACGGTTCCAGGGGCAGACGTCCTGGCAGATGTCGCAGCCGGCCACCCAGGGGCCCATGGCCGCCACCATGGCGGCGGGAAGGGTCTCGTCTCGATTCTCGATCGTGTGATACGCCAGGCAGCGGTTGGCATCCACCACAAAGGGCTCACTGATGGCGCCGGTGGGGCAGGCTTCGAGGCAGCGGCTGCAGGAGCCGCAGAGAGGTTCAGAGGGCGCATCGCCCGGGAGATCGACGGTGGTGAGCAAATGGCCGATCAGCATCCACGACCCCCGGCGGGGATGGATCAGGTTGCCGTTCTTGCCGATCCAGCCCAGACCCGCCTGTTCGGCCCAGGCCTTGTCCAGCAGGGGGGCGCTGTCCACGCAGGCCCGCCAGCCCACTCCGGGGCACTGCTCCTCCAGCCAACGCCCCAGCCGGCGCAGGCGCCCATCGATCACCCGGTGGTAATCCCTGCCCCAGCCATAGCGAGCGACGGCCAGGCTGCCCGGCGCTCGATTGGTGGCCACGTGATAGTTCAAGCCCACTGCCAGCAGGCTGCGCGCACCCGGCAGCAGGCTGCTGATCTGGCGGCGGCGGGGATCGGCCATCCAGGCCATGCCCGCCTGGTGACCGGCCTCCAGCCAACGCTCCAGCGCCGCATGGCGCAGGGGCATCCGCTCATCTCCCGGCAGGGCGGCCAGGCCCACCGGCTCAAATCCCTGGGCCCTGGCCTGGTCCTTGAGCGCAGCCGCCAGCTCCTGCAGGCGGCGCTCCGAGCCGGCCGACGAGAACGGTTGCTGGGGATGGCCTGAACTCACCCGTACAGTGATTCCTGCTTGATTGCCATCCTGCTGTGACCTTTGCCCCCACCGGCCGTCTTGGCTATCTCCTGCGCTGGCTCGGCCTCACCCTCGTCGTGCTGCTGGGGCTGCAACTGGCGGCGGTGGTGTCCGCCTGGAGCTGGCAGGAGGAGGCCTTCCGCCAGATGGTGATTGAGCGTTTGATCACCCAGTCGCCGATGGCCTTGGTGGGCCTGTTGCTGGCCCTGTTCGGCTCTCGCCTGGATCAGACCGATCCCCGCACCCCCCTGCGCTGGCTGGTGGCGGCCCTGGCGGCCCTGCTGGCCATTGGCCTGGCAGTGTCGGTGCCGATGGCCATCAGCGGCGATGGCGTGCTGACCGCCAAGACCGAGCAGACCCTCACCGCCCAGCGCAGCCAGCTGGAGATGGCCAAGCAGCAGAGCCAGAATCCCCAGGTGCTGGAGCAGCTGGTGCGCCAGGCCGAACAGTCGGGGCAGGTGCCTCCCCAGGCCACCCAAGAGCAGAAACAGCAGGCCGCCCGCGGCTTCATTGACCGCCAGCTCCAGCAGATGGAGCAGCAGTTCCAGGAAGCGGAGCGGGCCCAGGGTCTGGCGGTGAACCAGCGCCGCTTTGCCGGCACCGGTTCGGCCGCGGTGCAGGCCGTGGCCTTCACCCTGCTGGCCCTGGCCGCTCTGCTTTGAATTTCCCCAGCTACGCCTGGAACTGCTGCCGGCCCGGGCGGCTGGCTAGGTTGCTCTGAGCAATCCGAAAACCGGACAACCGAGACCATCGTTGGTGCAGTCGAGCCCCAGACCTGATCAACCGTTGGGGGCCCGGCTGCAGCAGGACCTCAAGAACGATCTGATCGCCGGTCTGCTGGTGGTCATTCCCCTGGCCACCACCATCTGGCTGGCCACCACGGTGAGCCGCTTCGTGCTGGCTTTTCTCACTTCGATTCCCAAGCAGTTCAATCCGTTCAATACCCTCAATCCACTCCTGCAGGAGTTGATCAACCTGGGGGTGGGGTTGCTGGTTCCCCTGCTGGGAATCCTGCTGATCGGCCTGATGGCCCGCAACATCGTCGGGCGCTGGCTGCTGGATTTCGGCGAGGAAACTCTCCAGCGCATTCCCCTGGCGGGCTCGGTCTACAAGACCCTCAAGCAGCTGCTGGAAACCGTGTTCCGCGACAATTCCACCCGCTTCCGCCGGGTGGTGCTCGTGGAATATCCACGCAAGGGACTGTTTGCCCTTGGTTTCGTCACCGGAGTGCTGGGCAATGTGATGCAGGGGGGCTTTGATCAGCCGATGCTGAGTGTGTTCATCCCCACGGCACCCAACCCCACCACCGGCTGGTACGCCGTGGTGCCGGAAACCGCGGTCCGCGATCTGGACCTCTCGGTGGAGGATGCCTTCCGCACGATCATCTCCGCCGGGATCGTCAGCCCTGATGATGAGCGTGAAACCCCCGCCAGTCGCAGTTTTTCCAGCCTGCTGGCCCAGCTGCGCGCTCCCGTCTTCTCCTCCGTTACGCCCAACAAGCCCTGATCCGCGGCCTGCCACCCTCGCCCCACCTGATGTCGAGTCGATCCGTCTCCCGAGAACTGGCCCTGCTGATGCTGGGCCAGGTCAATGACCGCGTGCCCCCGGCTGATCTGCCGCTTGAAACGCTGTTGCAGCAGGCCCTCGCCAGCCTGGGCCAGCACGTGCGCGAGGCCCTCGACAACTCCGAGCTCGATCTGCAGCAGGCGCAGCAACACCTGCTGGAGAGCGAGCTGATCGATGGGGCCGAGCAGATTCCCCGGGTGCGGGATCTGCTGCAGCGGGGCCTGACCCATGCCGAGCAGGCCCTCAACCGGCTTTCGGCCAGCCTGGAGTTGCCGCGGCTGCTGATGCTCGCCGACCAGGGCGAGATCCGCGAGGGGGCGATCGCCCGCACCCGCGCCGTGCTGCAGGAGCGCGAGGCGTTGGATTCCCGGCTTGATGGGGTGATGGAGGGCTGGCGCCTTGGCCGTTTGCCCCGCATCGACCGCGACATCCTGCGTTTGGCGGCCGTGGACCTGCACACGTTTGGAACCCCCGCTCCGGTGGCCTGCAACGAGGCGGTGGAGCTGGCCAATCGCTACAGCGATGAACAGGGCCGCCGGATGATCAACGGCATCCTGCGCCGCCTCACCACCTCCGTCTCCTGAGCCACCATGGTCTTCGACTGGTTCCGGCGGCGCACAACCAGCAGCGAGCCGGCGGCTGACTCTGCCCCTGCCCCTGCGCCAGAGGCGCTTGCACAACCTCCAGCTGATCCCCCCGCTCCGGCCGTGCCAGCCGCTGAGCCCGCACCCCAGCCGGCCGCCCAGTCTTCTGCCTCCGCTCCCTCTGTGGATCAGGACGCGCTGGACTGGGCCCGCCAGGCCTATGCCCGCCTCAAGGCGGAGCAGGAGCGCAGCCAGCAGGGCGCTGAACCGACGTCGGAACCCGTTGTGGCCGAGGTGCCTCCACCGGAACTCTCTTCTGCTCCAGAGCCGGAGACTTCCCCACAGCAGCCTCCAGAGCCGGAGGCGCCCTGCCCCGCTGGCCCCTCCCTGCTGGAGCTGGCCGCGGCCAGCCGGGCCGAGCGGCAGCAGGCCGTGGTCGCCCCCATCACGGTCCCCGAGCCCCAGGCCCGGCCCACGGCTCCCCCCGGTGAAGAGGTCAGTCCCCAGCTGGGCTCCTTCGATGCCGATTTCACCTGGTCAGCTGAGGTGCTCGCGGCCCAGGGTCGGAGCGTCGATCAGGTGTCGCTTGAGGAGATCGACTGGCTCAGCCGCCTGCGCCGCGGCATGGAGAAGACTCGCCGCGGCCTGGTCACCCAGCTGCTCGACAACCTCGGCGACGATCCCCTCACCCCGGAGGTGCTCGACGATCTCGAAACGAGCCTGCTGCGCGCCGATGTGGGCGTGCAGGCCACCGACCATGTGCTCGAAGCCCTGCGCCGGCGTCTGAATGAAGAGGTGGTGGAGCCGGCGGAAGGCCTTCGCTTTCTCAAGGAGCAGCTGCGCGGCCTGCTGGACACACCGATCACGGCCAGCGGCGAGCCGCTGCTGGCCCCCCGGCGCGATCGACTCAACATCTGGCTGCTGGTGGGGGTGAATGGGGTGGGCAAGACCACGACCCTGGGCAAGCTGGCCAACCTGGCGGTGCGCAGCGGCTACAGCTGCCTGATCGCCGCCGCCGACACCTTTCGCGCCGCCGCCGTGCAGCAGGTCAGCGTCTGGGGCGAGCGCAGCGGTGTGCCGGTGATCGCCAACCCCAGCGCCAATGCCGATCCGGCCGCCGTTGTGTACGACGCCATCGGCGCGGCCCGCTCCAAGGGCACCGAGCTGGTGCTGGTGGACACCGCCGGCCGGCTGCAGACCAAGCACAACCTGATGGAGGAGCTGAGCAAGGTGCGGCGCATCATCGACAAGCTGGCTCCAGAGGCGGCGGTGGAATCGCTGCTGGTGCTCGACGCCAGCCAGGGGCAGAACGGCCTGCGCCAGGCGATGGCCTTCGCCAGTGCCGCCGGCCTGACTGGGGTGGTGCTCACCAAGCTCGATGGCAGTGCCCGGGGGGGCGTCGCCCTGGCGGTGGCCTCCGAAGCCGGCCTGCCCATTCGCTTCATCGGCGCCGGCGAGGGCATCCGTGACCTGCGGCCCTTCAACAGCTTTGAGTTCGTCGAGGCGCTGCTCTCCAGCTGAGCGGCTGGTTGCGGGGAATCCTGCTACCGTTCGGCCCCTGCTGCCGCATGTTTCGAGCCGCAGGCCGCCAGCTCGCGTGCCCCTGCCACCGCCCCGGCCCCATCAGGCTCTCACGGCATCGGCTTCCCTGCGGCAGCTGCTCGACAGCCTCAGCCGGGAGCAACGGCGCAACCAGGAGCTGCTGGCTTCCCTGGGCTTCGCCCTGCGCAGCTTCACCAACCTGAACCGCTTCCTGGAGCTGGTTCCCCTGGTGTCCTCCCGCCTGGTGGGTGCCGAGGCCGGTCTGCTGGTGGTGTTTCACCCCGACGGTCGCCTCTGGCGGGAGCACACCCAGGCCAGTCCCGTGGCCCGCAGCGCTGAACTGGTGCGGCTGCTGGGGGAGCTGGATCTGCCCGCCGGCCTGGCTGACGAGGAGGAGGTCTCCCAGCTGGACCTGCAGGTGCGTCGTCTGCTGGGGGAGGTGCAGCTGTTCGGCACCTCCGTGGTGGCCCGCAACCGGGCCCGCGGACGCCTCTACGTCTTCGGCAGCGCTGAAGGCCTGGCCTGGAGCGATGTCCACCGCCGCCACGTGCAGCTGGTGGCCGACCTCACGGGCGTGGCGATCGAAACCGAGCAGCTGCAGGACGATCGCCGCCGCCATGAGCGCCTCGATCGCCAGCTCAACACCGGCGCAGAGATCCAGGCCCAGCTGCTGCCTGACCAGTGCCCGGTGATCGAGGGGGTGGAGCTGGCCGCCCGCTGCCGCCCGGCCTTCGAGGTGGGGGGCGACTACTACGACTTCATCCCGACCCGGCCCCGGCTCACGGGTCGTCGCCGCGAAACGTCCCGCTGGGCCCTGGTGATGGGCGATGTGATGGGCAAGGGGGTGCCCGCCGGTCTGCTGATGACCCTGCTGCGGGGCATGCTGCGGGCCGAGGTGCTCAGCGGCCATGCTCCCGACCGGATCCTGCACGACCTCAACGAACTGGCGCAGGAGGACCTGGCCCATTCTCACCGCTTCGTGACCCTCTTCTATTCCGACTTCGACCCCCGCAGCCGCCTGCTGCGCTATGCCAACGCCGCCCACAATCCGCCCCTGCTCTGGCGGTACCAGGGCCACGGGGTGGAGCGGCTCGATGCCCCGGGGCTGCTGATCGGCCTGCAACCGGAGGCCCACTACGGCTGTGAGCGGGTGGTGCTGGAGCCCGGCGATGTGGTGCTCTACTACACCGATGGGGTCAGTGAGGCGCTCGGCCTCAGCGGTGATCGATTTGAGGAGGAGCGCCTGCAGCGGCACCTGGGGGAGGCCTGCCGTGCCGGTAAGGGCGCCCAGGCTGTGCTCGATAGCCTCTTCCAGCGGCTCGATCGTTTCGTGGGTGCTGATCGCCAGCTGAGCGACGATGCCTCGATGGTGGTGCTGAAGGTGCGCGAGGAGGTGATGCTCCCCTCCCTGCCCAGCTGAGGGCGGCCCCGCGCAAGTCGCCCCGGCAGGAAAATCCCCCAGGCTCGGATGCGAAGCTGACCCTTCGCGGCAAGGTTCGGCTTCGATGGCGGCACAGGCTTCCCAACCGGCGCGATGGAGTGACCGTTTCGAGGAAGGGCTCCACCCGGCGATCGAGCGCTTCAATGCTTCGATCGGCTTCGACATCACCCTGCTGCAGCAGGACCTCGATGCCTCCATCGCCCACGCCCGCATGCTCGGCCGCTGCGGGGTGATCAGCGTCGCCGAGGCCGACCAGCTGATCGCGGCCCTCGAAACGGTGCGCACCGAGGCGGCCGACGGCCACTTTCGCCCTGGGCTTGAAGACGAAGACGTGCACTTCGCGGTGGAGCACCGCCTGATCGCCCTGATCGGGCCCCTGGGCAAGAAGCTGCACACCGGCCGCAGCCGCAATGACCAGGTCGGCACTGATCTGCGCCTCTGGCTGCGCCAGGCGATCGATGGCCTCGATGCCGGTCTGCGCCGCTTCCAGCAGGCCCTGCTCGACCAGGCGGACAACCACCTGTACACCCTCATTCCCGGCTACACCCATCTGCAGCGGGCCCAGCCCCTCTCCCTGGCTCACCACCTGCTGGCCTATGTCGAGATGGCCGAACGCGACCGCCAGCGCCTGGCGGATGTGCGCGGCCGGGTGAACATCTCGCCCCTGGGGGCAGCGGCCCTGGCCGGTACGCCGGTGCCGATCGATCGGCGGCTGACGGCCAAAGACCTGGGCTTCGAGGCGATCTATGCCAACAGCCTCGATGCCGTCAGCGACCGCGACTTCGCCGTGGAGTTCAGCGCCGCCGCCAGCTTGATCCTGGTGCACCTCAGCCGCCTCTCGGAGGAGGTGATCCTCTGGGCCAGCGAGGAGTTCGGCTTTGTGCGCCTCACCGACCGCTGCGCCACCGGCAGCAGCTTGATGCCCCAGAAGAAGAACCCCGATGTGCCTGAGCTGGTGCGCGGCAAGGCCGGCCGGGTCTTCGGCCACCTGATGGGTCTGCTGACGATGATCAAGGGGCTTCCCCTGGCCTACAACAAGGACTTCCAGGAGGACAAGGAGGCCCTTTTCGATGTGGTGCGCACCACCGCGGATTGCCTCGAAGCGATGGCGATCCTGCTGGAGGAGGGCATTCGCTTCCGGCCCGAGCGGCTGGAGCAGGCCGTGGCGGCTGATTTCTCCAATGCCACCGATGTGGCCGACTACCTGGTGGCCCGGGAGGTGCCCTTCCGTGAGGCCTATCAGCTGGTGGGCGGCCTGGTGAAAACCTGCCTCAGCGAGGGGCTGCTGCTCAAGGATCTGCCCCTGGAGCGCTGGCGAGAGCTCCATCCCGCCTTCGAGGCCGACATCCATGCCGCTATCGAGCCGCGGCAGGTGGTGGCCGCCCGCCGCAGTGAGGGGGGCACGGGCTTTGAGCGGGTGGCCGAGCAGCTCCAGCGCTGCCGAGAGCGCCTCGGACCGCAGGAACCCCAGGCGCCAGCCCCCTAGCCCTAGAGGCCCCGCTGCTCCAGCTCCAGGGCCGCGGCCTCCAGCACCTCGGGGCCGGCGCTTCGCTCCCCCGCCCGCTCTCCCAGCCGGCGACGCCAGTACCGGGCCCCCGGCACGCCCTCCACCAGATGCACCAGGTGGCGGGCGATCGGCCAGAGCCGTCCGCCGGCTCCGCACCAGCGGCTGGCATGGGGGATCAGACCCCGCACCACCGCTGAGGCCGAGGCCAGAGGTCGCCCATGGCAGCCGAACAGCTCCTGGTCGACCGTGGCCCAGCGCAGGGGATGCTCGTAGGCGGCGCGACCCACCATCACCCCATCCACCTGCGTGAGGTGCTCCTGGCAGGTTTCCAGGCTGAGCAGCCCGCCATTGATCTCGACCGTCAGCTGGGGCCGGTCCCGTTTGAGCTGATGCACCAGGTCGTGGCGCAGGGGCGGAATCGTGCGGTTCTGCTTCGGATCCAGGCCGTGGAGCCAGGCCTTGCGGGCATGGACGCTGAAGCGGCTGGCGCCGGCGCCGGCCACGGTGTCCACGAAGGCCAGCAGCAACTCATAGCTGTCCTGATCATCGATGCCGATGCGGTGCTTGACCGTCACCGGCAGGGACGACGCGGCCGCCATCGCTTCCACGCAGCGGGCCACCCGGTCGGGGTCCGCCATCAGGCAGGCCCCGAAGCGTCCCTGCTGCACCTTGGGGCTGGGGCAGCCCACATTGAGGTTGATCTCGTCGTAGCCCCAGGCGGCCGCCAGCTGGGCGGATTCCGCCAGCAGCGCCGGATCGTCGCCCCCCAGCTGCAGCGCCAGGGGGTGCTCCTGGGGATCGAAGTCCAGCAGGGTGTCGCGGCGGCCGTGGTGCAGGGCCTGCGCCACCACCATCTCGGTGTAGAGCAGGGCGCGACGGCTGATCTGCCGCATCAGCACGCGGAAGTGCCGATCGGTGCAGTCCAGCATCGGCGCCACACTGAAGCGGTAGGCCCCGGCAACGGGCGTCGTCGCGTTCTCTCCCTGCCCCATCCGCCCATGCTGCCTGTCGACTGGTCCCTGGTAGTCGCCGGGGGCGGACCCGCCGGCTACATGGCGGCCATCACCGCCGCGGAGCAGGGGCTGGCGGGGGTGCTGCTGCTGGAGGCCACGCCCCAGCCGCTGGGCAAGGTGCTGATCAGCGGCGGCGGGCGCTGCAACGTCACCCATGCCTGCTGGGATCCCCTGGCCCTGGTGGGCCACTACCCCCGGGGCTCGCGGGCCCTGCGTGGACCATTCAGCCGCTTCGCCACCGGCGATTGCCTGGCCTGGTTCGCCGAGCGGGGGCTGGAGCTTGTAGAGGAGCCCGATGGCCGCCTCTTTCCCCGCAGCAATCGCTCCAGCAGCGTGGTGGCCGTGCTGGAGGCCGCCGCCGCCGCCGCCGGGGTGACCGTCTGGAGGGGGGCCTCCCTGCGCCAGGTGGATGTGCGCGCGGGGGGTGGCTTCCAGCTGACGTTGCGGCTGGCGGCGGGGCTGGCCCATGGGGCTTCCAGCGCCATCAGCGCCGATCGCCTGCTCCTCGCCACCGGGGGCCATCCCAGTGGTCGTCAGCTGGCCAGCCAGTTGGGCCATGCCGTGGTGCCACCGGTGCCCTCCCTGTTCACCCTGGCCCTGGAGGCCAATCCCCTGGCGGCCCTGCGTGGGGTGGTGATGGATCCGGTGGGACTGGAGCTGCGCCTGCCCTGCGGGCGCTTTCGCGAGCGCGGGGTGCTGCTGATCACCGGCTGGGGGGTGAGTGGTCCGGCCACCTTGAGGCTCACCGCCTTTGCGGCCCGGGCGCTGAAGGAGTGCGGGTACCGCGGTGAGCTGCGCATCGACTGGAGCGGCGGCAGCAGCGCCGAGGAGCTCAGCCAGCTCTTCTCGGCCGCCCGCAGCCAGCAGGCCCGCCGCCAATTGCTCAATGCCCGCCCCTGGCCCGAGCTCAGCCGCCGCCTCTGGATCCACGTGCTGGAGCGCCATGGGGTGGCCCCCGACCAGCGCTGGGCTGATCTGCGCCGGCGCGACGAGGACAGGCTGATGGGCGCCCTGCGCTCCACCTCCTACGCGGTGGGGGGCCGCGGCCCCTTTGGCGAGGAATTCGTCACGGCCGGCGGCGTGAGTCTGGGGGAGGTGAACCTGGCCACGATGGAGAGCCGCAAGCAGCCGGGCCTGTACTTCGCCGGTGAGCTGCTGGATGTGGACGGGGTCACCGGCGGCTTCAACTTCCAGCACTGCTGGACCAGCGGCTGGGTGGCCGGCGGCGCCATTGCCCAGGCCGCCCAGACGGGATTGGCGGTGGCTGGGCGTTCAGCGGATCTTGTCGAAGACGGAGAACATCGGTAGGTACATGGCCACGAGAATGGCCCCCACGATGATGCCAACGAGCACGATCATGATCGGCTCCAGCAACGAGGTCAGTGCCTTCACGGCCACTTCCACCTCATCTTCGTAGAAGTCGGCCACTTTGGAGAGCATGGCATCCATTTCCCCGGTTTCTTCGCCAATGGCCAGCATGCTGAGGGCCATTTCCGGAAAGACGTGCTTACGAGCGAGGGCCACACTCACAGGTATGCCATCTTGAATCTCCACTCGGCAGTCCTCGATTGCATCGGCAAAGATTGAATTGCTTGAGGTGTCTCGAACAATTTCCAGACTCATCAGAATCGGCACACCGGCTTTGCTCAGTGAGCTGAAGGTTCGACAGAACTGGGCTGTTTCAGTTTTCTGGATCAAATCACCGAATAGAGGAATCTTCAGGATGAAGCCGTCAACCCTGCGCTTGCCCACAGGCGTTTTGTAGAAGCCGACGAACAGCCATCCAGCCAGGATCAGAAAGGCGATCAGGAACAGGGAGAAAGCCGAGCGCAGCAGCGCGCTCAGATTCACCATCATCTGGGTGAAAACCGGCAGCTCCGCACCCAGTTGCTCGAAGATATCGGCGAAGGTGGGGATCAGGAAAATCGTCATGCCGAGGAACACGGCAATGGCGATGAGCAGTACGATCACCGGATAGGCTAGGGCCCCCTTGATCTGATTCTGGAGCTTGGCGTTCTGCTCCAGCAACAGGGCGAGCCGTTTGAGGGTTTCATCGAGAACCCCGCCGAGCTCACCGGCTTCGACCATGGCAATAGTGATTCGATCGAAGACCTTGGGCCAGCGGCGCATCGCCACCCCCAGGCTCACCCCCTGGCTCACATCGCTGGCGAGGGATTCGAGGGCTTGCCGAAAAATCGGCTTCTGCTGCTGCTTGGCCACCAGGGTGAGGCCACGCACAATCGGCACGCCAGAATCCACCAGTGCCGAGAGCTTGCTGGCGAACAGCGCCTTTTCCCGGACATTGGGCCTGGCCTGGAATACCGTCCCTAGATCCTGGCTGAACAGACTGGCTCCCCCCTTGCCGCTTGCCTGCACCGAGCGGGTCGAGGCAATCGGCACCACGGAGGTGGCGGCAATGCCTCGACGGCGCAGTTCGCGCTTGGCGGTGGCCAGATCAGGGGATTTGAGCTGGACCACCTTCTGTTGGCCCCGCTGGTTGGCGTAGGTGGCGGTGAAGATGGCGGTGGGCCCTTCCCTGGCCGGAACCAGGGACTGGGCGAGGATGCCCCGCCGGCGCAGGTTGCGGCGGGCAGTGGGCAGGTCCGAGGCCTCAACCCGTAGCTCCCGCAGCTCCCCCAGGGTGCTGGTGTACGTGGCCAGAAAGGCAGGCATGGTGGATCCTGATCAGAGGGAATTGCCCAGCAGCCGGTTCAACTCATCTGGCTTGGTGGAATGGGTGCGGGCTTCCTCCAGGGCGATGTCCCCCTGCTTGACCATGTCGGCCAGGGCTTTCTCCAGGGTCTGCATGCCCAGCTGGCCGCCGGTCTGAATCTGCGAATAGATCTGAGCTGTTTTCGCTTCGCGGATCAGATTGGCCAGGGCCGGTGTGTTGATCATGATCTCTTGGGCCATCACCCGGCCATAGCTGTGGCTGGAGGGGGAGCTTCTGAGGCAGAGCGTCTGGGCAAAGATCGCCGCCAGGCTGCTGCTGAGCTGGGTACGGATCTGGGCCTGTTGGCCCGCTGGGAACACATCCACCATGCGATCCACGGTCTGGGCGGCGGAACTGGTGTGCAGGGTGGCGAACACCAGGTGACCGGTTTCGGCAGCGGTGATGGCCAGCTGGATCGTTTCCAGATCACGCATTTCCCCCACCAGAATCACATCGGGATCCTCGCGCAAGGCCGCCCGCAGGGCATTGCTGAAACTTTTGGTGTCTTCGTTTAGCTGACGTTGATGGATCAGGCTCTTGTCATTGGTGTAGGCGAATTCAATCGGATCCTCGATTGTGATGATGTGCTCGGCTCGGCTGTGGTTGATGTGATCCAGCAGCGAGGCCAGGGTTGTGCTCTTGCCTGATCCGGTCGGTCCCGTCACCAGCACCAATCCTGAGGGTCGCTTGGTGATGTCCACCACCACCGGAGGCAGGCCCAGCTCCTGGGGGGTGGGTACTTTGCTGTTCAGGGCCCGCATCGAGGCGGCATAGGTGCCGCGCTGGCTGAAGACGTTGATGCGGAAGCGGGCCAGGCCGCGCAGGCCATAGGAGCAATCGAGTTCCCAGGTCTGCTCCAGCTGCTTGCGCTGGGAGTTGCTGAGGATCGAGAAGATCATGCGATTGCAGGACTCCTCGCTCAGGGCCTGCTCCCGCATCGGCCTGAGTTCTCCGTTGAAGCGCCCGTAGGGTTGCTGGCCGGCTGAGAGGTGAAGGTCGCTGCCCTTCTGCTCCACCAGCTCTTCCATCAACTCCTCGATCTGGAGCTCCATCAAAGCCGTGCTGGATTCTCCTGGATTCTGAAGGCCGCACCGGTGGCCCGCAACACTCAGCGCCGGGGGGTCAAGCAGTAGGGGCACTCCAGCCATTCATCCCTGAGTCCTGCCCCGCAGCCCTGGCAGGTCAGGGTGGTGAGTGCCTGGGCGCGCCGCTGGGATTCCAGTTCGGTGTCGGTGAGCAGCATCCGCTCCACCTCCTCAAGGGTGGTCTGGCCGTGGCGCACCAGTTCCAGGCCATAGACCAGCAGGGTTTTCATGCCGGTCTCGATCGACAGGTTGCGGATCACGTCGGTGCTGGCGCCCTTGGCGATGGCACTGGCGAGGTTGTCGTTGATCCTCAGCACTTCAAAGACGCCGATGCGGCCCTTGTAGCCTCGTCCCTGGCAAGTGGGGCAGCTGCTGCCGTCGGCCCTGGCTCCCCGTTGGGCTTTGTAGAACGTGATCGATTGCTCCTGGCTGGCGAAGAGGCCGAAATGGCCCAGCTCTTCCTCCCCTGGGTGGTAGGGCCTACGGCACGACTCGCAGACCTTGCGCAGCAGCCGCTGGGAGACGATCCCGATCAGGGAGGCACTCACCATGAAGGGCTCGACGCCCATCTCGTTGAGCCGGGCGATGGCACTGGGCGCGTCGTTGCAGTGCAGGGTCGTGAGCACCAGGTGGCCGGTCAGGGCCGCCTCGATGGCGGTCTTGGCCGTTTCTCCATCGCGGGTTTCCCCCACCAGCAGCACGTCTGGGTCCTGGCGCATGAAGGCCCGCAGGGCGGTGCTGAAGTCGTAGCCCTTGTCGCGGTTCACCTGGGTCTGGGTGATGCCCTTGAGCATGTACTCGATCGGATCCTCGACCGTCGAGATGTTGATGCCGGGTTCGTTGCGCTCCGCCAGCAGGGAATAGAGCGTGGTGGATTTCCCCGACCCGGTGGGCCCGGTCACCAGCACCATGCCGAAGGGCCGCGAGCCCATCGAGCGAACGGTATTGAGGGCGGCGGGTTCGGTGATCAGCCGGTCAAGGCCCAGGCGGGTGCTGCCGCTGTCGAGCAGGCGCAGCACTACCTTCTCCCCCCAGCGACCGGGCAGGGTGCTCACCCGCAGTTCGATCGTGCGGCCGCGGAACATCCGGCGGATGCGGCCGTCCTGGGGCATTCGCCGTTCGGCAATGTCCAGCTCGGCCATGATCTTGAAGCGCGAGGTGACCGCGGGTGCCAGGCTTTTGGGCAGGTGTTCGACCGGATGCAGTACACCGTCCTGGCGAAAGCGGATCCGCAGTCCGTCTTCCTCGGGCTCCACGTGGATGTCGCTCGATTCCGACTCCATCGCCTGGATCAGGATGCGGTTCACCAGGCTCACCACCGGTGAGGCGTTGGAGGCCTTGAGGCTGGCCTCCAGATCCAGGTCCTGCTCCTCGGCAGGGGGCGCCTCCTCCAGGCGGTCTTCCAGGCTGAGGCCCTCCAGCAGCGAGAGGCCGTTGGGTTGGGAGGTCTGGGCGCTGTCTTCGCTGGGGCGATGGCGACGGTCGGCCATCTTCTGCTGAAGCGCTTCGCTGATCTCCTCCTGCAGCCCCAGGCGCAACTGAGGGGTGATGCCGTTGGCTAGTACCGCCGCCTCCAGTTGCTGGCGCTGCTGCGCAGGCCAGTAGCTGGGGATGGCGATCAAGAGCTGCTCTCCCTGGCGCACCAGGGGTAGGGCCACCCACTCCCGCCAGTGCTGGGCATCAATCCTGGGGCAGGCCTCAGCGGCCCGCGGGTCGGCCTGATGCAGGTCCACGGGGAGCAGCAGCTTCTCACCGCTGAGCAGCTCGGCCTCCAGTCGCCGCTGCTGGAGCGTTTCGGCCGCAGGGACCGGGCGTGTCAGCGAAAGAGTCATGGCCGAGTGGGGGCCGAAGGGAGCAGGTGCGGGCTTCCGCCGCTTGTGGGAGGAGCCCGTCGACCAGCAACATGTTTAGGACCGAACGGCGTTGCAGTCAGCATGAGCGGCGAAGCCACTCCCTTCCCCCAGGATCCCTCCGCCGAGGCGGACTCCCTGATTCAGGACCTTGATCAGTCGGGGGGGGACACTCCGGCTGACACCGGCCCCCAGGAGCCGGCCTCCAGTGATCCACAGGCCGCGGCCGCGGCCGATGGGGACGGCGAGCCCCTGGCCCAGCGGCTGGCCGCGGAACTGGAGACCCTGCGGCGGGAGCACGAGACCATGCGCTCCCAGTACATGCGCATCGCCGCCGACTTCGACAACTTCCGCAAGCGCCAGAGTCGCGATCAGGAGGACCTGCGCCTGCAGATCGCCTGCTCCACCCTCAGCGAGATTCTGCCGGTGGTCGACAACTTCGACCGCGCCCGCCAGCAGCTCGATCCCCAGAGCGAGGAGGCGCAGGCCCTGCACCGCAGCTATCAGAACCTCTACAAGCAGCTGGTGGATGCTTTCAAGCAACTGGGGGTGGCCCCGATGCGGGTGGAGGGTGAACCCTTCGATCCCAACCTGCACGAAGCGGTGCTGCGCGAGCCCAGTGATCTGGTGAACGAGGATCTGGTGATCGAGGAACTCCAGCGCGGTTATCAGCTGAACGGGCGCGTGCTGCGCCATGCTCTGGTCAAAGTTTCGATGGGACCGGGCCCCGGGGCCTCGCAGGGGGCAGCGCCCCTGGCCCAGGACGGGACAGCGGGTGCTGAGGAATCCAGCTGATGGCCGAGTACTACGACCTGCTGGGGGTGTCCCGCGACGCGGATGCCGACACCCTCAAGCGGGCCTACCGACGCCTGGCCCGCCAGTACCACCCCGACATCAACAAGGAGCCCGGTGCGGAGGACCGCTTCAAGGAGATCGGTCGGGCCTATGAGGTGCTCAGTGATCCTCAGACCCGGGCTCGCTACGACCAGTTCGGTGAAGCGGGTGTCTCCGCTGCCGGTGCCCCCGACATGGGTGACATGGGCGGGTTCGCTGACCTCTTCGAGACCTTCTTCAGTGGCTTCGGTGGGGCCGCTGCTGGCGGTGGAGCTGGCGCTGGTCCCCGCCGCCGTGGCCCCCGTCAGGGGGACGATCTTCGCCTCGATCTGAGCATCAGCTTCAACGAAGCGGTCTTCGGCCAGGAGAAAGAGGTGCAGATCCGTCACCTGGAAACCTGCACCACCTGCCAGGGCAGCGGCGCCAAGAGCGGCAGCGGTCCCACCACCTGTGGCACCTGCGCTGGCCAGGGTCAGGTGCGCCGGGCCACCCGCACCCCCTTTGGCAGCTTCACCCAGGTGGCCCCCTGCCCCACCTGCGAGGGAAGCGGCCAGGTGATCGCCGATCCCTGTGGCGCCTGCGGCGGCCAAGGGGTGCAGCAGGTGCGCAAGAAGCTGCGCATCACCATCCCCGCCGGCGTCGACTCCGGCACCCGCCTGCGCGTGGCCGGTGAGGGCAATGCCGGCCAGAGAGGCGGCCCCGCCGGTGATCTCTACGTGTACCTGTTCGCTCAGGCCCACGACAAGCTGCGCCGCGATGGGATCCATATCCACTCCGAGGTGGCGGTGAACTACCTCCAGGCCATCCTCGGCGACACCATCGAGGTGGACACGGTGGATGGAGCGGCCACCCTGGAGATTCCGGCGGGCACCCAACCGGGCACCAGCCTCACCCTCAGCGGCAAGGGGATCCCCAAGTTGGGCAATCCGGTGGCCCGCGGCAACCACCTCTTCAGCGTCAAGGTGCAGGTGCCCACCAAGCTCAGCAGCCACGAACGGGAGCTGCTGGAGGAGCTGGCTGGCCACCATTCCAGCAAGGACCATCCCCATAAGAGCGGCCTGTTCGGCGGGTTGTTCGGTTAGCGCCATGCCCTGCCTGTGACCTTCAGCCCTGCTTCGGGGTCTCCACCCAGGGAGCCCGCCCGGCGGCTCGATCTGCGCGGCACCCCCTGCCCGCTCAACTTCATCCGCAGCCGGCTGGCGCTCGAGACGATCGCGGTCGGTGAGTGGCTGCAGCTCAACCTCGACGCCGGTGAACCCGAGTGGATGGTGGCGGAGGGCCTGCGCCAGGAGGGTCACCTGGTTATTCAGGGGCCTGCAGCCAGCGAGGACGCCAGGGTCGCTGGGGACGCCGAAGACACCCAGATCGCCCAGGTCCAGGAGGGGGTCAGCTTGTGGATTCGCCGTCATGGGGGCTGAGGGCGAGGCCAGGGCTGAGGGGAGACAGCCCATGGTCCAGGGTCTGGTCACCGCAATTCAGGCCAATTTCTGCCAGGTGAGCCTGGAGATTCCCGGCCCCGGTGGGCTGGAGCAGCTGCTCTGCACCCGGCGCAGCCGGCTGGGTCAGGCGGGTGCGCGCATCCACGTGGGCGATCGGGTGGGGCTGGAGGGCATCGACTGGCCGGCGGGCCGTGCCGCCGTAGGGGATCTGCTGCCGCGCACCAGCCTGCTGGGGCGCCCACCGGTGGCCAATTGCGACCGCATCGTGGTGGTCATCGCCATGGCCGAGCCCGAGCCGGATCCCGAGCAGCTCAGCCGTTTTCTGCTTACCGCCGAGCACAGCGGCCAACCGGTGGAGGTGGTGTTCTCCAAGGCGGATCTGGTTCCGCCCGATCAGCTCGAGAGCTGGCGGCAACGGGTCAGAAGCTGGGGCTATGACCCGATCGCGGTCAGCACAGCCAGCGGCGATGGGTTGGCCCACCTGAAGGAACGGTTGGCCCAGCGCGGCATCGCCGTGGTCTGCGGCCCCTCCGGGGTGGGCAAGAGCAGCCTGCTCAATGCCCTGGTGCCGGCCCTGGCCCTGCGGGTCGGGACTGTCTCAGGACGGCTCCGGCGCGGACGCCACACCACCCGCCATGTAGAGCTTTTCCCCCTGGCCCCCGGTGCCCTGATCGCCGACACCCCTGGCTTCAACCGGCCCGAGCTGCCCCGCGATCCCGCTGTGCTGCCGGCCCTGTTCCCGGAGATCGCTGCTGCCCTGCGGGACGGTCCCTGCCGCTTCAGCAACTGCCGGCACCGCGGTGATCCAGGCTGCCGGGTGGGCACCGCCTGGGACCGTTACCCCTACTACGCCGAGGGCCTGGCCGAGTTGCAGTTGGCCAGTGCCGCGGCCCTCGAGACCCGCCCCCAGCGACCCCCCAGCGGCCCATCCCGCCGCCGTCAGCGTCAGCAGGAGCCTGATCTGGGCTGATCAGCGATGAATCTCCCGCCGCCTCAGCCCCCCAGGCCGGGCAAGTTGAGGCCACCGGTGAGTTCCTCCATCCGCTCCTTCATCGTGCCGGTGGAGACGTCGTAGGCGGCCTTGAGGGCCTCAAGGGTGGCGGCCTCGGTGGCCTCGGCACCATCGGCCAGCAGTTCGGCGGAGAGCCGCACCTTCAAGGGCTGCTGGTTGCCGGTCAGCCAGACGCTGGCTCGGCCATCGGCACTGCTGCCCTCCAGTTCCATGGCGTCGAGCTCGTCCTGGAGCTTCTGGGCGTCCTGCTGGATCTGCTGGGCCTTGCGGAAGGCTTCGGTCAGCTGTCCAAAGTTGGGAAGTCCGAAGCCGGCCATGCAGGAATCAAGAGCGCTGGTTCAGGCTACGCCGCAAGGGAAGTCCCCCAGCCGCTTCACCTCGGTGTGCAGCTCGATGCCGTGGACGCTGAAGACCCGCTGCTGCACCAGCCGGATCAGTTGCTCGATGTCGGCGGCAGAGGCGCCGCCGGTGTTGACGATGAAATTGGCGTGGATCGGCGAGACCATGGCCCCTCCGAGCGCCAGACCCTTGAGTCCCAGCTGCTCGATCAACTGGCCGGCCTTGCGCGGTTCCGGGTTGCGGAACACGCTGCCGCAGCTGGGCTGCTGGTAGGGCTGGCTGCTGGTGCGGCTGGAGAGGTTGGCGCTGGTGCGCCGGCTGATCTCGGCTGGATCATGGCCCGAGCTGAGGCGGAACCGGGCCGAGAGCACCAGCAGGGGTTCCGCCTGCAGGCGGCTGTGGCGATAGTCGAACTCCAGCTCGCTGGCCTGCAGCACGAAGGGGCCATCCCCCCGGCCGGGATCCAGCACGGTCACCTCCTGGAGCCAGTCCGCCGTGCAGCCCCCCTGGGCACCGGCGTTCATCACGGCAGCACCGCCCACAGTGCCGGGGATGCCCACCGCCCACTCCAGGCCGCTCAGACCCGCGCGGGCTGCCTTGCGCGCCAGAGTCGGGATCGGTTCGCCAGCCTGGGCCTCCACCAGCCCGCTGGCCGCATCGATCACGCTGCCCTGCAGCCTGCGGTTGCAGAGGGTGAGGCCGGCCAGGCCGCCGTCGCTCACCAGCAGGTTGGAGCCGGCTCCGATCAGACGCAGGGGCAGTTTTTCGGTCAAGGCCCAGCGGGCCAGGGCCACCAGTTCCTCGCCACTAGCCGGCTCCGCGAACCATTCAGCCGGCCCACCCACTTTCCAGGTGGTGAAGTCGGCCAGGGAGATCTGGCTCAGGGTTCGTTCGTGGGCCGGAGTGACGGGCACCGTTCAGGCCGCCAGGCGAGCGGCGGGTGCATCCGGTGCATCGGGTGAGCTCAGATCCGCGAGGTCCTCCAGGCGAGACCAGAGGCCATTCACATCGCCCGCTCCCATCACCAGCACCAGATCACCGGGCCGGGTGCGGCGCACCACCTGTTCAGCCAGCTGGTCGAGGCTGGCGCTCACCGCCAGGGGCAGCTCAGGGCGCAGGTGCTGGAGGCGATCAGCCAAAGCCTGGCTGTTGACGCCGGCGATGGGCGCTTCGCCAGCGGCGTAGAGAGGGGCCAGCAGCACCGTGTCGGCGAGGGCGAGTGCAGCGGCGAATGCATCGAGAAATTCGGCGGTGCGGCTGTAGCGGTGCGGCTGGAACACAGCCACCACTCGTTGGGGCACCTCCGGCAGGGGGCTGCGGCCGCTGGTCACCATCAGGCGGGCCATGAGCAGGGTGGCCTCCACCTCACTGGGGTGGTGGGCGTAGTCGTCGACCACCTGGCGGCCGGCCCAGGGGCCGCGGAAGTCGAAACGACGGCCGGGGGAGCGCAGGGTTGCCATCGCCGTGGCCAGGGCGCCGAAGGGGACACCCTCCAGGCGACAGGCCGCCAGGGCGGCGGTGGCGTTGCTGAGGTTGTGGCGACCGGGCAGGGGCAGGCTGAAACGTCCCACCAGCTCACCATTTTCGTAGAAGTCGGCCACGGTGCCTTCGCCGTGCTCCTCCACCGCCAGGGCGGCGAACTCCACCCCGTCGCTGCGCTCGATCGACCACCAGGCTCCGGGCTGGAAATGCTGGCTCAGCACCGGACAGTCGGCATTGGCCAGCAGAGATCCACAGCCGGCGGCGAAGCGCTGGAGCGTCTGGATCAGAGCCTCGAGGTCGGGGTAGTGATCGGTGTGGTCCAGCTCCAGGTTGGTGATCAGCCCGAGGCTGGATCTGAATTTCACCAGGGAGCCGTCGGACTCATCGGCCTCGGCCACCAGCACCCGGCCGCGGCCACTGCGGGCATTGCTCTGAAAGGCCGGCACGATGCCGCCGATCACGGCGGTGGGGTCCTGGTCGGTGGCCGCCAGCAGGGTGGCGATCAGGGTGCTGGTGGTGGTCTTGCCGTGGCTGCCGGCCACGGAGATCGACGGCTGGGCGTTGATCAGGTCCGCCAGCACGTCGGAGCGGTGGCAGATGCTCAAGCCGGCCTGGCGGGCCGCCATCAGCTCGGGATTGGTCTCCGGAACCGCCGTGCTGATCACCACCAGCGCTGAGCTGTCGCCATCCCGGTTGAGGGCGGTGATGGTACCGGCGTCCTGGTGGGCGAACACCCGCACCCCACGGCGACGCAGCGACTCCAGCACCGGACTGTCACGGGTGTCCGATCCGCTCACCTGAAAACCGCGGTCGGCCAGGATCCCGGCCAGGGCCGACATTCCTATGCCGCCGACCCCGATGAAGTGAAGGGGAGCCCGGTGGTCGAGCAGCGGTGCCAAATGCGTCTCCATGCGCACCCGAAGGTAGGTGCTGACGCCGCTTTTGTCTCTCCCTTTTTCACGCTTGTTTGGTTCCGAGGGAGGATCTGCTGCCGTCGCGGCTCCTGGAGGGGGAGGCCATTTCTGTATGATCGGCAGCCAAACTCCCCCTTGTCAACGGGTTTCCCGTTCCTGCCATGACCCTGCGCGTTGCGATCAATGGATTCGGCCGGATTGGTCGCAACTTCATGCGTTGTTGGCTCAGCAGGGGCGAAAACACCGGCATCGAGGTGGTTGGTCTCAACGACACGTCCGATCCACACACGAATGCCCATCTGCTCGAGTACGACTCGATGCTGGGCAAGATTCGTGACACCGTCGTGGGTTATACCAGCGACACGATCACGGTGAATGGAAAGCCGATCAAGTGCTTTTCTGATCGCAATCCTCTCAACCTGCCCTGGAAGGACTGGGGCGTTGACCTGGTGATTGAAGCCACGGGCGTGTTCATTGACACCGAGGGCGCCGGCAAACATATCAAGGCCGGAGCCAGCAAGGTGCTGATCACGGCTCCGGGCAAGGGCGATGGTATCGGCACCTTCGTCGTCGGGGTTAACCACGAGGATTACCGCCACGACGACTTCAATGTGATCAGCAACGCCAGCTGCACCACCAACTGCATGGCACCTCTCGTCAAGGTGCTTGACCAGTCCTTTGGCATTGTCAAGGGCACGATGACCACCACCCACAGCTACACCGGTGACCAGCGCATTCTTGATGCCAGCCACCGCGATCTTCGCCGCGCCCGTGCCGCCGCCATCAACATTGTTCCCACCTCCACTGGCGCTGCCAAAGCGGTCGCTCTGGTGTACCCACCGATGAAGGGGAAGCTGAATGGCATCGCCATGCGCGTGCCCACCCCCAACGTGTCGGTGGTCGACCTGGTGGTGGAAGTCAGCCGTGGTACCAGTCGTGAAGAGGTTAATGCCGTGCTCAAGGAAGCCTCCGAGAACGGCATGAAGGGCATCATCAAATACTCCGATCTTCCCCTGGTTTCCTCCGACCATGCCGGCACTGATGAGTCGACGATCGTGGATGCGGATCTCACCCTGGTGATGGGCGACAACATGGTCAAGGTCATCGCCTGGTACGACAACGAGTGGGGTTACAGCCAGCGGGTGGTCGATCTGGCCGAGCTGGTGGCTAAGAACTGGAAGTGAGTTCAGCTCGCTGAGCTCATCACTCGGGCCGTTCCCCTGGGGGACGGCTTTTTTATGGCACCGGGCAGGGATGCAGAGGGGCTTTCTGCCGCTGTTCAGTGAAAATGTGTGAAGCCTTCAGCGGCGTCCTCCAGGGGTGAGCGGCTACCGGCCCAGCGCAGCAGCCCCGATCCAGGGCTCAGGGATCCGATCCGGTGGGTCCCGGGCAGGGACTGGATCAGCCGTTGGGCCCAGGCGGGATCCAGGGCCAGCACCAGTTCGAAATCTTCGCCGCCGCTTAGGCACCACGTTTCAGCCCCGGCCAGGGCAGCCATCTCCGGATCCAGTGGCAGCAGCCTGTGCTCCAGCAGGGCATCGCAGCCGCTCCCCCGGGCCAGGGCCTTCAGCGCTGCCGCCAGCCCGTCGCTGCTGTCGGTGCCGGCCACCCTCCAGGGGCAGCCCGCCGGTTGGCAGGAGGCCAGCGCCTCCACCACATCCAACCGAGGCCGTGGCCTGCGGTGGGCCTGAAGAGCTCGCTCCAGCAGGGTCGGAGCGGCCTGGCGCCAGTCTGGAGTTCCGGGCGCCGGGGCCTCCTGCAGCAGCGCCGCGAGGCCCAGGCGGCTGAGCCCATGGGCCCCCGTGCTCACCAGGGCATCGCCGGCGCGGCCATCCCGGCGCCGGATCGGCCCTTGATCCCCCAGTTGCCCCAGGGCTGTGATGGCCAGCAGCCGCTGGTCACCGCCGCTGCAGTCGCCCCCCAGCAGCGTGCCGCCGTAGCACTCCAGAGCGGCGCTCAGCCCCTGGTACACCCCCTCCACCCAGGCCCAGGGGGTGGTCGCTGGCGCCACCAGGGCCACCGTCAGTCCCAGCACCTTCCGGCTGCCCATGGCCGCCAGGTCCGAGAGGTTGGCCGCCGCCGCCCGCCAGCCCACATCGGCGGCGGCCGTGGTGGCCTCACTGAAATGGATGCCCTCCACCAGCACGTCGCTGTTCACCACCAGGGCCTGCTGGCCATGGCCAGCCAGCAGGGCGGCGTCATCGGCGAACTGACCGGGGGGAGCGAAGGCTCCCAGCCGCTCGATCAGCTCCCATTCCCCCAGGTCGGCCAGGGTTGGCGCTTGGCTGGCGCCCTCAGGCATGGGGCCGTAGGTTGTCGGCCCCCTCCACCACAGTCGCCTTGACGATGCCGTCGTCGGCGGTGAGCTCCTGGAGCACATCGAAGCCCTCCACCACGTAGCCGAAGGCGGCATAGCGACCGTCGATCAAATTGAGGCCAGCCGGGGTCAGTTCCGCCTCGAACAGGAAGAGGAAGAACTGGGAGGAGCCATCGTTCAGAGCGGTGTCGGAGTGGGCCCAGCCCAGGGTTCCCTTGGTGGCGAAAGGCAGCACCGGAGTGGCCTTGAACAGGCCGAGGTCCTCGAAGGTCTGGTTGTAGAAGGGCTTGCCCTGGCCCGGCACCATGATCTCCAGGGGCACTTGGCGCTCCTGGCCGGAGGCGTCCACGTAGCCACTGGCCGATCCTTTGGGATCGCCGGTCTGGAGCACGTAGAAATCCTCGGCGCGGATGAAGGGCAGCTTGTCGTAGAAGCCCCGCTGAACCAGGTCGACGAAGGCTCCGGCGGTCAGCGGGGCGTTGTAGCCATCCACCACAGCGGTCAGGTCGCCTTTGGTGGTGGTGAGCTTCACGGTGGCGCGACCCAGCAGCCGGGGCAGGTCGGCGAACTCCTCAGGAATGTCGAAGGGGAAGGGCCCCACCAGCAGGGCTTCGGCTGCACCGATGGTGCTCAGGGCCCGGCGGCGGGCGGTCAGGAAGGCTTCGCGGTCCTGACGCTCGGCGGCTTCGGCCACGGCCTGCAGTTCAGATTCGAGGCCGTCGAGCAGGGCTGTGGCCTCCTGCCGCTGCTCGATCGGGAACGCCGCCAGCAGGGCGGAGCGTCGGCTGCTCAGCTGCCCCTGGGCCTTGCGGGCGTTGCCGGTGAGGGCGCTCCAGCGTTTGGCCCGCAGGTCATCGCTGCTGTCTTCGAGGCGATGCTGCAGTTTCTGCAGATCCGGCTGCTCGATCGGCAGGGCATTGCGCAGAAGGGCGGCCGGATCGGTGACGGCGTTTCCCGGTGGCAGGGCCGCCGCCACCGGGCTGACCCGGGTGATGCTGGCGCCGCAGGCGAGCACCAGGGCCAGCAGCGTCAGCGCCAGGGACCGCCAGGGGCTCCTGGCCAGACCCGATTGCTGCTCGCCGGGTTGCAGCTCTTCTGGCCGGCGGGCCCGCGTGTGCTGAGAACTCCTGTTCATGGCTGTCCCTGCCGGTCTCCGGGCGTTCTGCCGATCACCGGACTTTGGCACAGCTGGCCGGGGCCCAGATCCAGTGCCGAAGGGGGGTTCAACGGCCAGCCGTACAATCCCGCTCACCCGTTCCCCCGGAATGATCTCGAGCAACGACTTCCGAACTGGCACCACCATCGAGCTCGATGGACAGGTCTGGAGGGTCGTCGAGTTCCTTCACGTCAAGCCCGGCAAGGGTTCCGCCTTCGTGCGCACCAAACTCAAGGCCGTGCAGAGCGGCAGCGTGGTGGAGAAGACCTTCCGCGCCGGCGAAACCGTCGCCCAGGCCCAGCTCGAGAAATCCACCCTGCAACACACCTACATGGAGGCGGATGAGTATGTCTTCATGGACATGTCCTCCTACGAGGAGACCCGCCTCACCGCCAAGCAGATCGGTGATGGGCGCAAGTACCTCAAGGAGGGCATGGAGGTGAATGTGGTGGCCTGGAACGGCTCCCCCCTCGAAGTGGAGCTCCCCAACTCGGTGGTGCTCGAGGTCACCCAGACCGATCCCGGCGTCAAGGGCGACACCGCCACGGGGGGGACCAAGCCCGCCATCGTTGAGACCGGCGCCCAGGTGATGGTGCCCCTGTTCATCACCATCGGCGAGAAGATCAAGATCGACACACGCAACGACAGTTATCTCGGCCGGGAGTCCTGATCGCCATGCAGCTCGACAACGACCAACTTCACAACTTGCTCATCTTCCTGGAGCAGAGCGACATCCAGGAGCTGAAGCTCGAGGGTGACGACTTCCGCCTGGAGGTGCGCCGCAACCTGCCGTCCCCGGTGGCGCTCGCCCCCGCTCCGGCCCCGCTGCTTGCGCCCGCAGTGGCCCCTGCCGCTCCGGCGCCGGGCCCCGCCAGCACCACGGCCCCCTCCAGCCCGCCGCCGGCACCCTCCGCGTTCCGGGCCGATCTGGTGGACATCACGGCCCCGATGGTGGGAACTTTTTACCGCTCTCCCTCGCCCACCGATGCCGCCTTCGTGGAGATCGGCAGCCGCATCAGTGCCGGCCAGCCCGTGTGCATCCTTGAGGCGATGAAGCTGATGAACGAGCTGGAGGCTGAAGTCAGCGGTGAAGTGGTGGAGATCCTGGTGGAGAACGGCACACCGGTGGAATTCGGTCAGGTGCTGCTGCGGCTCAAGCCCACCTGAGTCAGCCCAGCTCCCAGGCGGTTTCCAGGGCTGCCACCATGCTGTCGGGGCGGGCCAGGCCGGCGCCGGCCCTGTCGAAGCCGGTGCCATGATCCGGTGAGGTGCGCAGGAACGGGAGCCCGAGGGTGGTGTTCACCGCCGCATCGAAGGCCAGCAGCTTGATCGGGATCAGCCCCTGATCGTGATAGAGCGCCAGGTAGCCATCGGCGCCCTGCCCTTCGCCCCGCCAGGCGGCGGCGGCCCCCAGCCAGCAGGTGTCCGGAGGCAATGGCCCCGTCACGCTCACCGTGGGGTGCCGTTGCCGCCAGCTGTCCAGCAACGGAATCAGCCACTGCTGTTCCTCCATCCCCAGCTGGCCCCCTTCACCGGCGTGGGGATTGAGGCCGGCCACGGTCAGCCTGGGCTGGGGCTCAAAGCGCCGGCAGAACGCCAGCAGCATCTCCAGCTGGTGTTCCACCAGGGCCGGGGTGAGGGCCTGGGGCACCCGGGCCAGGGGGATGTGGGTGGTGGCCAGCAGTGTGTTCAGCCGCCAGTGACCCCCTGGAGAACGGGCGGTGAACAGCATCGAGGCGCGCTCCTGTCCGCAGAGTTCCGCGAGCCGCTCGGTCTGACCGGGGTAGTGGTGGCCGGCGGCGTGCCAGGCGTGTTTGGCAATCGGTGCGGTGGTCAGGGCGCCGGCCTGGCCGCTGAGCACCAGATCCACTGCCGCGCTCAGCCAGTCGAAGCTGGCGGCACCACTGGCGGCCGTCCCCTGGCCCGGGGCGATGGTCTCTGTCAGGGGCCTGTCGAGGATGGGGTAGGCCCCCGGATCCGCCAGCGGCGTGGCGCTGCGCTCGCGCAGGTCCATGTAGGTCTGCTCCAGCCAGCGGCGGCAGCCCACCAGCAGCACAGTCCCATCTGCACCGCGCGCCCGCAGGGCGGCCAACGCCTTGAGGGTCACCTCAGCGCCGATGCCGGCAGGATCCCCCAGAGCCAGGGCGATGACCCCTTGCTTAGCGTTGTGGTTGGTGGACTCGAGAGTCATGATCCGCTGGTTGCTTCTGGGGGGACTGGTGTTTGGCCTGGCTCAGGGGTTGCAGAAGCAATGGGTGGTGATCGATTGGTGCCGTCTGAAGACAGACCTGAGCATCCCCAGCCTCACCAATCTTCAGCCGCTGGCGGCTCCGGTCTGCCCTGAGGAGGTGCTGCCCGCCCCTCGCTGAAGGGTCTGCTCCTCCTGAAGGGAGGCCCTGAAGCCTTCCCGGTAGCTGGGATAGAGCAGCTGGTAGCCGAGCTCGAGGCGGAGCCGTCGGTTGCTGGTGCGCCGATTCTCGCTCCAGAAGCTGCGGGCCATGGGGCTGAGGCTGTCCTGGATCCGCCTGTAGGACTCCACATCGGGCAATGGGCAGTTCAGCAGATGGGCGGCGTAGCCCAGGGTTTCACTGGAGGGGCAGGGCCTGTCGTCCGCCACGTTGAGCACTGCTGGTCGTTGGCTGGCTGGCAGGGCCAGGTTGTGCAGCAGGGCACCAGTGATGTCATCGACGTGGATGCGGCTGAACACCTGGGCGGGTTTGTGGATCAGGCGACTGCTGCCGGCGCGCAGGCCGTTGAACGGGCAGCGTCCTGGCCCGTAGATCGCCGGCAGGCGGAACACCTGCAGGGGTAGACCACTGGCCTGCCAGGCCTGTTCGCAGGCCAGCCTTGCGCGGCTGCGGGGCAGCCCAGGGTTGGGCGTGTCGTTTTCCTCGACCCAGGCGCCGCCGCGATCGCCATAGACCCCGGAGGTGGAGAGGTAGCCCAGCCATTGCAGCGGCAGGCCGGCCAGGCTGGTCCCCAGGCTCTCCAGCACCGGATCCCTGCCGTCACGGCCAGGGGGAACGGTGACCAGCACATGGGTGATGCCCTCCAGGGCGCCGGGCTCGATCCCCGGCCTGAGCTCGCTGGCGAAGGGCACCGAACGGATCCCTTCACCGAGCAGGGGATCGCTGCCGGGGCGGTGGCTGATCAGCACCGGCATGCCGGTGGCGGCCACGGCCGCGGCGAAGCGCCGGCCGCTGTAGCCGCCCCCCAGCACCAGCATCCGGCCGGAGGCCCCCGTCCAGGGGCCGCGGTTGACAACAGCGCTCACCATGAGTACACCTGTATCACTGCCTGGTTCCACTGATGGCTGCCTCCAGCTTCTCTCCGCCCCGGCTCCTCTCCGCGGGCCAGGTCCGCCCAGACCGGGCCCGGCCCTGGTCCTGGAGTCTCCCCCGTTCCCTCGGGGCCCTCCCCTGGCTGGTGGTGGCCCTGGTGCTCACGGCTGCCCTGGTGGCACCAGAGCAGCCCGAGCAGCTCGCGGCCCTCTGTCAACGCCACAGCGGGCCCGCCGCCTGCCGCGTCTGGTGAGAGCGGTCGCTTTTAGGCCGCCTGCAGTCTCAGGGCTGGCCCCTGGGCCTGGGGCAGAGCTGAGGCCTGGTTGGCCGCCGCCGGCTCGGGAGTGGCCCACTGCAGCAGGCGCACGGCCAGGCGCAGATCGCCGTCCATCCAGGCCCGGATCGCCATGGCCCGGCGCGGGTCGTAGAAGCGCTGACGCCGATACCAGTCGAAGGCGTCGGCGTCACTCTTGTGGCCGTTGCAGCCCAGGCAGGCGGGAACGCAGTTCTCGGTGACGCTCAGGCCACCGCGGCAGCGCGGCAGCACGTGATCAATGGATTCGGAGCGATTGCCGCAATAAATACAGCGATGTTGGGTCTGTTTGTGCAGAGATTGTCTCCAGCGTCTAACGCGCAACTTGGGGCAGAGGTCCTCAAGGAAAACCGCATCCCTGACCTGCATTCCCATGCCTCGGTTGCGGACAGTTTGCCCTTGGCTTCTGATCTGTCAATGTGTCGAAGACTTCATTTCTTCAACCTGATCGCCAAGGCTTGTTCGCCGCGCCAGACTGACTAGAATCGAATTCCACGAAGCGCGGCGGTGTCCCTGCAAGCCACGCATGGGGCACCGCCGCGCTGCCTGATGCGGCTCGGGTCCTGCGGCCTGATCGAGGTGATCTCCCCGTTCGATCCGGTCACTCAGGCCCAGCTGCGCACGATCAGGCCCGCGGGCCGCTGGCGGGCCCAGCGCCAAAGCTGGGAGTTCCCGCTGGAGGCCGCCGGTCAGCTGGAGGCGCTGCTGGGGGGACGCTTCGCCATCGAGCCCGAACTCCTCCAGTGGATGGCCTGGCTGCGTCAGCCCCTGCCCCCCCTGCCCCCGCACCGTGCGCTGGTGGCGGCGGCCCAGCTCACGGTCCCCCTGCCCGACGGGCGGCGCCTGTTCAGCCACCAGCGCACGGCGGCCCGCTGGCTGCTTGCTCGCCGGGGGGCGGTGCTGGCCCATGCCATGGGGCTGGGCAAGACCCTCACAGCCCTGGTGGCGGCCCGGGCCCTCTCCCGCTGCGCCGACTGCCGCATTGCCGTGGTCGCTCCGGTGGGTTTGCATGGCTTCTGGCGGCAGGAGTCATTGGCCCTGGAGCTGGCCGTGGAGCTGATCAGCTGGGCGCGGCTGCCGTCGGAGCTGCCCCCTGCCGGCACGGTGCTGATCGTTGATGAGGCCCACTTCGCCCAGAACCTGGGCGCGGCCCGCACCCGCGCCCTGCTGCGCCTGGCCCGCCACCCCCGCCTGCGGGCGATCTGGCTCCTGAGCGGCACCCCGATGAAGAACGGCCGCCCGGTGCAGCTCTTCCCCCTGCTGGCCGCCATCGATCACCCCCTCGGCCGTGATCAGCTCAGCTTTGAGCAGACCTACTGCCAGGGCCACTGGCGCGACAGCGGCGGGCGCCGCCACTGGCAGGCCAACGGCGCTGAACGGCTGGAGGAGCTGCACCGCTTGATCCAGCCGCTGCTGCTGCACAGGCGCAAGCAGGATTGCCTCGACCTTCCCCCCAAGCGGCGGCTGCACTGTCCTGTGGAGCTCGATGGCAGCGAGGCTCTGGGGTTCGAGCGGGAGCTGCAGCAGCGGGTGGAGCAGTACCGCCTGCGGGCGGCCCGCGGCGAGGTGCGCCGTGATGCGGAATCTCTGGCGATGCTCACGGCCCTGAGGCAGATCGGAGCGGCCTACAAGCTGCCGGCGGCCCAGGCGCTGGTCAGTGAGCTGCTCGCCAGTGGAGCGTCGGTGGTGGTGTTCACGGCTTTCGTGGCCCCCGCCGAGCGCCTGGCGGAGAACCTGGGCGGTGCCCTGCTCACAGGCCGGCTAAGGCCGCCGGAGCGCCAGCGCCAGGTGGAACGCTTCCAGGCGGGCCGGGTGCCCCTGCTGGTGGCCACCTTCGCGGTGGGGGGCCTTGGCTTCACCCTGCATCGCGCCAGCCATGTGTTGCTGCTGGAGAGGCCCTGGACTCCGGGGGACACCGAGCAGGCGGAGGACCGCGCCCATCGCATCGGTATGGGTGGCGCCCTCACCAGCCACTGGCTGCAGCTGGGGGTGGCCGATCAGCTGGTGGATGGGCTGATCGCCAGCAAGGCCGAGCGAATCGCCCTGACCCTCGGCGGCCGTCAGGCGATCCTGCGCCGCCAGGCCCTGCCGGCGATGGTGCGCCAGCTGCTGGAGGCCTGGTGAATCAGGGTGAGCTGACGGCCTGGGTATCCCGGCAGCTTTCCTGGCGGACCCGGATGTCGGTGACCAGCTGGGGATCGCCGGCTTCCGCCGGGGGTGAGTCGTCGCCATTGGCCTTGATCAGCTCGGCGGCCCGGTCAATGTCCTGGCAGGCCCTGCCCTGCTCGCCCCTGAGGGTGTGGATCACGAAGCGATCGCTGAGGGGACGGGCCTGGCGTGGGTAGGTGCTCACCACCCGGTCGCAGCGTTCGAGCGCCTGATCAAGCCGATCCACCTTGACCTCATCGAGGCACTCGTCCTGGCGCAGCAGTGGCGCTTCCGTGGTCGGTGGCTCCGCCGGCGCACAACCGGCCAGGGCGAGGGTCAGCGCCAGGGCGCACCAGAGCCCCCGAAGGGGTTCAACGCGAGGGGAGTCAGTAGGAATAGCGGTCATGGCGTGTGGTGCCGCCACCGCTGGGGATGGGAACGGGGCCCGTGCTGCCGCTGGCGGGAATGTCGGACTGGAGTGGCGCCGGTTTCTCACTGCCGTAGAGAGCTCCAATGAAACGGCCGCAATCGGGGTAGGTCTCCGGAGACTTCACCACGGCCTCGGTGATCATCACGGCGGCGTGTTCCGGGGAGGTCTTGAACAAACTGGCGCTCTGGCGTTTGATCAGGGCATAGGCGGCGGTCCAGCTCACCTCGTGGTCATTGCCGGCCTTGCGCATGAAGCAGTAGACCTCGGCGCCCTTGGAGCCCGGATTGCTGGGGTCTGGCTGGTTGAGCTGGGCCACCAGCAAAGGTTGGCTCAACAGGGGCAGCGTGCTGGCCAGCAGCAGGGCGGGCACCAGAGTCCCCCGCAGGGCCCACCTCAGCCTGCGGCCGCGGCCGCAGGCGGACGCCGTTTCTGTGGGGCAGAGGCGGGGGAGACGGGTCAGCATCGAGTCGGTTCGTGGGGCCAGGCATCGGCCACCAACGTATCGGTCGACTCCGAACTGTCGAGGGGGGTTCAGGGGCTGCTCAGCTGGAGGAATGACCAGCTGTGAATGACAGCACCAGCCGGATCACCATGGGCACCACCAGCAGCACAGTGATCAACCGCACTGCGTGCAGGGCCGCCACGGCGGCACCGACGCCGAATTCAGCGCCCACCAGGCTCATGCCGCTGATGCCGCCGGGGGCCGCCCCCAGCAGGGTGATGATCGGACTGACCCCCAGCAGGCGGCTGCTCCAGAGACCCACCACCAGTCCGGTGGCCACCAGGCTGACGGTGATCAGGATCGCCGGCCGCCACAGCTGTCGCAGTTCGCTCAGCGCAGAGCTGGTGAGGCCGGTGCCGATCACGGTGCCGATGGCGATCTCCAGGCCGGTGCGGGTTCCAGGGGGCCACTGGGCCACATCCCAGCGTCCGCTCATGCTCACCAGGCCGGCGCCGAGCAGGGCGCCCGCCAGGGGGGCCGCCGGAATTCCGGTCCGCAGGGCGAGCAAGCCACCGCCGAGGCCGGCCAGCAGATAAATCGTCAGGGTGGCCAGGCTGGACATGCCTACAGGTGATGCCACGACGACTCAGTCTGGTAGATGGCTTGAGCGCTGGGAGGTTCTGTGCTGTGATCGGCCTTCTTGGCTCGATCGCCATGGCCCCTGAATCCGTGTCGTTCCGCATCACCCGCACGGCGGAAGATCTCGCCCAGACGGTGGCGGCCCTCTCGCACCGGCTGGTGCATCTGGAGCAACGGCTTGGCCTGCTGGAGATGGCGCTGGAGGAGGAGCAGCAACCGGAGCTCGAACAGCTCCAGTCCCTCGCCAATGTGGACGTGCTGCTGCGGGATTGCCGTCAGTTGTTGGAGACGTCCGCTCCCCTGCCCGCTCCGGTGGCGATCGAGCCGGCCCCGCCCCAGGAACTGGATCTGGCCGCCTAGCCCGTGGGCTCAGCTGTTGCCTGGAGTAGATGGTGGTGGTGCTTGACCAAGGGAGTGGACCTCTACCACCCGATCTGGCGGTGAGCTGGTGCGCAGTGGCAGAATGAAAAGAAAGACAACCATGGCCCACAGCTATCCGGCCTGCCCCCTGCCCCGTCACGGGGGGTCCATGGCACCCCAGAGCACTGTTCACCGCCCGGGCTACATCGAAGGCGGCCACCAGCTCGAGAAGCTGGAATTTGCCTTGGCCATCGCCATCAGCCGCGGAGACAGCAGCCGGGCCAGTGAGCTGAGAACTCAGATCGACGCCCTCGGTGATCATGGCGAAGAGCCAGGCACCTGATCAGCTGATTGCGGCTTTTGGTGTCTGAATTTTTTCTCTCTTTGCTGCTAACTTCGCGCCCAAGCGTTAACGTGGCTGCAGATTGACCTGAAGTTGTGCTTGCGGTTCAAACGCGATCTTCGATCGCCATGTCACAGGGATCCGAGCAACGAAGCCAGTTTCTGCGGGATGCGGCTCAGCATGAATCCCGTGCCGAAGCAGCCGCGCAGCGTGGTGATCTCGTTGAGGCCGCCCAGGCTGTGCTCAAGTCTTTGGATTGCGAAAGGCGCGCTGGCAGCGTCGGACCACAGATCCTTCAGCTGATCAAGCCCAGATCCTGAACGTCCTGGTTGATTCTGAGATCGCAAGCGGGTGACCGGACTCGAACCGGCGACGTTCAGCTTGGGAAGCTGACATTCTACCACTGAATTACACCCGCATTCCTTTACCCTAGCAAAGAGTGATCAGCCCGGAACTGAACGCGTCAACCCCGGGCCTTGCTGCCGTTCCTCAGGCCGCCAGCTCCCTGGCCGCGGCGGCCAGACCTGATCCCACCGGCTGGCGGGCAGCCCCCAGCTCCTGCAGGGTCGCTTCGATGGCGGCCACTGCCGTGAGCACGTCGCGATCACAGACGAAGCCCAGGTGACCGATGCGAAACACCTTGCCCTTCAGATGGTCCTGGCCGCCCGCCAGCAGGATGTCGTAGCGCTCCTTCACTTTTTTGCGGAGTACCTCGGCGTCGAGGCCTTCGGGGGCCACCGCCGTGATCGACGGGCTGCCGTGGCCGTCAGCGGCGTAAAGGGGCAGGCCGATGGCGCGCATGGCGGCCTGGGTGGCCCGCTGCAGCCGGGCATGGCGGGCGAAAATGGCCTCCAATCCTTCCTGCTGCATCATCTCGAGGGCGGCTTCCAGGGCGTAGTACAGCGTCACCGGCGGCGTGAAGGGGTTGCTGTCAGCGGCGGCTGATTTCCGGTACTTGCCCAGATCCAGGTAGAACTTGGGCAGGTCGGAGCGCTTGTGTGCGTGCCAGGCCCGCTCGCTCATGGCCACAAAGGCCAGGCCCGGCGGCATCATGTAGCCCTTCTGTGAGCCCGAGCCCACCACGTCGAGGCCCCAGGCATCCACCGGCACCGGGCAGGCCCCCAGGCTGGTGACGCAGTCAGCCACCACCAAGGCCTGGCCATGGGCATGCACATGACGGGAGATCGTTTCCAGGTCATTGATCACCCCGGTGGAGGTTTCCGAGTGGGTGAGGATCACCGCGCGGATCTGTTTGTCGCTGTCGGCCTCAAGGGCCTGGCGGAAGGCCTCCGGATCCAGGGGCTGGCCCCAGTCGGCGCGGATCACCTCCACCTCCAGGCCGTAGGCCCGGGCCACCTTCACCCAGCGCTCACCGAACTTGCCATTGTCCCCGCAGAGCACCTTGTCGCCCCGGCTCAGCACGTTGATGATGCCCGCCTCCATGGCGGCGGTGCCGCTGCCGGTGATGGCCAGCACATCACCTTCGGTTTGATGCAGCCACTTGAGTTGCGCGCTGGTGCGCTTCACGATCGCCTGGAATTCGGCGCTGCGATGGCCGATCGGGTGGCGGCTCATGGCCAGCAGGACGGTTTCAGGCACCGGCGTGGGGCCGGGGATCATCAGGGTGAGCTTGTCCTGCATGGGGGGCGCTGGGGGGACGGGCGCGGCGGCCCAATTCACCACCTTAAAAAACGAAGGTGACACCGCCCACTTCAGCGTCTAGCCCCAGCTCCCCATCCAGCCTCCCGATCCACTCCGCAGCCAGGTCCCAGCCGATGACCCAAGCGACGCCCTTCACCCTGCCGGTCTGGGTGGCTGCGGCAGCCCGTGCCGCCCTGGAGGCGTTGCTGCAGGCCGAGGCCCGGGCGCCTGACGCCGCGACTCCCAGGGGCAGCAGCGAGGCCCAGCCGCTGGAGCTGTTGGAGCCGCCCGGCGTTGAGCTGGTGCCGGTGGAGGCCGCCGCCGCCCTCGGCGATGGTCAGGCCCTGGGCATGGCCCGCTGCGATCCGGGCGATGGCCTCGACCTCACCCGGGGCCTGCTGGTGTGGGTGCGGGCCAGTTGGTGGGAGCCGCCCCAGGAGCCGCCCCAGGGGAAGGGGCCATCCCAGCGGCTGCTGCTGGAGGCGGGGGAGGGGCTGGGAGTGTTGGCCGGCAGCCGGGAGCTTTGCCTCTCCGCCTATGCCCGCCGCCTGCTGGAGGTCAATCTCCTGCCCCTGTTGCCAGCGGGGCGCGGATTGCGGCTGCAGCTGGTGTTCCCCCGGGGCAGGGAGCTGGCCGGCCGCACCAGCAATGAAGCCTTCGGGGTGGTGGACGGCCTGGCTCTGATCGGCACCCAGGCCGTGGTCCAGAGCAGCGCCGCTCCCGATCGGCTGGAGCAGTGCCTCGAAACCTTGCGCCAGTGGCCCCGCTCGCCCCATCCCCGCGATCTGGTGCTGGTGATCGGAGAGAACGGGCTGGATCTGGCGCCCCGGCTGGGTCTGCCCGCCGGCCTGCTGCTCAAGGCCGGCAACTGGCTCGGCCCCCTGATCGTGGCGGCGGCCGAAGCCGGCGTGGAGCGGCTGCTGCTGTTCGGTTACCACGGCAAGTTGATCAAGCTGGCGGGAGGGATCTTCCACACCCATCACCACCTGGCCGATGGACGCGCCGAGGTGCTCACGGCTCTGGCGGCGCTTGAGGGGATGGGCGGCCCCGAGCTGCAGCGCTTGTTCCAGGCGCCCACGGTGGAGGCTGCTTTGGCGGAGTTGCAGGAGCTCGATGGGCCGCTGGCGGCCCGGATCGAGGCACGCCTGGCCCTGGCAATCGAGACCCGCAGCCAGGCCTACCTGGCCCGCTACGGCCGTTTCCCCACCCGGATCGGGGCGGCGCTGTTCGATCGAGCACGGCAGCTGCGGGTGGCGGGGCCCTGCGGCCAGGAGCTGCTGAAGGCTTTCCGGCACGACCTAGGGTGAGCCCAAAAGGCCAGGCAGGCCGTGATTCGGTCGTTATGTCCCACCCGTCCCCCTCGACCGAACAGCCCGAGAGCTCACGCCTGCCGGCGATCGTCATCCTTGATTTCGGCTCCCAGTACTCCGAGCTGATTGCCAGGCGGGTCAGGGAAACCGAGGTCTATTCCCTGGTGCTGGGCTATGCCACCAGCGTGGAGGAGATCCAACGGCTGGCACCAAAGGGAATCATCCTCAGCGGCGGCCCCAGTTCGGTCTACGAGGAGGGGGCACCCCTGTGCGATCCCGCCATCTGGGGCCTGGGCATTCCGGTGCTGGGGGTCTGCTATGGCATGCAGCTGATGGTGCAGCAGCTCGGCGGTCAGGTGGTGGCCGCCGGCCGGGGCGAGTACGGCAAGGCGCCCCTCTACGTGGATGACCCGGTCGATCTGCTCATCAACGTGGAGCACGGCTCAACGATGTGGATGAGCCACGGGGATTCGGTTCAGGCCCTGCCGCCGGGCTTCAGCCGCCTCGCCCACACCGACAACACCCCGGAAGCGGCGGTGGCCGATCACCAGCGTCGTCTGTATGGCGTGCAGTTCCACCCCGAAGTGGTGCATTCCCTAGGCGGAATGGCGATGATCCGCAACTTCGTTTATCACATCTGCGGCTGCGAACCTGACTGGACCACGGCCACCTTCATTGACGAAGCCCTGGCCGATGTGCGTGAGCGGGTGGGGGATAAGCGTGTGCTGCTGGCGCTTTCCGGCGGGGTTGATTCCTCCACGCTGGCCTTCCTGCTGCACCGGGCCATCGGTGATCAGCTCACCTGCATGTTCATCGATCAGGGATTCATGCGCAAGGGTGAGCCGGAGTTCCTCACTGAGTTCTTTGATGCGCAATTCCATATTCGAGTTGAGTACATCAATGCCCGTGATCGCTTCCTCGCCAAGCTCGATGGCATCACCGATCCTGAGCAGAAGCGCAAGATCATCGGTGCTGAATTCATCCGTGTGTTCGAGGAGGAAAGCAAGCGGCTCGGACCCTTCGATTACCTTGCCCAGGGCACACTTTACCCCGATGTAATCGAGTCGGCCGGCACCAACCTCGATCCCAAAACCGGCGAGCGGGTGGCGGTGAAGATCAAGAGCCACCACAACGTGGGCGGGCTGCCCAAGGATCTGCAGTTCAAGCTGGTGGAGCCCCTGCGGCGCCTGTTCAAAGATGAGGTGCGCAAGGTGGGCCGCAGCCTCGGCCTGCCCGAGGAAATCGTGCGCCGCCACCCCTTCCCGGGCCCTGGCCTGGCGATTCGCATCCTCGGCGAGGTGAGCGCTGAGAAGCTCAACATCCTGCGCGACGCTGACCTGATCGTGCGCGAAGAGGTGAATACCGCCGGCCTCTATCACGAGATCTGGCAGGCCTTTGCCGTGCTGCTGCCGGTGCGCAGCGTCGGTGTGATGGGCGACAAGCGCACCTATGCCTATCCGATCGTGCTGCGCTGCGTCTCCAGCGAAGACGGCATGACCGCCGACTGGTCCCGCCTGCCCTACGACCTGCTGGAGCGCATCTCCAACCGGATCGTCAATGAGGTGCAGGGGGTGAACCGGGTGGTGCTCGACATCACCAGCAAGCCCCCCGGCACGATCGAGTGGGAATAGGCGCAGCGCTGGCCCCACCGGCCTGTGTTCGATACCATCGGCTCCCAGCCTGTTTTCCTTGACCGCCGTCACCCAGCAGGATCCCCAGGTGCAGCGCCGCCTGCAGCAGGACAGCATCGTGCTGGGGGGGAAGACCATCTATCTCAATCCCTTTCTCTACTGGCGCCGCTTCGATGCCAACACCGATCGCTGGTTGCGCGAACCCGGTCAGTTGCCGGAGGAGCAGATTCTGGCCAACCGTGGCCGTTTCTACCCGGAAGTGCACTGGGAGGAAATCAGTGACGGTGAGCGCCAGATCAAGGATGGCGCCGTGGAGATGTTCATCAAGAGTCTGGAGCTGATCAGCACCTTCCACCCCGATCTCAGCGCCGGCCACCTGCTGGAGGTGGAGCGCAAGATGGCGGTCACCAAGAAGCGGGCCTTTGAGCGCTGGGTGGAGAAATCGCTGCAGCGTCGCTTGAAGCTGGAGCAGCGCGAGCGCCGCCGCTTTGATCGTGAGCGGACCCTGCGGGGCTGGGGGGAGTGGTTCAGCCTCGACATGACCCGCCAGGCGCTGCTGCCCATCACCGCTGCCCTGGCCCTGGCCGTGGTGGGCGGCTGGTGGGTGGGGTCCCGTGAGTTCTGTCGGGGGGTGATCCTCGAGCCCGGGATCCAGCGCACCCCCTGAACCCTCCGGCGCTCTGCTGGGCGTCAGACTGGCGAAACGGTCCGATGGTGCTTGCCAGCGGCGTTCGCTTCAGGAGTTCTGCCATGGCTGCCGATCCCTTTGATGCCCTGCGGCTCACCCTGATGGAGGAGATCCTTCCCGTGGGCATTGCCATGGTGGACCGGGCCCGCCGGGGCGGACCCCGCCAGGTGGTCGAGGCCTTTACCGCCACCGACGACCCCCTGGCCCAGCTGCGCCAGGAGGGGGATGCGGCCGCCAAGGCCGTGCGTGAAAGCCTGGATCAGGTGCAACCCGGACTGGGCAACCCTGTGCTGAAAGTGGAGGTGCGTGATGTGCCCTCTGATTTCTCTACGGATCTGAGCGGCCCGCCGCCCGCCGCCGCCAGCGGAGCTGACGAACGGCTGGCGCTGCAGGAGGCTCTGGCGCGCATTTCCGGGCGCCTGGAGAACCTCGAGCGCCGCCTCGGGGCCTGAGGCGATGGCCATTGGATTCCAGCCCGGCCCATCGCGGCACTCGGGCATGAGTCATCAGCCGGCCTGGTTGCTGGCGGTGGTGCTGCTGGCGGCCTGGGCGATGGGGGCCCGTCTGGCCTGGCTGCAGCTGGCCCAGGGCCCCGAAAACCGCTTGCGGGCCGACCAGAACCGCATCCGCCTGGTGCCCCGTCACCCCGTCCGCGGCCGCCTGCTCGACCGCCATGGGGAAGTGCTGGCCACCAGCCGCCTCACCTACAACCTTTACCTCCAGCCCCGGCTGGTGCCGAAGGAGCGCTGGCCGGCCCTGCGCAACCAGCTCTCAAAGCTGCTGGCACTGCCGGCGAAGCAGCTGGAGCAGAACTACACCGAGGGGCTCCACGGCGACGGCTACCGCATCGAGCTGGCCAGTTCCCTCAGCAGTGTCCAGGCGCTGCGCTTCCGGGAGCAGGCGGCCAATCTCGATGGCGCCGAAGTCGATGTCGACTATCTGCGCTCCTACCCCGGCGGTCCCCTGGCCGCCCATGTGCTCGGCTACACCAGCGGCATCACCGAGGAGGAATTCGCCCGTCTGGCCGACAAGGGCTACCGGGTGCAGGACCGCATCGGGCGCACCGGGCTGGAGCAGGTCTATGAATCCCACCTGCGCGGCGAGTGGGGCGGCCAGCAGCTGGAGGTGAATGCCGAGGGCCAGGTGCAGCGGGTGCTGGGGGACAAACAGGCCCGCGCCGGCAAGGACCTGCGCCTCACCCTGGATCTGGAGCTGCAGCGCACCGCTGAGAAGGCCCTTGATGGGGTGAGCAAAGGGGCAATCGTGGCGATGGACCCCCGCACCGGCGCCATCCGCGCCATGGCGAGCCGTCCCAACTTCGACCCCAACATCTTCTCCACAGGACCCACCACGGCCCAGTGGAACAACATCAACCGCCCGGAAGCGCCCATGCTCAACAGGGCGATGCGGTCCTTCCCCCCCGCCAGCACCTTCAAGCTGATCAGCACGATCGCCGGCCTCGAATCGGGCCGCTACGGCCCCAAATCCACGATCTCCACCTCCGGCTCCTTCTGCTACGACGGTCAGTGCTACGCCGATCACGGCAGCTTCGGCAGCATCGGTTTCCCCTTCGCGCTGGCAGTGAGCAGCAACAGCTTCTTCTACCGACTGGGCCTGAAGGTGGGCTCCGAGGAGCTGTTCAAAGCGGCGCGGCGCCTGGGCTACGGCAGCCTCACCGGCATTGAACTGCGCGATGAGGAGAGTCCGGGGTTGCTGGGGGACAAGGCCTGGAAGAAAAAAGTGCTGGGCGAATCCTGGACATCCGTTGACACGATCACTTCAGCGATCGGTCAGGGGGCCGTTTCAGTGACGCCGCTGCAGATGGCGCGCCTCTATGCGGCTGTGGCCAACGGCGGCTGGCTGGTGACGCCCCACCTGGTGGAGCGCGATACCCCCCGCACCTGGATCGGCCTCAAGCCCACCACGCTCCAGGTGCTGCGCCAGGGTCTGCGCGAGGTGGTCACGAGCGGCACCGCCACCATGCTCAACGATCCCAGGCTGCCGGCGGTGGCCGGCAAGACCGGCACGGCCGAAGACCCGCCGCGCCCGGACCACGCCTGGTTCGGCGGCTATGCCCCAGCTGAGAAGCCCGATCTGGTGATCATTGCCCTCGGCGAGAACAGTGGTGGCTACGGCGGCACCATCGCCGTGCCGATGGTGAAGGCCCTGTTGGCCACCTGGTTCAAGCCGGCTCAGGCCGCCAGCTGAAGGGGGCTGCCGGCCACATCGCGGTAGAAACGGCGCAGCTGGGCGGTGGCTCCGGCCCAGCCCCAGCGCTCGGCTTCCTGGCGGGCTGCCAGCCGCAGCTGCTCGCGCCGCTCGGGGCTGGCCAGCAGCCGCAGGGTGGCGGCGGTGAGGGAGGCGTCGTCGTCGGGGTCGTAGAGGCAGCCGTTGACCCCATCGGTGACGATGTCGGGGATGCCGCCGCGGTTGGCGCCCACCACGGGGCAGCCCGCCGCCATCGCCTCCAGCAGCACCAGCCCCAGGGTTTCGGTGCTGGAGGGGAAGAGAAAGGCATCGGCACTGGCATAGGCGCTCGCCAGCTCCTCGCCGCCCAGATAGCCCACGAAGGTGGTGGCGGTTCCCTCGAACACCTTCTCCAGCTGCCCCCGGTGCGGGCCGTCGCCCACCAGGGCCAGCCGGGCCTGGGGCAGGGCGTCGAGCACCGGCCGGATCCGCTCGATCTGTTTCTCGGCTGACAGTCGACCCACATAGAGCAGCAGGCTGTCGCTGTCGGGATGGGGCCCCATCAACCGCCGCCGCATGGTCTCCGAGCGCAGCTCGGGCCGGAACATCTCGGTGTCGACCCCCCGCTGCCAGAGGGCGGTGTGCTGGATGCCCCGCTGAGCGAGCTCCTCCACCATCACCGAGGAGGTGCAGAGATTGAGCACGGCCTGGTTGTGGGCGGCCTTGAGCAGTTCCCAGAGCAGGGGCTCGAGCACGCCCATGCCGTAATGCTCCAGGTATTTGGGCAGGTGGGTGTGATAGCTGGCCACCAGCGGGATCTGGCGGGTGCGGGCCATCCAGATGCCCCCCAGCCCCAGCACCGCCGGGTTGACCACATGCACCACATCGGGCTGGAACGCCTCCAGGGCTTCGGCCACGGCCGGACGGGGCAGGGCGAGCTTCAGCTCCGGGTAGAGCGGCAGGGGCAGGGCCGGTACGCCGATCACCCGCGCGCCCCTGTAAATCGAGGGGGCTCCCTCTGGGCAGAACAGCAGCACCTCATCCCCGGCCCGCACCAGATGTTCCACGGTCTTGGTGAGACGCGTGACGATGCCGTCCACCTTGGGTAGGAAGGTTTCAGTGAACAGGGCGATCTTCACGGCAGCCGCAGTCGGTGCATGGTCCCGGGCTCAGACAACGGCCTTGAGGGCGGCCGCCTGGGTGGTGGTCCAGGAGGAGACGCAGGGAATGCGTGAGCGGTCGCAGCGGTCGGCCCAGCGCCGGGCTACATCCACCACTTCGCTGAGCAGGCCGTCTTCGAGGGTGGTGGGCTTGAGGCCCAGCTCGATCAGGCTGCGGTTATCCACAATCAAATCATTTTCGATCGCCTCCTTGCGCGGATTGGGCAGGTGACTCACCTGGGCGCCGGTGACCGCCGCCACTTTCTCCGCAAGATCCTTGACCTTGTGGCTCTCGGTCATCTGGTTGTGGATGCGCACCTTCTCGCCGGAGGCGGGCGGGTGATCGATTGCCAGCTCCACGCATTTGACCGAATCACGGATGTGGATGAAGGCGCGGGTCTGGCCGCCGGTGCCATGCACGCTGAGGGGATAGCCGATCGCGGCCTGCATCAGGAAGCGGTTGAGCACCGTGCCGTAATCGCCGTCGTAGTCGAAGCGGTTCACCAGGCGGGGATCGCGATCGGTGAGATCGGTGTTGGTGCCCCAGACAATGCCCTGGTGCAGGTCGGTGACGCGAATGCCGTCATTTTTGTTGTAGTAGTAAAAAAGAAGCTGATCCAGCGTCTTGGTCATGTGATAGATGCTGCCGGGATCCGTGGGGTGCAGGATCTTCTCGCGGAAGCGGCTGCCGTCGGCCTGGGGGACCTCGACGGTGAGATAGCCCTCGGGAATCGTGGCGCCCCGGTGGGAGCCGTAGCCGTAGACCCCCATGGTGCCCAGGTGCACGATGTGGATGTCGAGGCCGCTTTCAACGATCGCGCAGAGCAGGTTGTGGGTGCCGTTGACGTTGTTGTCGACGGTGTAGCGCTTGGTGGCGCTGGATTTCATCGAGTAGGGAGCCGCCCGCTGCTCGGCGAAATGGACCACGGCCTCCGGGCGCTCGCTGCGCAGCAGCTCCAGCAGCAGCTGGTAGTCCTGGGCGATGTCCAGGTGCACGAAGCGGATGGCGCGGCCGCCCGTCTCCTCCCAGGCCCGCAGGCGGTCATGCACGGTGGCGATCGGGGTGAGCGATTCCACCCCCAGATCCACGTCGATCTTGCGCCGGCTGAGGTTGTCGACCATGACCACCTCATGGCCGGCCTCGGCCAGATTTACGCAGCACGGCCAGCCGCAGAAGCCGTCGCCGCCGAGAACGAGAACCTTCACGTCTGAACTCCTGCTGAACGAGCCGATGCTCCTGGGGGCAAGCTACTACAGGCGTTCCGACCCCCCCAGCAGGCGGTCGGGATCCAGGAGCTCAGCTGATCCCCGCCGCCACCGCCACCATCACCAGCACCAGAGCGAGGCCCGCCAGCAGCAGGATGGTGGTTGAGCGGCTGCGGCTTGTCCCCGTCTCGATCACCTCCATGCGGGGCTCCCTGGCGAAGGCGTTGAGCTTGCCGCCGTCTTCCTTGGTCACCGACATGGCTGGGGCGCAGGGGAACCCGCAAGTTACCCAGTGCCAGCGCCCTTGACTCCGCCCTGAGAAGGACTGTTACGGGACCTGAGCCTGGGTGGCAGCGCCCACCAGGCCCTGCTGCGGTGAGCTGGCGCTGGCCTCGGAGCGCACCGGCAGCCGCCCGGCCAGGTAGGCGCCGCGACCGGCCTCGGTGGCCAGGGCCATGGCACGGGCCATGGCCACCGGATCGCCGGCCAGGGCGATGGCGCTGTTGATCAGCAGGGCATCGGCGCCCATCTCCATCGCCTGGGCCGCTTCGCTGGGAACGCCGATGCCGGCGTCCACCACCACGGGAATGCGGGCGCTCTCGATGATCAGTGCGATGTTGGCGGCGTTGCGGATCCCCTGGCCCGAGCCGATCGGAGAGCCCAGCGGCATCACCGTGGCGCAGCCGGCCTCCTCCAGCCGCCGCGCCAGCATCGGATCGGCGTTGATGTAGGGGAGCACCACGAAGCCTTCCCGCACCAGGACTTCAGCGGCCTCGAGGGTGCCGATCGGATCCGGCAGCAGGTGGCGGCTGTCCGGGATCACCTCCAGTTTCACGAAATTGTTGTCCTCCTGGCCGGCCAGCCGCGCCAGCTCCCGACCCAGCCGTGCCACCCGCACCGCCTCTTCGGCCGTGGCGCATCCGGCGGTGTTGGGCAGCATCCAGTGGTGGCTCCAGTCGATCGCCTCGATCAGGCCCCCATGGCCAGCGGCCAGCGACTGCACCCGGCGCACCGCCACGGTCACGATCTCGCAGGAGCTGGCCGCCAGGCTGGCTTTCATCGCCGCCAGGCTCGGATATTTGCCGGTGCCGGTCATCAGGCGGCTGCGGAAGGGCCGTCCCGCGATCACCAGGGTGTCGCTTTCCATTGGGATGTCGTCGAAGCCCCTGCCAGGCCGCGAAACTACCGCGAACGGTGGCCTTTGCGGCCGCTTGGGCCCGCTGGATGGCACGGCCGCCCTTAGCCTGAGCCCACGTGCCCTGAATTGTTTCGATGCCGCTGCTTCTGCCGCTGCTGCTGGCCGCCGCCCAGCCCCAGCTGGCCATGAACCCCCTGCCGGTGGGCAGTGTGGTGCCCTTCGGCGCACCGCCTAGCTCAGCGATGCAGGTGCTGGAGTCCGAGCTGGGTTCGGTGGAAACCTTCGACCCCATGGGCCGCGCTGTTGATCTGGCCCGCGACCTGCCCAGGGTGTGGTCGGGCGTCTACCGCTCCTTCAGTGGCGGGGCTCCCCTGCCGGTGAAGCTGCGCTTGGCGGAGGCCACCCCCATGGGCCAGATGGTCGACCTGCGCGGTGAGATGCAGGTGGGCGAGACCACCGTGGCGGTGCAGGGCAACCTCAACGCCAAATCCGATCAGCTCGATCTGTTGATGCTCTGCGACTGCGAAGTCGGCGGCATGGAGTCTGGAGGAGAGATCAGCGGCATGCAGGGTCTGGAACTGGCGGGCTGGATCGCGCCGCGGCTGACCAATCCCGGCGGTCGCTTCGATCTGCGCCCTGAGGCCGCAGCTCCAGCCAGTCCATCCGGAGGAGCCCCGGTGCGAGGGCTGTGGTGAGCCGATCGGTGCTTCTGAAGCCTTCAGCCTCAGGGAGCTGGTTTGCTTCAGGGTGCTTTCTTCGGCCCTGAAGCGTCGTTTTTGCTGGAGGCGGGGCGGCTGGCCGTTGGACCCATCCCTTGGGCAGGGCCAGCCGGCTCCACCACTTCGGCCGGAAAGCGACGGTCGAGCAGCTTCAGGCGTTTGCTGGTGGTCTTGTTGCCCGGATCGAGGGCCTGGGCCTGGTTATAGGCCTGGCGGGCCTCCTCGGGTAGCGATTGTCGCTCAAGGGCATAGCCCAGGTTGTTCAGGGCCACCGGGTAGTCGGCCTTGGCCTGGAGGGCCGATTTGTAGTGCCGGATGGCCGCGCCGTGGTTGCCCTGGGCCGCCACAGCGAAACCCAGGGCGTTCTGGATCAATGCCCGCGCTTCCCCCGGTTCGCCCTCCGAGCGCTTCAACGCCAGCTTGAGCGTGTCGACCGCCTGGTCGTAGAGGCGCTTGCGCAGTTGCACCGAGGCCAGCTCATAGAGCGTGGCGGAGTCCTTGGGGTCGTCCTTGACCTGAACCTCCAGCTTGGCCAGGCGAACTTCATCAGCCCGCACCCGCCAGACCTGCAGGCCGATCACCACGGCAGCACCCCCCAGCAGAACGATCAGGCCAATCAAATAGGCCTGTGGAAGGAGAAGGTCCATCGGGCCTGCGGGGGTTGGCTAGTGCGCGGAGTTTGGTTCGGGGGCCTGAAGGTTCAGGCGCTGGTGGCGCCCACCACGGCGCTGAAGCTGCCGGGATCGGCCAGGGCGAGCTGGGCGAGCATCTTGCGGTTCAGCTGCACATCGGAGCGCTTGAGCCCACCGATCAGACGGCTGTAGCTCAGGCCGTTGAGGCGAGCGGCGGCGTTGATGCGGGCAATCCAGAGGCGACGGAAATCGCGCTTGCGCCGGCGACGGTCGCGGTAGGCATTGCAGAGGGCCTTCATCACCCGCTGGTTTGCGGTGCGGAAGAGGCTGCCGTTGCCGCCCTGGAAGCCGCGGGCTAGGCGGAGGACCTTGTTGCGGCGTTTGCGGGCGACATTGCCCCTCTTAACGCGGGCCATGGAAATCTCTCAGTGGAACGGTGGGAATCAGGAGCTGCCGGCTTACGCCTGGCTTCTCAGCCTGCGTAGGGGAGCATGCGGCTCACGTTGTCGGCATCGCGCTCATCGACGACCGCCATGGTGCCGAGGTAACGCTTGCGCTTGGGGCTCTTGTGATCGAGCAGGTGGTTGTGGAAGGCGCGCCGACGCATGAACTTGCCACTGCCGGTCACCTTGAACCGCTTGGCAGCTGCTCGGCGGGTCTTGAGCTTCGGCATGTCGGGCGCTCTTTCACAAACAACCAAAGTACGACGCGGATGTCCCTTCCGCCAACTCCCCCAGGATTCTCCCCTCGGCCGTACGGTTTTTCGATGCGATTCTCCGCTCCTCTGTCCCTGCCCCGCCTGGCGCCCCTCGCCATGGGCTTCGGCAGCTCCCTGCTGATGGCTCCAGGCTGCCGGGCCATGCCTGCGGCGACCCTGCACTGGCCCACCTCCCCTCGGCCGGCCATCGAGCGCGGCCAGCCGGTGCTCTGGGTGGCCCTCGGTGCCCGGCTCGGGCCTACCCCCGGGGTGGCCGCCACCAAGGCGCCACCCCTGCTGCTGAAGGCGGCCGCCGGAAGCCTTGAGTTGGAGGACGCCCAAGGCCGCAAGCTCCAGGGTCCCAGCCTCAGCCTGCGCTGGCGCCAGCGACCCCTGCCGGAGCCCCTGCTGCTGGAGCGCTCTGTGATGGGGCCCTTCCCCAGTTTTGAAACCGCGGATCAGGCCGCCTCGGCCTGGCGCGCCCTTGGCGTGGAGCCGGTGATCGCCCATCCGGCGGAGTGGGAAGTGTGGGCTCCCCCCCGCACGGCTCCCCCCGAGGGCTTCCAGGCCAGGGACTGGAGGCGGGAGGAAACAAGCCGCCTGGAACTGGAGGCCACGGCGGCCGACGGCAGCGTGGTGGCGCTTGAGGCCCCCCTGCGCCTCAAGGCCCCCCAGGGCCTGAGCTGGGGCAAGGGGGTGTTCCAGGGGCCCTTCCGCCTGCAGGCCAATGCCTACGGCGGTTGGAGCCTGATCGAGCAGGTGCCCATCGAGCGTTACCTGCTGGGGGTGGTTCCCCATGAGATCGGTGCGGGCTCCCCAGCGGCGGCCCTCGCCGCCCAGGCCGTTCTCGCCCGCACCTGGGCCCTGCGCAACAGCCATCGCTACGACGTCGATGGGTATCACCTCTGCTCCGACACCCAGTGCCAGGTGTATGCCGACCCCCGTCAGGCGGGCGGAGCCGTGCGCCGTGCCGTGGAGGCCACCCGCGGCCAGGTGCTGAGCTGGCAGGGGCAGCCGATCCACGCCGTGTATCACGCCAGCAACGGCGGTATCTCGGCTGGATTCGAGGAGGTCTGGAGCGGCCCTCCCCTGCCCTATCTCCAGGCCCGCCCTGACGGGCCACCGGCCTTTGCCCAGCGCTTCGAGGTGCCCCTCCCTGCCGCCTCCCTGCCGGAACTGCTGCGTCAGGGGGGCAGTGCCTATGGAGCCGACCATCCCCTGTTTCGCTGGACCCGTCAGCTGGATGGCACCCGCATCCGCCAGTCCCTGGAGAAGGGACCCGGCGGCGTCGGTGAGCCCCGGGAGATCAAGGTGCTTGAGCGCGGCCCCAGCGGCCGGGTGCTGGCCCTCTCGGTGGTGGGCAGCGGCGGCCAGCGGGTGCTGCGCCGCGACGCCATTCGCCGGACCTTCCGGCAACTGCCGAGCACCCTCTTCGTGCTCAAGCCCGACGGGGCCGGCCGCTGGAGTTTCAGCGGTGGGGGCTTCGGCCACGGCGCCGGCCTCTCCCAGCAGGGGGCCATTGATCTGGGCGGTCGTGGCTGGAGCCTGAACCGGATCCTGGCGCACTATTACCCCGGCACTGAGCTGGTGGGCATCGAAACCCTCAGTGGGGGCCTTTAGAGTTCCCTCCGACGCGGACTAGCCACGCCGGCGCGCTTGCCATGACGGAGTTGCCATGACAGCCACCGGTTCCAGCCCCAGGGGCCGCCGCGGCAAAGCCGCCCTGTTCGTTCTGCTCTGTGGCTGGGCCGGGGTGGCGCCCCACTGGCTGGAGCCGCCCCGCAACCTGCTGCCCGCCGCCAGCCTCACCCTGCTGCTGGGCGCCTATGTGGTGCGCACCGTGCTGGGACAGCTCTGGCGCCGCAACAGGGCCCAGGGATCGATCGACGGGCCCGCCCCCTTTGGCAGCACCTGCGGCGACGCCTCCTGGACTGGCCCCTGGCCCGCGGTGGATGTGGTGGTGGCGGCCCGCGATGAGCAGGCCGTGGTCGGCCGGCTGGTGGAGCGGGTCAGCCGACTGCGCTACCGCCATGGGGTTCTGCGTCTCTGGGTGGTGGATGACGGCAGCGAGGACCGCACGCCCGAGTTGCTCCAGGCCCTGGAAGCGAGCACGCCGATGCTGCGGGTGCTACGCCGCCCCCGCCTGGCCGGCGGCGGCAAATCGGGAGCTCTCAATGCGGTGCTGGAGCAGCTCGAAGGCCGCTGGATGCTGGTGCTCGACGCCGACGCCGGCTTCCAGGAGGATCTGCTCGAGAGGCTGATCCCCAGGGCTGAGCAGGGCGGCTGGTCGGCGATGCAGCTGCGCAAGGCGGTGGTGAATGCGGGCAGCAATCTGCTCACCCGCGCCCAGGCGATGGAAATGGCCCTCGATGCTGTGGTGCAGGAGGGCCGTCTGGCCGGCGGCGGTGTGGCGGAGTTGCGCGGCAATGGCCAGCTGCTGCGCCGGGACGCGATCACCCGGGTGGGTGGCTTCAACGAGGAGACCGTCACCGATGACCTCGACCTCAGTTTTCGGCTGTTGCTGGCCGGTGAGCCTGTGGGTGTGCTCTGGGATCCCCCGGTGGAGGAGGAGGCGGTGCTCACCATTCCGGCCCTCTGGCGCCAGCGACAGCGCTGGGCGGAAGGCGGCCTGCAGCGCTTCTTCGACTACTGGCCGGGGCTCCTCTCCCAGCGCTTGAATCCGGACCAGAAGCTCGATCTCACCAGCTTCTTCCTGCTGCAGTACGTGCTGCCGATGGTTTCGGTGGTCGACCTGCTCAGCGCCCTGGCCACCCGCACCGCGCCCACGGCCTGGCCCCTCTCGATCGTGGCCCTCGGCCTCTCCGGCGCAGCGATCGTGGCCGGCTGCCGCCGCCCCAGCGAAGGTCCTCCCCTGCCGGCGATGAACCCCTTGGCGGCGGCGCTGGGGATCACTTATCTCATGCACTGGTTCGTGGTCATCCCCTGGGTCACCCTGCGCATGGCGCTGCTGCCCAAGCGCCTGGTCTGGGCCAAGACCCAGCACCTGGGCAGCGACAGCAGCATCGAGAGCAGCGACGACGCTCTCACCGCCAGCCTCGATCCCCTGGCGGATCCCCTCTCGGATCCCTCCACCCAACCCTCATGAGCCGGCCGGTTCACTCCCCAGATTCACCCCTGGGATTCACTCCTCCAGACTCACCACTTCGCCGTTGAAGAAGTCGGCCAGGAGTCGGGCCTGATCATCGAGTGGTTGCCGTTCAGGCCGCTCAGGGGTTGGGTTCGTTGCCGCCTGAGCCTGGGGCGGCGCGGCCGGGATGGTTGTTGCCTGGGAGGCCACCGCTGGCGGCACAGTGGGCCTGGGTGCCACGGGCCTGGTTATCACAGCTGGGGTGACCACCGGGCCGCTGGGCTGGTCGGCGGAGGCCTCCAGCAGCACCTGGCGGGGGCTGCCCAGGGCCTGGTGCAGTGCCGTCTCCAGCAGGGGCAGGCGGCTCTGCACCATGGCGATCCACTTGCTGCTGACCCGCACCACCGCCCGCTGGTCATCGAGGCGCAGCAGGGAGGCCTGCTGGGAGAGGAGCATGCGGGTGGAGGGCAGCTCCAGGCTGGAGAGAATCTGCTGCCACATCTCGCCGAGATCCTGATGCTCCTGTCCGGGTGCCGGGCCGGGTGCTCGAGCGGACGCCGGAGCGTTGGCTGCAGCCAACGCTGGGCTGGCTGAACTGCGGACTGGGGCAGGCGCAGGGGCCGTGGCTTCCATTGCTGTTGGCGTTGGCGCTGCTGCTGGCTGGGGGGCTGCCGTGGTTGGTGTGGCTTCAGATGCCTGGGGCAGAGCCACCGGAGCCGGAGCCCGCGGTCGTGCCGCCGCCGTGGCTGCTACTGGGGCTGCAGCCGTCGCCGTCGGTTCCGCCAGCAGTCCCAGCAGCAGCACCTCCAGCCAGAGCCTGGGTTGGGCGCTCTGGCGCAGCTGCTGCTCACTGCCCTTGAGCTGCGCCTGCCAGCTCAGCAGCCGCGCTTTGCCGATGCGGCGGGCCTGCTCTGGCAACAGTGGCTGCAGCTGGAGGCTGACTGCGGTCAGCTCCAGCCGGTCCGGGGCCACACCGGCCAGCACCAGATCCCGCAGCAGGCTGGCGAGCCCCTGCAGCACCGCCCCGGGTTCCCTCCCCCGCTCCAGCAGGCGCCGGCAGGTCTCGAGGATCGCCAGGGGATCGCCCTCCCCCATGGCGGCCACCAGTTCGAGAAGCTCCTGCTCCGGCACCGCGCCCAGCAGCTCCCACACCGCCGCGGCCTCGATCGGCGCACTCAGCAGGCTGAGCTGATCCAGCAGGCTCTCGGCATCGCGCAGCCCCCCCTGGGCCCGCAGCGCCACCACGTGCAGGGCTTCGGGGGTGATGCCGATCTCCTCCTCTCCGGCGATGAAGCGCAGATGACCCTCCAGGGCCTCCAGAGGAATGCGGCGGAAGTCGAAGCGCTGGCAGCGGGAGAGGATCGTGGGCAGCACCCGCTGGGGATCGGTGGTGGCCAGCACGAACACCACCCGTGGCGGTGGTTCCTCCAGGGTCTTGAGCAGGGCGTTGAAGGCGGCGGTCGAGAGCATGTGGCACTCATCGATCACGTAGACCTTCCAGCGTGCCTGCACCGGCGCGAAGCGGGAGCGCTCGATCAGCTCGCGGATGTTGTCGACGCCGGTGTTGGAGGCGGCATCGATCTCGATCACATCGAGGGCGTTGCCGGCGGTGATCGAGCGGCAAAGCTCACAACTGCCGCAGGGCTCGGGGGTGGGCCCTTCCGCAGAGAGGCAATTGAGGGAGCGCGCCAGGATCCGGGCGCTGGAGGTCTTGCCCGTGCCCCGGGGACCGCTGAACAGATAGGCCGGCGCGATCCGGTTCTGGCGCAGGGCGCTGCTGAGGGTGGAAGCGACCGCCTCCTGGCCCACCAGCTGATCGAAGCGCTGGGGTCTGTACTTCTGGGGCAGGGGCAGGTAGGCCCGGGCCTGGGTCATGGAGGCTGCTCCCCGGACGGCCTGGCCCCTGAGGCTACTCAGCGGGTTTCGGCTCCAGCAGGCGCTCCAGGCGCTCCTCCATCACCTCCACCTCCTCCAGCTGGTCGGCCAGGTTCTGGGCCGCCAGACGCAGCTTCGTGAACGGCTCCGAGGGGCCGTCCTGGCCCTCTCCCCAGCGGGCCTCCGCCCGGGCCAGCTCCGCCTCCAGCTTCTGTTGCAGCTTCAGGCGCAGGCCATCGAGCTGCTCCAGGCTCTGCAGGGCTAGGGTCCGGCCCTTCTCCAGCTGCTCCCCATCCAGGTTGAGGCCCTGCCGAAGCAGCAGACGCACGCCGGTGATCAGGGCCGCCGGCACCAGCTGGCCGAGCATCAGGGCCCCGAGGCTGCCGGTGTGCAGCCAGCCCTCCACCTGGGCGCTGCGGTGACGGCCGGTCTTGCACCAGATGGCGAAGTGCTCGCAGTTGTTGAAGATCAGGTTGTAGCGCTGCTCCCCCAGCCGGCCCATGGCACGGCGCAGGGTCGTGCCCAAAGGAGAGATCTCGGCGGGGTCGTAGGCCACCACCGCCAGGGGTTCACCACGGCTGAACTCCTGCAGCGGTGAGCGCAGGATTGCCCGGCCCTCCAGGTAATGGGCCACGCTGCCGTCGCCCAGGTCGATGCCGTGGTGGTTGAACAGACCGTGCTGCCGGGGCACCTGGAGATGGTCGGCGGCTGCCATGGGCCGTGATCGCGGGTCAGGACCGCTTCACCCTGCCGCCTGGCTTGCGGGCGGAGCAAGGAGGGTCGGGGGTGGATAGCCGCTCAGGCTGTTTCCTGCTGCGTGACCACGCTGGGGTAGGGCAGCACCTTGGCTTTGCTGCGCTGCTCCACCAGCTCACGGGTGATCGTGTAGCTGCTGACCTCGTTGTTGGAGGGCAGGTCGTACATCAGATCCAGCATCAGTTCCTCGACGATGCCCCGCAGCGCCCTGGCCCCGGTGCGGCGACGGTGGGCTTCGAGGGCGATCGCCTCGATGGCGCCGGGCTCGAACTCCAGGCGCACGCTGTCCATGCTCATCAGCGTCTGGAACTGCTTGATCAGGGCATCGCGGGGTTCGGTGAGGATCGACTCAAGGGAGCGCACATCCAGGGGCTCCAGCACGGCGCTCACGGGCAGCCGGCCGGTGAATTCGGGAATCAGGCCGTAGCGCACCAGGTCGTCGGGTACCAGGTGACGCAGCACATGGCTGGCCTTGAGTTCGCGGTGCCCACGGCCGCGGCCATCGGCGGGCAGGAAGCCGATCGAATTGCGGCCCAGGCGCCGCTGCACCACCTCTTCGAGGCCCACGAAGGCGCCGCCGCAGATGAACAGGATCTGGCTGGTGTCGATCTGGATGCAGTCCTGGTAGGGATGCTTGCGGCCCCCCTGGGGCGGAACGTTGGCGACGGTGCCCTCCAGCATCTTCAGCAGGGCCTGCTGCACCCCTTCTCCAGAGACATCACGGGTGATCGAGGGGTTCTCGCTCTTGCGGGCGATCTTGTCGATCTCATCGATGTAAATGATGCCGCGCTGGGCCTGCTCCACATCGAGATCGGCCTTCTGCAGCAGACGCAGCAGGATGTTCTCCACGTCTTCCCCCACGTAGCCGGCCTCGGTGAGGGTGGTGGCATCGGCCACGGCGAAGGGCACATCGAGCAGCTCGGCCAGGGTCTGGGCCAGGAGGGTCTTACCGCAGCCAGTGGGGCCGATCAGCAGGATGTTCGACTTGTGCAGCCGGGTGGCGCTGCGGTCGGTCTCGCCCTTGCCATCCCCTTGCCAGGCCAGGCGCTTGTAGTGGTTGTAGACCGCCACCGAGAGCACTTTTTTGGCCTCGTCCTGGCCCACCACCTGCTGATCGAGGAAGGCCTTGATCTCCTGGGGCCTGGGGATGCTCGCCAGGGTGGGGGCGGGCTTGCTGCTCTTCTTGACGGCGGGTTTACGGCCCTGGTCGCTGTGGGGCCTGGCGCTGCCATGGCTCTCCACCAGCTCTTCATCGAGGATCTCGTTGCAGAGATCGATGCACTCATCGCAGATGTAGACCCCGGGTCCGGCGATCAATTTGCGCACCTGCTCCTGAGATTTGCCGCAGAACGAGCACTTGAGATGGGCGTCGAACTTGGCCATCGGGCTGGGGCGTCCTGGTCAGGGGGTTGGGGCAGGGGCCGGCCATCCAGAATCGGCCGGAACCCAGGGTTTGTCAGCAGAACTTAATGATCAAGCCGGAGTGGTGTCATCCACGACACGATCGATCAATCCGTAACTGACGGCCTCGGTCGGAGACAAAAAGTAGTCCCGGTCGGTGTCCTCCGCAATCTTCTCCAGGGGCTGACCGGTGTGTTCCGCCATCAGACCGTTGAGGGTGTCTTTGAGGAACAGGATCTCCTTGGCCTGGATTTCGATGTCGACAGCCTGGCCCTGGGCGCCGCCGAGGGGCTGGTGGATCATGATCCGCGCGCTGGGCAGGGCCATGCGCTTGCCCTTGGCGCCACCGGAGAGCAAGAACGCCCCCATGCTGGCCGCCAGGCCGTAACAGATGGTCACCACATCAGGGGCCACCTGCTGCATCGTGTCGTAGATGGCCAGCCCCGCCGTGACGGAGCCGCCCGGTGAATTGACGTAGATCTGGATGTCCTTTTCGGGATCCTCCGCTTCCAGGAACAGGAGCTGGGCCACCAGGGAGTCGGCCACCTGGTCGTCGATGCCGGAGCCCAGGAAGATGATCCGCTCGCGCAGCAGGCGGGAGTAGATGTCGAACGCCCGCTCACCGCGCCCCGACTGCTCCACCACCGTGGGCAACACGCCTGGCGAGGCCTGCCAGCTGTTGTGGATCGGATGGGAGCGAAGGGCTTCGATCACGCGGCCGGGGCAGGGGAAATGGGACAGACCGTCAATCTATGGCGGCCTCAGGCCTGGTCGTCGTCGGCACTGGCGGCCGCCTCGGCCTCAGGGGCCTTCTCGGTGAGGGTGCTGTGGGCCTCAAGCCACTCCAGCAGGCATTCGCGCAGCAGGTCCTCGCCCACCGCTTCGCGCAGGCGCAGCGGATCGATCGAACTGGTGTCGCTCAGACCCTGGCTTACCTCTTGCACCTTGGCTTCGATCGCGGCGGCCTCCGGACGGATGCCTTCGGCTTCGGCCAGGGCCTTGAGGGCGAAGCTGCGCCGCAAACGCTGCTCGGCCTCGGGGCGGGAGCTATCCACCAGGCTGCGCACCAGATCGGGGGTGAACAGCTTCTTGATGTCCATCCCCTGCTGGGCGATCTGGGAGGCGGTCTGCTCGATCAGTGAGCGGATCTCCTGCTGGATCAGCGTCTCGGGCAGGTCCACCTCTAGCTGCTCCACCAGGGCCGCCAGCAGGGCGTCGTGGCGGCTGCTGCGGGCCCTCCGTTCGGCGTCCTCCCGCAGACGGGTCTCCAGGTCGGTTCTGAGCTCTTCGAGGGTCTCCTTGTCACTGGCCTCCTTGGCGAAGGCGTCATCAAGGGCCGGCAGTTCGCGCGCCTTCAGTTCCTTGAGGGTGATGCTGAAACTGGCCTCGCGGCCCTGGGCCGCCTCTTGGGGGTAGTCGTCGGGGAAGCGGCAGCTGACCTCACGCTCCTCGCCCACGGCCATGCCGAGGATGCCCGCCACGAAGCCGGGGATCATGCGCTGCTCCTCGAGTTCCACCTCCATGGCGTCGGAGCTGCCACCCTCGATCGCCGCGCCGGTGTCGACAAAGCTGCCGCTGAAGGCCACCACCGCCACGTCACCGGTGGCGGCGGGACGATCCTCCACGGGCACCAGGGTGGCCAGTTGGCGACGTGATTGCTCGATCATCTCCTCGACCCGCGCGGGGTCGTAACTGATCAGCTCGACTTCGGCCGTGAGCCCTTTTGTGGCCTTAAGGCTGGGGGTGGGCTGCACGTCCAGCTCAAGGATGAGAGTGAGGTCTTCACCGGGGCTGAAGCGCTCCAGCAGAGCTTCGAAGCCCTCGCTCAACTCGGGGCTGCTGAGGGCCTCGATCTTCTCCTGCTCCAGGGCATCCCGCCAGACACTGTCCACCAGGTCTTCGAGGGCGGTGGCGCGAATGCGCAGGGGGCCGATCTGCTGCAGCAGCACCGGACGGGGCACCTTGCCCTGGCGGAATCCGGGCAGACGCACGCTGCGGCTGAGTTTCACCACCGCGGCTTCGTAGCTGGCCTGGGAGCGGCCACCGGGGACGGCCACCTCCAGCGCCAGGCGGCTGCCGGGGCGGGGGCTGGTCTTGACCTTCAGGGCGGTGCTCATGGCGAAACGGCCGTGCCGTGGCATTGCAGCCCCCGATTCTAGGAAGTCGTCCTCCAGCTGATTCAGTGGGCCCGCCAGCGGCGCGGGCAGCGTATTGTGTGCGCAACGACATGTGGTCGTTGATAGCCACCAGGACCTTTCGGTTCCTCTCGAGCCTCCGGTCCGGCGTGCACAGCTCCCTCCGCCCCGCGGAGCGTGACGCTGGCCCAGGCTCCCCCCAGTCTTTCCTGTTCTCCCGCACTTCTTCTTCTCCCCCTCCAGTTCCGCCTGATGGCTCTCCGGTTCAACCGGTTCATCCTTCCCTGCGTCCGTTGCTACTGCCCCAGCCGAACCAGGCCATCGCCCTGGCCGGGCTCCAGGATCAGTCCTCCCTTCAGTGCATTCACTCCTTCCTGCCGTTGTCAAGCACCGCCTCCTTCCCATCTCTCCCCAACCGTCCCCTGACAGTGGCTGTCCTCGGCGCCACCGGCGCCGTGGGACAGGAGCTGCTGGAGCTGCTGGCGGAGCGCCAGGTCCCGATCGCTGAGCTGCGCCTGCTGGCCTCTGAGCGCTCCGCTGGACGCCAACTCGTCTGGAAGGGCCGCGAGCTCACGATCGAGGCCGTTGCTGCAGGCTCCTTTGAGGGGGTGGATCTGGTGCTGGCCTCTGCCGGAGGCTCGATTTCACGGCGCTGGGCGCCGGTGGCGGTGGCGGCGGGCGCGGTGGTCATCGACAACTCCAGTGCCTTCCGCCTCGATCCCGAGGTGCCGCTGGTGGTGCCGGAGGTGAATCCTCAGGCGGCCCTGGAGCATCAGGGCATCATCGCCAACCCCAACTGCACCACGATCCTGCTCACCTTGGCCCTGGCCCCCCTGCAGGCGCGCCGGCCGATCCGCCGGGTGGTGGTTAGCACTTATCAGTCGGCCAGCGGTGCCGGGGCCCGGGCGATGGAGGAACTGCGCACCCTCAGCCGCACCGTGCTGGATGGCGGTGAGCCCCTGAGCGAGGTGCTGCCCCATTCCCTGGCCTTCAATCTTTTCCTGCACAACTCCCCTCTGCAGCCCAGTGGCTACTGCGAGGAGGAGCTCAAGATGCTGCACGAAACCCGCAAGATCATGGCTCTGCCGCAACTGCGGCTCACGGCCACCTGCGTGCGGGTGCCGGTGCTGCGGGCCCACTCCGAGGCGGTGAACATCGAGTTCGAGCAACCCTTCCCAGTCGAGGAGGCCAGGGCGCTGCTGGCGGTGGCCCCGGGGGTGGAGCTGCTGGAGGATTTCGCCGCCAACCGCTTCCCGATGCCCACCGATGTCACCGGCCGCGATCCGGTGGCCATTGGCCGCATCCGCCAGGACCTCAGCGACCCCAACGCCCTGGAGCTCTGGCTCTGTGGTGATCAGATCCGCAAGGGGGCGGCCCTCAACGCCGTGCAGATCGCCGAGTTGCTGCTGAAGCCGGCCCAGCCGGCGCAGGTCCCAGCCCCTTCAGCCGCCCGAGGTGCCGTTTGAGCAGCACAGCGGCACAGCCCAACGCAGCACAGCTCAGCACGGGTCCACCACAACCGCCCTTCGGCAGGATGCTGACCGCCATGGTGACCCCGTTCAGCCCGGATGGCGCGGTGGACCTTGATCTGGCCGCGCGCCTGGCAGGACACCTGGTGGACCATGGCTCCGACGGTCTGGTGCTTTGCGGCACCACCGGTGAGTCACCCACCCTGAGCTGGCAGGAGCAGCACGAGCTGTTTGAGGCCGTGAAGGGTGCGGTGGCGGGTCGGGCCTTGGTGCTCGCCGGCACCGGCAGCAACTGCACGGCCGAGGCCATCGAAGCGATCGGACGGGCGGACGGGGAAGGCGCCGACGGAGCTTTGGTGGTGGTGCCCTATTACAACAAGCCACCCCAGCAAGGCTTGGAAGCCCATTTTCGTGCGATCGCCCAGGCGGCCCCCGGCCTGCCGGTGATGCTCTACAACATCCCGGGCCGCACCGGCTGCAGCCTTGAGCCGGCCACCACGGCCCGCCTGCTCGACCTCGCCAATGTGGTGAGCTACAAGGCCGCCAGCGGCAGCACCGATGAAGTGAGTCAGCTGCGGCTGCTCTGCGGCGATCGCCTGGCGATCTACAGCGGCGACGATGCCCTGACCCTGCCGATGCTGGCGGTGGGTGCCGTCGGCGTGGTGAGCGTGGCCAGTCATCTGGTGGGACGCGAGATCCAGCGCATGATCTCCGCCTTTCTGGCCGGCGAGCTGGCTGCGGCCCTGGCCCTGCACGAACGGCTGCTGCCCCTCTGCCGGGCCCTATTCGCCACCACCAATCCCATTCCCGTCAAAGCCGCCCTTGAACTGGAGGGCTGGCCCGTGGGCGCCCCCCGTCTTCCGCTGGTCTCCGCCGACAGCGACGTCCGTGCTCGATTGACCTCCGCCCTGGCTGCCCTGCGTCCTACCTGACGCCACGGCTTAGCTCCAGCGCAGTGCCGCCTGGAGTTCTCGCAACAGCAACACTCCGATTCAGTTCAGTTTCCGTTCATTTTTCCTGCAACCCTTCGTTTCCTCTCCCATGAGCTCAAGCAACAGCAAAAATTCCCCCACCAACAAGCAGCCGGCCCTGCGGGTCATCCCCCTCGGCGGTCTGCATGAGATCGGCAAGAACACCTGCGTTTTTGAATACGGCGATGAGCTGATGCTGGTGGATGCCGGCCTCGCCTTCCCCAGTGATGGAATGCACGGCGTCAACGTGGTGCTGCCGGACACCAGCTACCTGCGTGAAAACCAGAAGCGCATCCGCGGCATGATCGTGACACATGGTCACGAAGATCATATCGGCGGGATTCCCCACCACCTCAAGAACTTCAGCATTCCTGTGATCTATGGCCCGAGGCTGGCCATGTCGATGCTTCAGGGCAAGATGGAGGAGGCGGCCGTCACCGATCGCACCATCATCCAGACGGTGAGCCCTCGGGATGTGGTCAAGGTGGGCCAGCACTTCCAAGTGGAGTTCATCCGCAACACCCACTCGATTGCCGACAGCTTCAGCCTGGCGATCACCACCCCGGTGGGTGTGGTGATCTTCACCGGCGACTTCAAGTTCGACCACACCCCTGTGGATGGCGAGTACTTCGACATCCAGCGGATGGCTCACTACGGCGAGCAGGGCGTGCTTTGCCTGTTCAGTGACTCCACCAACGCCGAGGTGCCCGGCTTCACCCCGCCCGAGCGCTCGGTGTTCCCGAACCTCGACCGCCACTTCGCCAATTCCGACGGTCGGGTGATCGTCACCACCTTCGCCAGTTCGGTGCACCGGGTTTCGATGATCCTGGAGCTGGCGATGAAGCACGGCCGCAAGGTGGGTCTGCTGGGCCGTTCCATGCTCAACGTGATTGCCAAGGCGCGTGAGCTCGGGTACATCCGCTGCCCCGATGAGCTGTTCGTGCCGATCAAGCAGATCCGCGACCTTCCCGATCGCGAAACCCTGCTGCTGATGACCGGCAGCCAGGGCGAACCCCTGGCGGCCCTCAGCCGTATTTCCCGTGGTGAGCACCCCCAGGTGCAGGTCAAACCAACCGACACGATCATCTTCTCCGCCAGCCCGATCCCCGGCAACACCATCTCGGTGGTGAACACCATCGACCGGCTGATGATGATGGGCGCCAAGGTGGTCTACGGCAAGGGCGAAGGTATTCACGTGTCGGGCCATGGCTGCCAGGAAGACCACAAGCTGATGCTTGCCCTCACCCGGCCGAAATTCTTCGTGCCGGTTCACGGCGAGCACCGCATGCTCGTGTGCCACTCGCGCACGGCCCAGTCGATGGGGATTCCCGCCGACAACATGCTGATCATCGACAACGGTGATGTGGTGGAGCTCACCCCCACCACCATCCACAAGGGGGTTCCGGTCAAGGCCGGCATCGAACTGCTGGATGCCTCCCGCAACGGCATCGTCGACAACCGTGTGCTCAAGGAACGCCAGCAGCTGGCCGAAGACGGCGTCATCACCCTGCTGACCGTGATCAGCACCGATGGCGTCATGGGCGCTCCACCGCGGGTGAACCTGCGCGGTGTGGTCACCACCGCCGATGCCCGCCGGCTCTCGGTTTGGGCCGAGCGGGAGATCGGCTGGGTGCTGGACAACCGCTGGAATCAGCTGGCCCGTAACACCGGCGGCACGGCCCCCGAGGTGGACTGGGTGGGTGTGCAACGGGAGATTGAGGTGGGTCTGCAGCGCCGCTTGCGGCGTGAGCTGCAGGTGGAGCCGCTGATCATCTGCCTGGTGCAGCCGGCTCCGGCCGGCACCCCGGCCTACAAGGGCCGCGCCGATGCCGAGCCCGATAGCCGTCCGGCCCCCCGCGGCGGTCGCCGCGAGAGCTCAGGCCGTGAACCCGTGATCCGCAACCATGCGGCTCCTCAGCGGGTTGTGGGCACCGTCGCCGTGGCTGTCGCCGCTATGGCCACGGCTTCGGCGACGGCCACCATGCCCGTCGCCACCAAGATCCCCGTCAGCGCCCCCGTGGACCAGGTGGTGGAAACCAAGCCGGAAGAACCGGAAATGCCCGCCAACCGCGTGCGTCGTCGCCGCTCCACCGCCGCCAGCTGAGCGGCTGCGGGCTGGGTGGCTCCGGGGGCTGGGTGGCTCCGCTGCTGCTCAGCCCAGCACCACCCGCAGCAGTCCCTTGGCCAGCTCCGCATCCTCCTCCGGGCTGAAGCGCCTTCGGCCTGTGTCCTTGTTTGGGCTGACGCTGGGCTCCACCAGCACCTCCACCCGCACCTCCTCCAGCTCGGCGCTGTCACGAGGAGCAGGAGCCAGGCTCAGGGGGGCTGCCCCCATCGAAGTCAGATCCGCGGCCCAGGGCATCGCGGCGGCCTGGCTGGCTTCGGGCTGGCTGGCTCTGGGCTGGCTCTGCTCACAGAGGGCCAGTCCCTCGGCGGCCAGATCGTTGTAGGTGCTCCCCTGGGTGGCCGTGGCCTGCACCTGGCTGTAGAGCTCGCCGGCGGCGTCGGGCTGACGCAAGCCATAGAAGTGAATGTGCCCCAGCAGCAGTTTCAGCCGCAGGCTGTGGGGATCGCTGGCCTCCAGTGGCGTGGCGTTGAGCAGGTCCTGCCCCTCTTGCAGGGCCTCGGTGAAGCGGCCCTGGCTGTAGGCCAGCTCCACGCTCTTGTAGGCCTGATCGAAGCCGCTGGTGGTCATGGGTTGGTGGGGGCTGACGCCGACCCGGCTGCGGGACGGCTGGATGGATCCGCGTGATCGCTTGGCTCCAGTTGCAGCCGCAGGCTGTAACGGTCCCAGTGGAGGCTTCTGCCTCCGGGCAAGGACAGGCTGCCAGGCCCCTGGCTGAGCGGCAACCGGCGCCTCAGGGCTTCAAGGCTCCTGGCCCCCAGCCTCACCCCAGCGCTGCGCTCCAGCCAGAGATTGAGCAGCAGCGCCTGGCTGCTGGCGGAGAGCTCGCTCAGCCGTCGGCGCTGCAGAGCTGATCCCTGCCCCCTCTGGCCTGCAGCAGCCTCTGGGGCTGGCGGGGTCTGCAGGGCTGTGAGGGCCAGCAGGGCCAGCTCCTCGCTGAGGTCCTGGGTGCTCTCCAGACGCTCGGCGAGGGCCCCCAGACGGCGCCAGGCCCCGGGGTGGAGGTCCTCCAGCACCGGCAGCACCTCGTGGCGCAGGCGGTTGCGGCTGAAGCGGGGATCGGCGTTGCTGGGATCCAGCCACAGGGGCAGCTGCTGCTGCTCACAGAAGGCTGCGGTCTCGGCCCGGGAGAAGCCGAGCAGCGGCCGCACCAACTCAATGCCGCCGCAGAGGGGACGCCGCGCGCGCAGGCTGCTCAGCCCGCGCAGGCCGCAGCCCCTGGCCAGGTTGAACAGCAGGGTCTCGGCCCGGTCACTGCCGGTATGGCCGCTGACGACGCGGGGGCAGCTGAGGCTGAGGGCCTGCTCCCTCAGGCGCTCGTAGCGCCAGCGGCGCCCAGCCTCCTCACGGCCGCTGCTGGCGGAGGCGGCTCCAGCGGGGGCCTGCTCCACCCGCATCGGCAGCCCCAGGCCGGCGGCCCAGGCCGCCAGTTCCCCGGCCTGATCAGCGGCTTGCTCGCGCCAACCGTGATTGCCGTGCCAGAGGTGCAGCTCCCAGCCATGCAGGTGCCTCAGCTGCAGCAGCAGGACCGTCAGGGCCATCGAGTCCTGGCCACCGGAGACGGCCAGCAGCAGACACTCCCCCCTGGGCAGGAGCTGGGGGTCCGCCAGCAGCCGCTGCTGCAGCCGCTGCTGCAGGGGACCCCATGGGAGGATCGCTTTCATCTGCCCTGTTCGCCGATGTCGCGCCTCACCAGCCTGCCCGCTTCCCTGCAAGCGGCGCTGCACTCCCGGCGGCTGTTGAAGGTGATCGCCGGCCTGGCCAACTTCGAGGCGGCCAGCGTGGAGCGCATCAGCCGGGCCGCCGGAGCCGCTGGCGCCGACCTGCTCGATGTGGCCTGCGATCCGGCCCTCGTGCGCCTCTCTGCTGAGGTCTCCGGCCTGCCGGTATGTGTTTCGGCCGTGGATCCTGCGCTGTTCCCTGCCGCCGTGGCCGCTGGCGCCGCGATGGTGGAGATCGGCAATTTCGATTCGTTCTATCCCGAAGGGCGGATCTTCGGGGCCGAGGAGGTGCTGGCCCTCACCCGCCATACCCGGCAGCTGCTTCCGGATGTGGTGCTCTCGGTCACGGTGCCCCATGTCCTTCCCCTCGATCAGCAGCAGCAGCTGGCCATCGAGCTGGCCGCCGCTGGCGCCGACCTGATCCAGACCGAAGGGGGCACCAGCGCCCGCCCCTTCAGCCCCGGAGTCCTGGGCCTGATCGAGAAGGCCGCGCCCACCCTGGCGGCGGCCCACGCCATCAGCCGGGCTGTGGAGATTCCCGTGCTCTGCGCCTCTGGCCTCTCGGCGGTCACCTTGCCGATGGCTATCGCCGCCGGTGCCCATGGCGTGGGGGTGGGCTCGGCGGTGAACCGTCTTGATGACGAGCTGGCGATGATGGCGGTGGTGCGCGGCCTGCGCGAGGCCCTGGCCGCTGTGCCGGTGGCGGTGGGCTGAGTCGCCGGGGCTGAGGCTGGCCTGCCGGCTTGTGACGGTTCGGCAGCCTTGGCTTGGCTAAGTCAGGGGCCCTTGTTTAGCCTTAGGCCCTTGTTGTTTCCTTTCCCATGGGCGCGTTCATCTGGCTCCTGCAATGGCCGATCCGCGCGGTTGTGCTGTTGATCGTGGGCGCCCTGCCCCTCGGTGTCGAGTTCAGTGGCTTTGGCACTGCTCTGCTGTCCGCGGCGGTGATCGGTCTGCTGGGCACGCTGCTGATCTGGCCGTTGAGGCTGGTGCTGGCGCTGCCCTGGGCGCTCACCAGCCTGGGCGGGATGGTGACACCGATCACCGCCGTCTACAACTGGGTGATCACGATCGTGCTGTTTGCCCTGGCGGCCTGGCTGATTCAGGGCTTCCGGCTCAAGAACGGTCTGATCAGTGCGGCCCTCGGCGCCATCGTCTACAGCGTGCTCAGCACTTTGATCCTGGGCTGGCTCGGCCTTGATGTGAGCTTCACCCGGGCGGCGGCCGCCCTCTCCGCGGCGGTCGGCGTGGGCTGAGGGTGATGGCTGTGTTGTCTGCGTTCGCAGTCTGTCTCTGCGATGGGCATCCAGAACAGCGAACGCAGGCCTTGGCTGATTCCTAGGATCGGTGCTGTATTTGTCCAGGGACCACCTGGATCCAGCGGCCATGGCGCGCTTCGAGCTCCAGGCTCCCTACGAGCCCAAGGGCGACCAACCCACGGCCATTGAGGCCCTGGTGGAGGGTGTCGATGCCGGTGAGCGCTACCAGACCCTGCTGGGGGCCACGGGCACCGGTAAAACCTTCACCATCGCGAATGTGATCGCCCGCACCGGCCGCCCGGCCCTGGTGCTGGCCCACAACAAGACCCTGGCCGCTCAGCTCTGCAATGAGTTGCGGGAGTTCTTTCCGAACAACGCCGTCGAATATTTCATCTCTTACTACGACTATTACCAGCCGGAGGCCTATGTGCCGGTCTCCGATACCTACATCGCAAAAACAGCATCGATCAATGAGGAGATCGATATGCTGCGTCACTCCGCTACCCGCTCATTGTTCGAACGGCAGGATGTGATCGTGGTGGCCTCGATCAGTTGCATCTATGGCCTCGGCATTCCCTCGGAATACCTCAAGGCGGCCGTGCGCTTTCAGGTGGGCGAGTCTCTCAATCTGCGCGGATCCCTGCGCGAGCTGGTCAACAACCAGTATTCCCGCAACGACATCGAAGTGGGCCGCGGCCGCTTCCGCGTCAAAGGGGATGTGCTCGAGATCGGTCCCGCCTATGAAGATCGGCTGGTGCGCATTGAACTGTTCGGAGATGAGGTGGAGGCGATTCGCTATGTCGATCCCACCACCGGCGAAATCCTCCAGAGCCTCGAAACTATCAATATCTACCCTGCCAAGCACTTCGTCACGCCCAAGGACCGGCTGGAATCCGCGATCGCCGCCATCCGCGATGAACTGCATCAGCGCCTGGAGGTTCTCCATGGCCAGGGACGCCTGTTGGAAGCCCAGCGCCTGGAGCAGCGCACCACCTACGACCTGGAGATGCTGCAGCAGGTGGGCTACTGCAATGGCGTTGAGAATTATGCACGCCATCTGGCAGGGCGCCAGGCTGGCACACCACCGGAGTGCCTGATTGATTATTTCCCCGACGATTGGTTGCTGGTGGTGGATGAGAGCCACGTCACCTGCTCCCAGCTCCATGCCATGTACAACGGCGACCAGGCCCGTAAGCAGGTGCTGGTGGAGCATGGCTTTCGGCTGCCCAGCGCCGCCGACAACCGTCCGCTCAAGGCCGAGGAGTTCTGGTCGAAGGCCCGCCAGACCATCTTCGTGTCAGCCACCCCAGGCACCTGGGAGATGGACCAGAGCCACGGCCATGTGGCCCAGCAGGTGATCCGCCCCACAGGGGTGCTTGATCCGGTGGTGGAGGTGCGCCCCAGCGAGGGTCAGGTGGATGATCTGCTCGGCGAAATCCGCCTGAGGGCAGGCCGGGATGAGCGCACCTTGATCACCACCCTGACCAAACGGATGGCCGAGGACCTCACCGATTACCTCGCTGAAAATGGCGTGCGGGTGCGCTATCTGCACTCGGAGATCCATTCGATTGAGCGGATCGAGATCATCCAGGATCTGCGCAACGGTGAATTCGATGCCCTGGTGGGGGTGAACCTGCTGCGGGAAGGTCTGGATCTGCCGGAGGTGTCCCTGGTGGCGATTCTCGATGCCGACAAGGAAGGATTCCTGCGGGCGGAGCGCTCCTTGATTCAAACCATCGGCCGGGCGGCCCGCCATGTGGATGGGACGGCCTTGCTCTATGCCGACAACCTCACCAATTCGATGGTTCGCGCCATTTCCGAAACCGAGCGGCGCCGGGCGATTCAGCAGACCTACAACGAGACCCACGGCATCACCCCCAGCCCTGCCGGCAAGCGGGCCGGCAATGCCATTCTCAGCTTCCTGGAGGTGTCCAGGCGCGCTCAGGAGGACGCACCAGCTGCAGACGTTGAGCCGGCATCGTTCGCGATGGTGCCCCTCGATGCCCTGCCGGAGCTGATCCTGGAGCTGGAAGACAAGATGAAAGCCGCCGCCAAGAATCTGGAGTTCGAAGAGGCCGCCAACCTGCGCGACCGCATCAAGAAGCTGCGTCAGAAACTGGTGGGGAGGGCCTGAGGGTAGAGTGAAAAGCTCTCAGCTTCTCGCGCTGCGTTGAAGCTCAGCGGCCGGCGGCCTTGAGCACGATCTTGATCGTCTTGAACAGGATGAGCAGATCCAGCCAGACGCTGCTGTTGCGCAGATAGAAAAGGTCATAGCTCAGCTTCAGCTCAGCGTCCTCAACCGTGGAGGTGTACGGCATGTTCACCTGGGCCCAGCCGCTCAGCCCCGGCCGGATCCAGTGGCGCAGGCGGTAGTTGGGAATGCGTCGCTCCAGGTCTGTTTCCAGCTCCGGCCGCTCCGGCCGCGGGCCGATCAGGCTCATCTCCCCCCGAAGCACGTTGATCAGCTGGGGCAGCTCATCGAGCCGGGTGCGCCGCAGCCAGTGGCCTACAGGGGTGATGCGCCCGTCGTTCGGATCCGACCAGATCGCCTCCCCCTCCTCCTCCGCATCGGGAACCATCGTGCGCAGTTTGATCACCTCGAAGCGCTTGCCCTGCAGGCCCGTGCGCTTCTGCCGGTAGAGCACCGGTCCGCCATCGGTTATGCGGATCAAGGCAGCGGCGATGGCCAGCACCGGAGTGCAAATCAGCAGCAGCAGCAGACTCACCATCACATCGGCATAGCGTTTGAGCTGTCGCTCGAAGCCGCCACTGCGCTGCTCGCTGCGATCGGAGAACAGCAACCATTGATCTTCCACCCAGTGGGGCGGGATGCGCTGCAGCTCCTGCTCCGCCGCCAGTGCCAGGGAGGTGACGGGCCGGCCTTCAGCCAGGGCCCGGGCGCAGGAGTCGAGGCCATCGGGTTGCTTGAGCACCCCCTGGCTGAGGGCGAGGCCGCTGCTCTGGTTGCCGTCCGGCCCGCTCTCCAGCTGGCTGAAGCAGTCACCCAAGACATGGATGGATGGAGCCCGCGTGGCGCCGATTCGCTCCCATTCAGCCCGGATCGCCTCCTGCTCGCCGGGAAGAGTGACGATGGCCCACTGGTCCTGCTGGGTGGAGTGGGCCAGCTGGCGCAGCATCAGCCGCACGCCGGCGCTCCAGAGTGCCGCCAGGGTGAAGAGTGGCATCAGGCTGCCGCGGTGCAGCAGTGTTACCTCCGGCGCGGCCCGCAGCAACCAGCCCACCACCGCACCGGTGGCGGTGGTGGCGGCGCTGGTGATGACCAGGCGCACCACCAGCTGGCTCCAGCGCAGGCGCCGGGTCTTGACCAGGGTGAAGGACCCGAACAGCCAGCCGAGGCTGAGATAAGCCGCCACCAGCATGGCCAGCAGACCCAGCTGATTCTCCAGGACGCCATCCCGCTCCCGCACGATCCAGGCCGCCAGCAGGCAGACCCCCAGGGCATCGAGGCCCGCGGCCAGGGCCAGCCAGCGGCGGTGGCGCAACCAATGCACTAGGCCATGGCCTCCATCTCTGCGGTGGTGCTGCCGCCCAGATGGAAGCAGGCATGCACCGCCTGCAGGGCCTTGATCCCATCGGCCTCCGCCACCACGCAGCTGGTGCGGATCTCGCTGGTGGCGATCATCTCGATGTTCACACCGGCCTCCGCCAAGGCCCGGAACATGCGGGCGGCGGTGCCGTGGGTGCAAGGCATGCCCGCGCCCACGGCGCTCACCCGGGCGATGGCCAGGCCCTCCTCGAAGCGAGCCTCAGGCCAGGGGGCGAGCACCGGCTGCAGGGCCTGGCGGGCTCGGTTGAGGTCATCGCGGCGCAGGGTGAAGCTCATGTCGCGGCTCAGCTGCGGGCCCGAGCCGTGGGTGCGCTCCGACTGGACGATGGTGTCAAGGCTGATGCCGGCGTCGGCCAGGGCCCGGCAGACGGCTGCGGCCGTGCCAGGGCGATCGGGAACCTGGCGGACCACCACCTGGGCCTGGTTGCGGTCGAGGGCCACGCCGCGCACGGCCGGATCGCTCACGTCGCAGGGGAGCGGATTCTGGCGGAGCTGGTAGTCCTGCAGTTCGAACACCTCGGCGGCGGCGCGCAGGGCCCGCGCACCCTGGCTGCCCTCCACCAGGCAGCTCACTTTCACTTCACTGGTGGCGATCATGCGCAGATTGATGCCGTAGCGAGCCAGGGTGTCAAACAGGCGCGCGGCGATGCCTGGCCGCCCCATGATCCCGGCCCCGGAAATGCTGAGCTTGGCCAGCCCGCCCTGCGTGCTGAGGGCGCTCTCCTCCACCGCCAGTTTCTGGAGCAGGCCCCGGCAGACTTCGCGGGCCGCCTCCAGCTGGCTCTCCGAGAGGGTGAAGGCGATGTCGTTGCTCGCCCCGACATGGGTGGCCTGCACGATCAGATCCACGTTCAGCCCCGCCGCGGAGAGGGCCTCGAACAGCAGGGCGGCCACCCCGGGGTGGTCGGGCACCCTGGTGAGGGCCAGCACGGCTTGCTGGTGCTCCAGATCCGCCCCATCCACCGGCCGGCCCAGCTCCAGCCCTTCGCTGCCGATCGGCCGGGGGAAGCCGCTGATAAGCCGGGTGCCGGGGGCGTTGCTCCAGCTGGAGCGCACCACCAGGGGCACGCCGTAGTTGCGGGCGATCTCGACGGCGCGGGGATGGAGTACAGCCGCCCCGAGGCTGGCCAGCTCCAGCATCTCGTTGCAGCTCACCTCCTCCATCAGCTGGGCATCGCTCACCTGGCGCGGGTCGGTGGTGAGCACCCCGGCTACATCGGTGTAGATCTCGCAGACATCGGCCCCCAGGGCAGCGGCGAGGGCCACGGCGGAGGTGTCGGAGCCACCCCGGCCCAGGGTGGTGATCTCGGGCGTGCCGGCACTGCCGCTGCTGGTGCCCTGGAAGCCGGCCACCACCACCACCTGGCCATCCTCAAGCCGTTTGCGCAGCCGCTCGGTGCGCACCTCGAGGATGCGGGCACGGCCGTGGGCCGATTCGGTCACGATGCCCACCTGCGGTCCGGTCATCGACACGGCCGGCACGCCGATGCTGTGCAGAGCCATCGCCAGCAGGGCGATCGACACCTGCTCGCCCGTGGCCAGCAGCATGTCCATCTCCCGCTGGGGGGGCTCAGGGCAGAGCGCCCGCGCCAGGGAGGTGAGCTCATCGGTGGTGTGGCCCATGGCTGAGACCACGATCACCAGGTCGTGACCCTGCTCGCGGCTGGCGGCGATCCGCTGGGCCACCGCCTGGATCCGCTCCACGCTGCCGACGGAGGTTCCCCCGAATTTCTGAACCAGCAGGGCCATTCCGCTCGGCAGACGCGATGTGATGTCGCGATTATCGGGCGGTGGCCAGCAGCAGCCCATCGCGGAAGGCCTCACCAGCCTCGGCGCCCCGTTTGAGGGCGGCCTCCACCTCCAGCACCTGGGCCAGCAGGGTCAGCAGCCGGGCGGGGGTCCGTCCGCGGATCTGCCGGCGCATCACATAGATCCGCTTGGGGTTGCCGATGCCGGCGGCCTTGGCGATCACGGCCACGTCCTGCTCGCCGTGGCTTTCCAGCAGGCAGACCCAGAGCCAGCCCCTGACCTGGCTGGTGAGCGAGGCCACCAGCCGCAGGGCCGGCTCCCCCGCCTGCAGCAGGTCGTCGACCAGGGCGATCGCCGCGCCGGCATTCCCTTCCAGCAGGGCATCCCCCACCGCCAGGCTGGTGGTGCTGTGACCGCCCACCAGGGCCGCCACCGCCGCCACCTGAACCGGTGCCTCGCCGCTGTAGAGCGCCAGCTTCTCCAGTTCGCTGCTCAGCCGGGCGCTGTCGCTGCCGATTGCCTCCGCCAGGGCTTCGGCTGCCCCCGCCGCCAGCTTCACCCCCAGTTCTCTCGCCGTGCGCGCCACCAGCTCGATCTGGCCGGCCCCATCCCAGGCGGAGGGCAGCTGAAAGCTCTTCTCCAGGGCCTGCTGCCGCAGCGCCTTGGTGGTGCGCAGGCGGGCATCGGGTTTGCCGCTGCTCACCAGCACCAGGTGGCAACTCTCGGGAATCAGCTCCAGGCAGGCGTCCAGCTGGCCCGCCAGCTCGGCGGAGCAGGGGCTGGTGAAGGGACTGCGCTGCAGCAGCACCAGCCGGGCACCGCTGCCGAAGGGCGGGGTGCGGGCTTCGCTCAGGGCCTGGGCAGCCTGGGCGGCGTCTGAGCCATCGAGGCGGGTGAGGTTGATGCTGTGCCAGGCCGGGTCCACCTCCTTGTTGATCAACTCGTCGATCGCTCGGGTCCTGGCGGCCTCGTCGTCACCCCAGTAGAGATGGATGGGCATGGGGCGGCCTGGCTTGGATCTGGATCATCCGATCTTCAGCGAAAGTGTGCGGCGCATCCGCCAGTGGCTGGGTCCCACCGATCTCGACCCCGTGCAGCAGGAGCTGCTGGAGCGTCTGGTGCACAGCAGTGGTGATCTGGCCATCGCCGCCGATCTGCGCTTCAGCCCCGGTGCCTGCGGCTTGGGCCTGGAGGCCCTCGCTGCAGGGGCCGTGATCCTCACCGACACGGCCATGGCGGCCGCGGCCGTGGCGCCGATGGCCCGGCGCACCTTCGCCAACCCGGTGCGCTGCATCCTCGAGTGGGCCCCGGCCGTGGCGCCCCCCGGCGGTACACGCAGCGCCGAGGGGATGACGGCGGCACTGGCGGCCTGCCCCGGTGCGGTGGTCCTGATCGGCAGTGCCCCCACCGCCCTGGAGCGCCTGCTGGATCAACTGGAACAGCCCGGCGGTAGCCAGCGGCCGGCCCTGGTGATCGGCATGCCGGTGGGCTTCGTGGGAGTGGCCGAGAGCAAGCGGCGGCTGGCGGCCAGTGGGTGGCCCCAGATCCGGCTCGAGGGCAGCAAGGGTGGGGCCGGTCTGGTGGGGGCCAGCTGCAACGCCCTGCTGCGCCGGGCCTGGCTGAATCAGGCCGCGGCCCCAGGGCCCACGGCCTGAAGACCCACCGCCACATGGCTGTTGGCCTCGATCCGCCCCAGCACCTGGCGGGCCCGCTGCACCACCTCGGGCGGCACGCCCGCCAGCCGGGCCGCCTCGATGCCGTAGCTGCGACTGGCGCCACCCGGACGCACCTGGTGCAGGAACAGCAGGCGGTCGCCCGTTTCCTCCACCAGCACCTGGTAGTTGGCGACGCCCGGCAGCAGTGAGGCCAGTTCGTTGAGCTCGTGGTAGTGGGTGGCGAACACCGCCCGGGCCCGCAGCCCCGCCGCCAGGTGCTCCGCCACCGCCCAGGCGATCGAGAGGCCATCGAAGGTGGCGGTGCCGCGGCCGATCTCATCGAGCAGCACCAGGGAGCGGTCGGTGGCGTGGTGGAGGATGTTGGCGGTCTCGGCCATCTCCACCATGAAGGTGGACTGGCCGCTGGCCAGGTCATCGACGGCCCCCACCCGGGTGAAGATGCGATCAGCCAGGCCCAAGCGGGCTGAGCGGGCCGGGATCCAGCTGCCGATCTGCGCCATCAGCTGCAGCAGCCCGTTCTGGCGTAGGTAGCAGCTCTTGCCGCTGGCATTGGGGCCGGTGAGCACCACCAGGTCGGGGTGGCCCGGCTCCCCCAGGTGCAGATCGTTGGCGCTGAACGACTCCTCCACCAGCAGCTGCTCCACCACCGGGTGCCGCCCCGCCTCCACCTGCAGGCAGCGGCTGTGCTCCAGTTGCGGCCGGCAGTAGCCATGGCAGGCGGCCACCTCTGCCAGCGAGGCCAGGGCATCGAGGCCGGCCACGCCTCGTGCGGCCTGGCGGATCGGGGCGGCCAGCGCTCCCACCTGCTGGCGCAGCTGGGTGAAGAGGTCGTACTCCCGCTGGGCGGCGCGGGCGCGCAGCTCCAGGATGCGGCCTTCGCGGGCCTTGAGCTCCGGGGTGACGAAGCGCTCCTCGTTGGCCAGGGTCTGGCGGCGGATCCAGTGCTCGGGCACCCGCTCGGCCCGCGCCCGGCTCACCGAGAGGAAGTAGCCGAAGCTGCGGTGGAACTGCAGCCGCAGGGTGGGGATGCCGCTGCGGCGGCGCTCCTCCTGCTCCTGGGCCGCGAGCCACTGGTCCTGGTCATCGAGCCGGTTGCGCAGCCCATCGAGGCGGCCATCGACGCCGTCGTGGATCAGGCCCCCCTCGCTGAGGCTGAGCGGTGGGGCCTCCACCAGGGTGTGGCGCACCAGGGCCGCCAGCTGGGCCAGCTCTGGATCGCAGTGCTGCAGGGGGCTGAACACGGCGGCGGCCGCGGGCTCCAGCAGGGCGGCGAGGCGGGGCAGGCGCTCCAGACCGTCGGCGATGGAAACCAGGTCGCGGGCGGAGGCACTGCCGGCCCCGGCCCGGCCGGAGAGGCGCTCCAGGTCGCCCATGGGCCTCAGCAGCCGGCGCAGGGCCAGACGCAGGGGCCGCTGCTGCACCAACACGCCGATGCCCTCCTGGCGCCGCTCGATCGCCCCGAGATCCATCAGGGGGGCCTCCAGCCAGCGACGCAGGGTCCGGGCGCCCATGGCGGTCATGGTGCGATCGAGGGCCCAGAGCAATGACCCCTGAAACTGGCCATCCCGCTGGGTCTGGGTGATCTCCAGGTTGCGGCGGGTCTGGGCGTCGAGCACCAGCTGATCGCCGCGCTGCTGCAGGCAGGGCCGATCCAGGGGGATGCGGCCTGCGGTGGTAGCGGCGGTGGTGTCAGCTGGGTCGTCGGTGACCGGCTGGGTGTCATCGAGATAGCGCACCAGGCCGCCGGCGGCCCTCAGGGCCAGGGGCGCCTCACCCAGGCCCAGGCCTTCAAGGCTGGCGAGCTCGAAGCGCTCCAGCAGGGTGCGGCGCGCCTCCGGCAGGGTGAAGGGGGTGAGCGGCAGCTGGGTGCGCTGAATCGACTGCGGCGCCCAGGCCGGCTCGCCGGTCTCCGCGCTGGGCCAGAGCAGCTCGGCCGGCTGCAGCTGCAGGAGGTCCTGGTGCAGCTGATCGCTGCCCTGGCGCTGCAGCAGCTGGAAGTCGCCGGTGCTGACATCAGCCACCGCCAGCCCCCACTGGCCCTGCTCCAGCACCACCGCCGCCAGCCAGTTGTTGCGGCGCGCCGCCAGCATCCCCTCCTCCAGCACGGTGCCGGGGGTGAGCACGCGGGTGATCCCCCGCCGCAGCAGGGCGCCGGGGGCGGGGGTGCTCTCCAGCTGGTCGCAGAGGGCCACGGCGAGGCCGCGACGCACCAGTTCGCCGCAGTAGCGCTCGGCGGCGTGGTGGGGGATGCCCGCCATCGGCACCCGCCCGATGCGTTTGCCCCCCTCCTTGCCGGTGAGGGTGAGCTCCAGCAGCCGCGACACCCGGATGGCGTCCTCGAAGAAGCACTCATAGAAATCGCCGAGGCGATAGAGCAACACCCGCTCAGGGTGGGCCGCCTTTAGCTCCACGTAGTGACGCAGCACCGGCGGCAGCGCTTCCGGATCCACCAGGCTGTGGTGGTGCCAGGGGGGCAGAGCGTCGGCGGGATCCCCGGACTCGGCCAAGTCGCCGGACTTGGCCGGCTCGGGACTCTCAGCTTTGGAATCACTGGCCCTGGCCTGGCGCCGCCGGGGGCGGGCGGTGGCCTCCGCCATCAGCTGGTCATCGCTCTCGCCAGTGGGGCTGTCAGCGGCGGCTGTCCGGGCCGCGCTCCTCGGGGCAGGGTTGGCCTCCAGGCCGAGGGCAGCCACCAGCGAGAGCTGTTCTTCGGGCGGCGTGGCCACGGCTTGTTCAGGGGCTGAAGCGATCGTAGGGGGGGCGGCGAGACCCACCGGCCGACCGGCAATGCCCCGCGGCTTAGGCACTCCCCACAACTTGTGAAGGATGGCCAGCCCGGGCCGGAAAACCCCAGAAGCCCCATGGGAGAATCCAGCCACTGCCTGCCCCGGCCCGCGTGCCAGGGACCGCGCACTCCGCCCTCCCAACCATGCAGATCCTCAACACCCTCACCGTTCTGGCCCTGGTGGTTATGTCGTTTGCCCTCGTGGTGGCGGTCCCGGTGCTCTACGCCAGCACCGAGGACAGCGGCCGCTCCAATCGGCTGATCCTGCTGGGCGGCGCCGCCTGGGTGGCCCTGGTGCTGCTCAACTGGGGCATGAGCTATTTCGTGGCCTGAGTCCATTGACCGTTTTTGAAGGCCGCTTCACCAATATCAGCGCCTTGCGCATTGGCATCGTGGTCGGTCGTTTCAACGATCTGGTCACCGCCAAGTTGCTTAGTGCCTGCCTCGATGCCCTCTCCCGCCACGGCATCGACACCAGCCCCAGCAGTGAGCAGCTGGACCTGGCCTGGGTGCCCGGCAGCTTCGAGATTCCCCTGGTGGCCCAGCGCCTGGCGGCCTCGGGCCGCTACCAGGTGCTGATCACCCTGGGTGCGGTGATCAAGGGCGACACCCCCCACTTCGACTACGTCTGCGCGGAGGTGAGCAAGGGGGTGGCGGCTGTGTCACGCAGCACCGGTGTGCCGGTGATCTTTGGCGTGCTCACCACGGACACCATGCAGCAGGCTTTGGAGCGTGCCGGCATCAAGAGCAACCTGGGCTGGAGCTATGCCCTACAGGCCCTGGAGATGGGCAGCCTAATGGCGGTGCTGCCGGGCTGATGCTTGAGGCTACAGTTGTCATGATGGAGACGGATTAATGCTGCTGTAAAGGTCGAGCATGCTTCCACTGAAGCGTGCCATGCTGAACTCTCTAGCCTTGGATAGACCTTTGCGAGAGAGGTCCCGGCCGAGTTCGGAACTACTGAGCAGATCTAAGAGACGATCTCTTAATTCATCCACGCTGGTGGGGTCTTCGATGAAGAGCGCCGCATTGCCACAGGATTCACGACAGGGAGGTATCGAACTGGCGATCACCGGGCACCCCATGGCCATCGCTTCGAGGGGCGGGAGGCCCCATCCCTCTACTAAGGATGGAAAGACCAGCGCCAATGATCTCTTCATGTATGCCTCCAGAACTCTTCTTGAGGCAGAGCCAATCCATTCAATGCCATCAGCCTTAGCAGTAAGCATGTAGTCGCAAAGACTGTTTGAGAGCCATCCGTTTTTGCCGATAATTACAAACTTCAAATTGGGATATTGGGAGCGAACTTCTTTGAAGGCGGCAATTGACGTGGAATGATTCTTTTTTGGCTCGATGCTGCCAACCTGAATGATGAAAACTTCTTCTCCATTGTAAAGGCGATTGTAGATATGCTCACGGCCATGGATGCATGCATCATCCCCCTCGTTAGTGTGTGCTTCGTCTGGAACAGGCTGGGGAATAACCTTAAGTTTCCCTGATACGCTGCTCCCGTAGATATTCAGGAGCTGATCTGCGGTATATTGACTGATCGCGTGGACTGCCGATGAGGATGAGATTAGTTGTCTGAGTAGACGATAAAATGCTTCTGGATGATCGAGGCACAACTCAGGATGGGTGAGTGGTATCAGGTCGTGAATTGTTGTAACAGTCGGACAATTGCTTGCAATCAGTGGGAAGGGGAATGGATTGTGGAAGATGGTGCTGTCTGAAGAGGTGAGTTTAAAGGCTCGATTTTTTGCAGACGGTACTGCTATTCGGGTGCAGCTGGCTTTCCTATTGAAGCGTTCCTTGGCCAATTTGAACAGCTGCTTGGCCATAAGAAACTGAGCTGGTGGCAGTTCTCCTTGACCTGGCAGTCGCGCTTGTGCCACAGAGCTCAGTGGATCCTGCGAGGAAACTCGCTGAAGCCGCCTGGGAAAGAATCGAAAAGGCGGTAAATATAGAAGATCGGTTTTTAGCTTTAGTCTAATCTTTGCAATTGAACTAGTTTCACTATAAAGATCAAAAAGAGTCGAGCTAGCAAGTTCGCTGCCATCTTTATCTGATTGATGGCCTTCAAGTAGGATGTCTAGATCTAGGCTCCGTCTTCGTAAAGCATCAATCAAGGATCGACTAAAATATTTAATTCCGCTTCCATTGGAAGAAAAAGCTTCGGACGAATTGATAACAATGCGCATGTTACAGACCAAGTCAGATTTTATTGATCATGGCTTGAGTGGGGCTTGAAAGGCTTGGCTGTGCTAGGGGTAATAAACTCTAGACGAGAAAGGGAAGATGTCTTCGTTCCTTTTCCAACAGCCAGAGCGAGATCAACAAGCCAACGATGTTAATTAGAAGGCCGGAAAGGACTGGAGTCCACTGGAGCTGCCCAGCAATCAGACAATCGCGTAGAGAACTCAAAATCTGGTAGAGGGGGTTAAAGGTGGCTGTCCACATCAGAGGGCCAAGCCGTTCTTTCTCATACAGTATTGGAGACAGTAAAAAGACTAGCTGCAATACAATTGGAACCAACTGATAGAAGTCACGATATCGTGCGCCGAGGAGGCAGATGATTAACGGCACCCAAAACATAAAGGCAAAAAGGTTGAGTAGTGGGAGCCAGGATAGCCAGAGAAAATTGAGGATCAGGGAGTGCTGGATAAAACTAAGCGCTAGAACAATGAGAATAAATGACTGCAGAAATGTCTGAACATGAAATGACCATTCTTCAAGGGTGTAGAAGACTGGATTAATATTGGTATTATGGAGATGATTGGCATTGTGCTCAAATAGGGTTGGAGCAGAGCCGAGAGCCATCGATATCCCATTCCAGATGGTGAGTCCAATGCCCAGAAAGACCACGTAGGTTGAAAAGTTTTCGATCTTGAAAACTGTACCGTAGACAATAGCGAGGACTCCAATTGAGAAAAGGTTAGAAATCCCAAGCCAGAAGCTCCCAAACAGTGTTCTTGCGAAACGCGCGCGAGTTCGCGCTGTTGCAGTGAACCACCAGGCCCTGCGGGAGCGCCAGGCATAGCAAATGGTGTCAGCAATAGGTGTCATGATAATAGGAGAGTGATTCTTCTAGGCTGGAATCGCAAACGATGCGTCCCTGATCAAAGACAAGACCACGCGTGCAAAACTTTCGCAGCAAATCATCGGAGTGAGACGCCAGAATCAGCGTGCCGGCTGACTCAATAAAGGCCCTCATGCGCTGCTCTGCTTTGTCGTAAAAGCTGCTGTCCCCTGCTCCAAATCCCTCATCCAAGGCCAAGCACTCATGCTGGCTCCCTGTCAGTAAGGAAAAAAGTAATCTGGCTCCCATCCCTTCGCTATAGCTTTTGACTGGAAGGTGAATGAAGTCCCCAAGTCCGGAGAAGTTGATAACATCGTCAAGAAATTGCTGAAAGCCACGCAGATGGCCATTGACGAGGAGATAGTGCGCTTTGGCAGCCTGCAGTCCGCTGAGCTCATTGCTGGTGATGAAGCTTTTCTGAATCATTGGATGGACGACGACTCGGGTCGTCAGTTGACCTTGAGTTGGCTGATAGATGCCACTCAGCAGTTTTAGAAAAGTGGACTTTCCTGCGCCATTGTGACCGATCAAGGCCACACGCTCGCCATGCCTGATCGTGCAGGTGACCCCACGAAGCGCTTCAATCTCCGCTCCTGCACTAACCCTGCGCAGATTGCCTCCAGTGACTGAGCGGAGAAGTGCAGTTTTTAAGCTGCGAGTTTCACTAGAGTAAATCGGGATGCGTAGCCAGACGTCATCGGTAGAGATCACCGGCTCACGGAATCCAGCAATGCCTGGATGCCCTGCTGTTGACGGCTGAGGTCGAGTCGTTTTGCCAGCTGGTATCCCCTCTCTGACAGCTCTGTCCATAGGGCGGTGTTTTGCGCAAGACGAATCAGTGCGTTCCTGAATTGTTCGCCCCCGTCATCAAGGCTGAAAAACAGCGAGGAACCGCTGTGAAGCTCGCGATGGACAGGGATGCGACTGATCAGGGTGGGCAGGCCTTCGGCTTTGGCCTCCAGGACAGGATAGTCGAAGCCTTCCATGACGCTCGCTGAAACCAGGGCCAGAGACGTTCGTAGCCTCTCTACCAGAGCGGGACCGTCCAGGGCTTCCACGAATTCGACCCTCTCTGGGTGCGATTGAGAACGTCGAAGCGCCTGCAGGCTGAGTGTCTGCCGCCCAGAACGTCCTACTACCACCAAGCGTCCAGGCCAGTCAGGCCGTTGCTCCAGTAGCTGTCCGAAGGCGCGCAAGACAAAGGCGACATTCTTGTTTGCATCATGACGTGCCAGCATAACCAAGTCGTGGCTGGATGGACAGGTGAGACGCGGCCGCTCTAGGGCAATCCCATTCCAGACCACCTCCACCTTGCTGGCGGGTACGCCCAGATCAACCAGCTGATCGGCGACGTATCCGCTGATCGCCACGATGCGATTGGCACGTCGAAGATGGATGGGAGTCCAGAACCGGTAGCGTAGCCAGGCCTTTCGGCTGTTCGGGAAAAAGAGAGGTGTGAGATCGTGACAGGTGATGACCTGCTTTAACAACGGCAGTGCGAACAGGTAGTCGCAGTAAGGACTGTAAACCGCTTCAATGTCGTCTGCCATGATTCCGGCAGTGGAGATTGCTGCCCGCACGCTGACGCCATGCTGAGTCAGGGAGAGCCGCTGCAGCCAGCGTATTCGCCTGGCCCTGGGTAGATCAGTGGGCAGCTCGTTATCGATAATACAATGCAGTCCAGAGATGTTGTTGATCTGTAGCCTGAATCCAGGCAGGCCAGGCATTACCCTTTGAACATAGCTGGAAAAGCCCGAATAACCTGGTTGGTAGAGCAATAAGTTGCTGACTAGCATATTGATGTAAGGGCTTCCTGCTGTCGTTCCCAGATCGCTCTGGCAAACACGTGCTCATACCTCTGTCTTGCTGATACCGATGCTTTCCGATGCCAGTCCGGTCGCACGACCAGCAACGTGATCGCTTTCGCAAGATCCTGCGGACCGTGCAAGGGCCAGGGGGGGGGGTTCCCCAGTGCCTCTCCAAGGCCGCTGACCCAGGCCATGCCAGATCGAGCTCTCTCCAAGGCCAGAGCGGGTACACCACACGCCATCGACTCGAGTTGCACGATCCCGAACGCCTCGTTGCTCTGGTCGGCAGGCAGAACCAGCAGGTCGCTGCCCTCCAGGAGCGTGGCTTTGAACTGTTCAGTGACCCGGCCGTGAAAGTGGATCGACCGGGCCTTGGGACTGCGACGGGCAAGCACCTCGAGGTTCGCGCGCCATGGTCCATCTCCCACGATGTTCAGAGAGGTGGCCTCGCTGACCGTGAAGGCTTCGATCAACCAATCCACTCGCTTGTATCGGTTCAGCCGGCCAATGAAGAGGACATTGAACTCCGCTGACGGTTCCTCTCCCAACATCGAAAGCCGCCGCTTCCAGATGGCCGTAGCCGTCAATTCTGCTGATTGACCCAGGCAGCAGGGCAGCACAGTCAGCCGCTCGACCGGAACCCCCTCGGCTCGCAGGGCTGCCGCCAGCACCGGTGATGTGGTGACCACGTGTTGAACCCCCCGCGCTGCCCATCGCAGGGCCAACCATTGATAGGCAGCGATCAGCCAGCCTCGTGGTCCGGGTTCTCGCTCGAGGAAGACATGCCAGTGGAGATCGATTCGACGCCCAGGCCGCAGCAGCCTGGCGAGCAGGCCGATCGACAGCAGGGCCGGGCAGGGGAGGTGGATGTAAAGAGGTGTTGAACTGAACAGGATGGCAAGCAGCAGCCGATGTGGCAGGGGAATGAGCAGCTGCCCAAAGCTCAGGTGGGGTAGGCAAGAGCGGGCATAGGGAACCGGAAGGGGATCCGGATTCCGTTGTTGATTGGCATTCAGGCTGAAGGTGATGCAGGACATTCCTCTGCAGTGCCATGAGGACGCCATCTCATGTGCCACTCTCTCGACGCCGCCGTAGCCGGGTGGCCATTCCCTCAGTAGTTGAATCCAACCCGTTGCCGTGAATGATGCGATATCGTGAAAGGAAGGTTTTGCGTCTGTCGCGACGAATTCACAAGCGTCTTGAATCTGCAGGCTAGGTTGAATAAACTCTGTATAGGCTGTGGGTAGCTTCTGAGGCGCTTTAAATTTTGTTGCGGCCAGTGAAGTCACCAGGGCAAAGGAGCGTATCAACAGCCATATCGCCGCAGTGCAGAAGCTGATCCAGCGACTTCCTGCCTGCTCGCGAAACAGCTTTTCAACCGCCAGAACGCTCCATTTTCTCTGAGAAGAAAGAGAGGTGCTGTGCAGGCGATAGGCCATCAAGGCCTCCTTGATGCATCCGTAAGTCGGTGGTGGAGTGTTGCGATAAATGCGCAGCCAAAGGCCATAATCTTCATGTCTTTCTGGCTGAAAGTGAGAAGTAAAAGATGACTTTCGAATTATAACAGAAGATAGCGGAATGGTGTTTCCCAGAAAGAGTAGGGGGTAGCTGATGTGCCTAGGAGGGATCCTGTATTCCCGTACTTTGAGGTCACGATCCTCGAATCGGTAATACCCTGTGACGGACATGTCGACATTCTTTCGGGCATGAAAGTCCAGCTGCGCCTCAAGCTTTGTTGGATGCCAGAGGTCGTCGGCATCCAGAAAGGCAACCAGCTCTGCCTGTGCGGCGGAGACCCCCAGGTTGCGTGCCAGCCAGGGACCCGGGAAGTGCTCGGCATCGGCGACCCGCAACAGGCGGAAGCGTGGGTCGGTGGCTGCCAGTTCGGAGGCGATGTGAGCGGCTTCATGCCCTGAACAGTCGTCAACCAGCAGGCATTCCCATTCGGCCACCGTTTGCGCCTGCAACGACCGGCAGGCTTGGGCCAGCAAGGTCCCTTGGTTACGGAACGGAAGGACAATCGATACCTTTGGTGGCATCAGGTCAAAGGTCAGGGAGCCAGGCAGTTTTCATCAGTGGATGGCAGAGAAGGTAGTGGCGTTGGCGATGGGCCAGTCGCCTGCGCAGAGGTTCTGAGCTGCATAGGCGACGGCAATAGTTGCTCAGCTGGCTGATGCTGCAACTCTGCCAGTGCAGGGACCGAAAGGAATCCCACAGGGGCCAGCATCCCAGGATCGGCACGATGCAGCCGTGGGCGACGGCTTCCAGTTGTGCGAGTCCAAACGATTCGTAGTCTGCCGGGATGACCATCAGCTTCGCCTCTTCCAGCAGCCGGGATATCTCCGTGTCGCTCGGGGCCACCTCCAGCTGCAGCTCCGGGATCGCGGGCTCGGTTGAGGGGATGACCGGCACGATCGCCATGGCGCCAAGGCCCGTGGCGCGCACCAGCTCCAGAAAGCGGGGCCAACCTTTCTGCACCGTCGGTCTTCCGAGGAACAGCAGATCGATGCGGCGGCTGGAAGCCGGTGGCAGCCGCCCCAATTGTGTCCGGATCTGCGGGCCTAAGGCGTGACTGGACAGCCGGCAGCGAGGTCCCGCCAGCAGGCGCTGCTCGTGGTCAGTCTGGACGTAGATCACGATCCCGAGCCACTGCACTGCCTGCAGCATTCGCTGGGCCAGCCATGCCCGCCAGCGATGGCGGACATGGGCGGGATCGTGGAAACTCGGCAGCCAGCTCACACGGATGGATGGTCGTGCCACCCGCAGCCTCAGGGCCAGGAGATAGGCCCAGCCACTGTCACAACCGAAAATCAGAAGGTGATCGTGCCGCCGGAGCCTTCGGATCGCCACCGTTCCCGGCAGAACTCCATCCTGCAAAGACATCGGTCTGGAGCCATCAATGGGTGGTGCCGCCACCACGATCGTCGCTAGGTCTGCATGGCCGTCGGCTGCGGGGCCGCTGCTGAGAACTCCGACGACCTCAAGTGCAAGCCGCCGAATGCCGCCAATCTGCCGGAAGCCCTCTGGTCGGTAAGCCAGAGCAATCGCAGGGGGCAGGGGAGGTTGTTGCACCTCAGCGTCCAAGGGCCTTTTCATAGATGTCTGCCGTGTCTTCAGCGGTCCGTCGCCAGCTAAAGAGGCTGGCCTGTTCGAGCGAGCGGGTCGAAAGGGTGCGACGCAGGGACGGTGAGGCGAGCACCTGCTCGATGGCGGCACGGAGTTCTGCGGCGCTGCGGGGGTCGACCTTCAGGGCTGCTTCACCGGTGACTTCCGGCAGGGAGGAGGTGGCACCCACGATCACGGGTGCTCCACACTGCATTGCCTCCAGGGGAGGCAGACCAAACCCCTCGTACAACGAGGGGTAAACGAAGACAGCAGCAGTGGAGAACAGCGCCGCCAATTGCTGGTCGGGCACATGCCCGGTGATCACGATCGACTCGCAGGCTGGACTGTCCTGGATCTGCTGCATCAGGGCTGTCGTCTTCCAGCCAAGGGAGCCTGCCAGCACCAACTTGAGGGAGTCGTGTTCTCCATCAGAGTGGATCGATTCGAACACCTCGATCAGGAGGCGGAGGTTCTTGCGAGGCTCCAGTGTGCAGAGGCTGAGAATGATGGTGTCCGTTTCTCCCAGACCATGGTGTTGCCGGGTCTTCGCCAGCGCTGCGGGGTCGCGGATGGGGCCGAGTTCGGGGGAAGCAGCCAGTGGTGTCACGTGGATCTGCGATTCGGGAATGCGTTGGCTGAAGCGCAGAAAGTCTTTTCGGGTCGAGTCCGACACGCAAATGACATGGTCCGTGGGCTGGAGCGTATCGACCAATTCTCTGAAATGGCGGATGGTTTCCTCTGTGAAGAATTCGGGATGGATCAGCGGCAGCATGTCGTGGACCGTGACCACCGAAGGCAGGCCGGCGCGGCGCACCTCAGGAGGAACGCACTGAAACGGTGTGTGGAACACGGTGGAGCCCGGATGACAGCGGTCCAGAGCCTTCCGTAGCTTCCCTTCAGCGCTCTGGCGCAGCAGCTTGGAGGCGAGCACCCTGCGGTAGAGCGGCTTCAGTATGGCCTTGACCGGTGCAGGCGGCCGCAGGAGCCAGCTGGGCGTGCGCCGAGCGAGGACTGGTGCACCCATACTCCGTTGCCGTAGTTGAGTCAGTTCCGCTGCCACGGATTCCGCCAGCAGAGGATCGGGGCAGTAGGGGAGCAGGCGATTCCTCTGAAGCCGCTCGAGGCTGATCAACAGCTGGCTCGCATATCGGTAGATCCCCCCGCGGGATACGGCTGCCCGATGGCCCTGTCCGAGAATCAATGCGTCGAAGACAAGATCAATACCGGCATCGGCCCTGGGATCCTGCGTGGGGTGCGTGTTCACAGGCGCGTTCCTGGGCTTGACCAGATGCAACTTAGGGGGTGGGCCTGGCCCCGAGCCGCTCGCTGATCGAGCGCAGCGGCGCCGTGAGTTTCCAGGATGTGCTCTGTAGGAGGTCCCGGATCTTCTGCTGGGCCGCGATCGCTTCAGCGCGAGCCTGATCGCGTTCCTGGATCAGTTGGGTTCGATCGTGGTGCCACTCCTTCTGCTGTTCCTGCAGCAACTCCCGTAACTCCTTCAGTTGCTCGTCACGTTGCTGCCGGGCTCCGTCCCGTTCGCCTCGAAGTTGTTGGCAGAGACGCCACATCAACGCCGACTCCTGAACGGCCCAGTGGCTGAACTGGGCACGCAGCTCAGGATGCTCATTGGCGAGGTCTTGCACGAGGCGACCCACCGCCTGGATGTCGTAGTGATCCAGGCTATCGCCGCGGGTGCTCTTCTCGTCATGGATGGCCGTCACATCGCTGGCGTAGTAAGGCGTCTTGCCCAGGTGGCTCCAGCAGTCCAGACAGAGGGCCACGTCCTCGCCGCAGACCCGGAAAGTCTCCCGGAAGCGCAGGCTGAGAAAGTCGCTGCGGCGGATCACCATGAGCGCCCCGGTGACGGCCGGCATCGGCCCCGATTCCTGCACTTCAAGGCCATCGGGGTCGATCAGGGGGCCAAGCTGATCAGGCCGGAAGCGGTTGTAGGGGCAACCATCATTGGCAAACAGCAGGCCGGCGTGGGTGAGCATGCCTTCAGAGTTGCGCAGCCGTCCACCCACCAACCCGACCTCGGGGAGTGTCTCCAGGATCTGGGCGGCCCGATCGAGGCAGCCGGGATCGAGCACGACGTCGTCGTTGACCAGAACCAGCAGCTCGCCGAGTGCCTGTTCGGCCAACCGATTCATGTTGGCGGCGAAGTGGTATGCCGTTCGGCTGGCGATTCGGAAGGTTGGGTGGGCTGGGGCTTCGATCCTTTCTTCATCGGTGCTGGAGCCATTCCAGGAACAGAGGACTTCGTCGCTTGGCTGCCAGAACCGCCGCGCCTGCTCCAGGCTGGCCAGCATCCGGTTCAGGAGCTGCGGCTGGCGCGAAATCACCAGGCAGGACATTGTGGGGATGCTGGGAGAGATTGCGGCCACGGGGATGGGGGGCTGGAAAGAACGGCCTGAGGCCGGTATCAGAGGGTGACTTCCGCCGTCGCCTGAGCGAGGGGGAGGGTGAGCCAGGGGTGCAGTTGTTGCAGCTGACGGGCAACAGCTCGCCGTTGCCGGTTGGTTTCGGTGGCCAACATTGAGGAGCCATGGCTGTAGTAGGTGGCGAGCCGCTGGGGACAAAGCACGCCCTCGAATCCCGCCTCGATCAGGCTGCACCAGAAGTCGTAGTCCTCCCAGCCGCCGGGGATATGGCGGTAGCCTCCGACCTGCTCCCAGGCGGATCGTCGCACCAGGGCCATGGCGTCCACATGGTTGCCCTGCTTGAAGTGGGTCCGCTGCCAGCTCCGGCCCGTCATCAGGGTGCGCTGCTCATCGGGCCGCTCGGAGCTGGCCACCACTTCCAGCAGGGGATGCACCACCGCGATGGCGGCAGGAGCCGCTGTGGCGATGCTCAGGGTGAGGGCCACTGCCTCCGGCTCGAGTCGGTTGTCAGCATCGAGCACGAAGCACCAGGGAGCGGCAGCAGCGGCGAAGGCGGTGTTGCGGCTGGCGGCCAGACCTCCATTGCTCTCGTGCTGCAGCAGCAGAGCTCGCGGGAAGCGGGATCCCTTCTCCTCCAGCCAGCGGATCACGGTCTGCGCTCCCCCGTCGCCAGAGGCGTCATCGACCACGATCAGCTCCAGGTCTGGATGGGTCTGGCTGAACACGCTCTCCAGTGCTGTCGTGATCCGATCGCCATAGTTGTACAGACTTATGCAGACAGCCGCTGTGACCGGCTGGGGGGAGTTCCGGTTCCAGAGCTGCCGCACTTCGGGCCGTGGCGTGGGAGCAAGAACGGGAGGCTGGCGCCCGCAGGCGCGCCAGTTCAGCTCCTCCAGCAGCTCAGGAGGGCTGAGTGGGGGCATGAAAGCCTGGGCAGGTAGCCAGCCGGGGGCGGGATCGCGAGGCCTGGCCAGGGCGTGCCAGGCGCGGCTATGGCGCTCCGCTTCGCTGGGTTGCAGACGCACCAGCTGCAGGCCCTTGGCGCTGCAGGCATTGAGCCAGCTGGTCAGCAGCCGGGCCTCCTCGGGTTCCGAAATCACGACCTGATCAAACGCTGGCCAGGCCCATACGGGTGGCCGCAATTGACGTTCCCAGGCTTCGCCCGCACTGCCCAGACAAAGCACCCCCGCAGGGTTGCCCGCTGGGCAGGTGCTGGATGCGACCAGGGCGGCAGGGTCTGGTAGCCCCAGCCGAAGGCTGGCGGCGGCTCCATCACCGGCTTGTTGCAGCCAGCCATTGGCCGGAACGTCGGCATCGAGTTGCCGGGCGTTCACCCCAAGCCGCCGCAGAAGCTCCACCGTGTCCGCGTCCGGGGCCCAAACCTGCGCCAGGTGGGCCAGGGAAATGAGCTCCAGGCTGGCCGGGCCGGCTGGCACGGGCTCCAGGACGAGTGCCAGGCGGCCGGCGCCGGTTTCCTCTTCGCTCTCTTCGAGGAGGCTGAACCCGTCTGGCAGGGGGCAGCGTTGCAGCCAGGCATGCAGGCGCCAATCGCTGGGGGAAGTTCCGATCCCCACCAGGCGGCAGCGGGAGGGCAGCGGGAAAAAATCCGGCAGGAGTCTCTCTACCAGCGCGAAATCGGCGGGCTCGGCCCGGCGGATGGCTGTCAGGGTGTCCGGGTCCAAGCCATGGCGCAGCCAGCCCTGCAGCCGCTCGATCGCAGCGCCCAGCTGGCCGCCGCTTAGGGCCAGTGCGGCGGCGCCCCAGGGGTGCATCCCATCCAGCTGGGCCGCCCGCCACAGCGCCCAACGCTGGGGTGCTGCCCGTGCCCAGGCCGGATCGGCCAGCGGACAGGGGGAGAGACCTCGAGCCAGGCCCAACGTCAGAAAATGATGGAGTGGAGCTCCCGTGGGCGTGAGGCCCTCGCTGCGGCAGACGGCCTCGTAGTGGCCGGGATCAAACAGGGGGTGGGGGGAGCGATGCTCCCTCCAGCCGCGCCACCAGTAGTGCAGCAGGGGGGGATGGTCGGCCGGCAGGGCAGGCACCTGGGCGCGGTAGTGGGGCTCGTCAAACCAGCCACCCGTTGGGCACTGGGGTGCACGACGGGCCCGCGCGGCGATCAGGCGTGAGCGCAGGCTGCCGCCGTGGGGCGGAAGCTCGGGGAGGGGGTGGCAGTCCTGCTGCTTCAGCCAGCGTCGCAGCGCCTGCAGCCCCAGGGCATCGCAGTCATGGCCGGCCAGCTCGCTTAGGTTCCGCTGAAATTGCCGCAGGCGAGGATGAACGGGTAGCGGCAGGGTCGCCGCGTCGTGGCGGCTGCGGCGATAGCCGGGCCGAATCCTGAGCCGCAACCGCTCCAGGTCCGTGGGGATCGGATCCCTGATACCGCAGAACGCAGCCAGGACACGCAATTGCCGTTCGGCTGTACTGGGCTCGAACCAGGCGCCGTAGTCCAGCGCCAGCAGGGGCAGGTCGCCCGCATCCAGCAGTGCCTGGCGGTTGTGCTGCCACCAGAGCCGCTGGGCCCGCCAGGGGGTCATGCCTGCCGTCTGGCTGTCGCGCTCCAGCAGTGAGACCATCACCTCGGCCGGATTCCGCACGCTGATCACCAGGCGAAGCGGCAGAGAGAGCTGCTCAGCCAGTTGCCGCCAGAGGGGCAGCAGCAGGGAGATGCGTGGATCCTTGATCGCCCAGGGGCCCGTTTGCAGGTCCTTTTCCCCCTTCAGGAGCTGCTGCAGCGCGTTACGAGCCCGAACGGTGCTGGGCAGCTCCAGCCAGCCGTCGGGGAGCGGCAGTAGACCGGCCTCGGTGGGCCAGCAGCGTCCGAGTTCGCGCAGCAGCTGCTCCTGGATCGCCGTGGTGTCTTCCCGCTCGTAGTAGCCACCAGGGTTGTATTGATCTCCGGCGATCAGCCTGCCGGGCAGAGGAACCCCCAGCCCCGCTAGCAGCGAGCCGAGCAGGGAGGTACCGCTGCGGTGCATGCCCAGCAGCAGGATCAGGGTCACGTCAATGGGCCAGGGCGAGATTCAGCCTACGGGTGGGTTTCGGGCCCATAGACCCTCCCCTCCCAGGCGCTCCAGCGGGGGTTGACCGCCCTGATCCGTTCCAGATCCGGGGAGCTGAACCTTTGCTGCCAGAGGCTGTCGGCTGGTTTGGCGTTCTCGCGGGGCAGCTTGGGGGCCCTGACGGCGTGGGTGCCGGCCGGCAGCAGGGGCAGCAGTTCACGGTTCAGGTCGTCGGCCAGGTGCTCGAGCCGCAGTGCGGTGGTGTCGGTGTCGGCGGCGAAGTACTGCAGCCACCAGTCGGCTGCCACCCAGGTACCGCCCAGTCGAAGCGAATAGGTCAGGCCGCTGCGTACCGGTTCGAATGGGAGATCGGGCAGGTGCATGTGTCGCCTTTTGTGCTCCCAGTCGCTCACCAGCCAGGCGGCGAGCCGGCGAGCGGTGATGAAGCGCTGCCGCGAGCCGGCCCGCCACTGTCCTCGGCTTTCTCGCAAGGCCACCGAATCGTGTTTGGCCGGGGTGTCGTCGGGGTCGATCTCAATCCCGGGCAGGTTCCAGTCACGGAACAGGCGGGTCATGGATGTGCCGCCGCTCTTGGGAAGATGCAGCCACAGAAAGGAGTCAGCAATGATCATGGATTCCGGTGAAGTGCGCGTGCCGGAACTGCCGCAGCCCAGGCAGGCAGGGTCGGTACGGTGATTCACTCTGCTGAGCCCATGGGTGCCGCTCCCACACTTTCTCGGCCTTGGGGCTCAAAAGGCTGGTACTACTACGCTTCATGTCTGGTTGTCGTCCCATCCTCGGGTCCATCTACCGGCTGGCAAGGAGCTGCAATACTTCACGCTGTTCCATGACCGCGGGGCAGACTGGTACGCCGAGCAGTTCGCAGCGGCAGGGCCAGGCCAGCGTTGCGGAGACATCACTCCCTACTACCTGTTTCATCCAGCTGCCCCTGGCCGAATCAGGGATCTCCTCCCCGAGATCCGTCTGATCGTGCTCCTGCGAGACCCGGTGGAGCGGACCCTCTCCGGTCTGTTTCACTCCCTGCGACTGGGTCTTGAACCGCTGCCGCTGGAGGAGGCTCTGGCCGCTGAGGACCAGCGGCTTGCGGAGGCCGAGGCCATGTTGCTCGCCGGTGAGGCGGAGCACCACTCCCACCAGGTGCACAGCTATCTCAGCCGCAGTCGCTACGAGCATCAGCTGGAGCGCTACGAAGGCCTGTTCCCGCCACACCAGCTCCTGGTGGCCCGCAGCGAGGATCTGTTCATGGCCCCGGACCGTCTCTGGCCCCGGTTGCTGGCCTTCCTCGAGCTTCCTCAGGTGCCGCCACCGACCCGCTTGCCTCGGGAGAATAGCGGCCGTGGCGAAGCAAGGAGCGTGGATCCAGCCCTCCGGCAGCACCTGCGCCACACCTTGGCCCGGACCTATGACGCCATGGAACGGCGTTATGGCTTGCGCTGGCCCTGACTGCTCAGGCTGCAGCTGGGGCACTGCCTAAACTTGCCTCGATGGGGATGAACGGATGCGCAGGATCCTGACAAAGTTGCAGGGCTTGCTGAGTCGCTCCGTCCCCGCGAGCGACTCCCTCGACCCGGAGGGTGAACGGGGCCTTGAGGTTCGTGGTCACCGGGAGTACGTGGGTGGTCTGTGGGAGCCGATCGGACAGCTGCAGTTCGATTTCCTGCGGGCGCGTGGGCTGCGGCCAGACCACTATCTGCTGGATATCGCCTGCGGCGCGCTGCGGCTGGGGGTGAAAGCCATCCCTTACCTGGAGCCGGGCCATTATCTGGGGATTGAGAAGGAGCGCAGCCTGATCCGCGCTGGCCTGGAGCAGGAGTTGGGCGAACAGCTGCGGCGGAGCAAGGCACCCCGGATCCTTTGCGACAGCCAGTTCCGCTTCGGCCGCTTGCGACAGTCCGTGGACGTGGCCATCGCCCAGTCTCTGTTCACCCATCTGCCGCCGGCTTTGATCGAGCGCTGTCTGGAACAGTTGCGCCCTTGTCTGCGACCTGATGGGGTGCTCTACGCCACCTTCTTCGAGGTGCAGCAGGAGCGGGCCAATCCCAGCAGCCCCCACGACCACGGCTTTTTTGCCTACACACGCGCCCAGATGGAGGCCTTCGGCCATCAGCATGGCTATCGGCCCGAGTACATCGGCGCCTGGAATCATCCGCGTGACCAGGTGATGATGGCCTACCGTCCGGCCCGATGAACACAGCGGGGCAGCCAGCACCCAGCTCCAGCCGCCAGCTGGAGGCCTACCGCATCGCCATGTTCCAGGCCCATGCGGCGCTGGTGTTGGCGACCTACCTGGAGCCATGGTCGGAAACACTGCCCGGGCTGGCCGCCCGACCGGAGCTGCAGGCCCGCCTGGATCCGGGAGTGCAAGCCCTGATCGTGGATGACCGTCCGACACCTCTGCTGCGGATGACGGTGCTCAACACCTTGCTGATGGGCCGGTTGCGCTGGCGCCTGACCCTGGTGACGGCCCCGGCGGTGCTCGAGCGCAGCCGGGCGCTGTTTGCCGGCCTGGAAGACTGGGTGCAAGTGGTGGGGCTGCGGGCAGAGGGCCGCGAGCGCTTCGACTGGAACACGTACAACACCCTGCTCAAGAGCCCGGCCTTCTGGGACCTGTTCGAGGCCCCCCATCTGCTGATCGTTCAGACGGACACCCTGCTGATCGAGCCCCCAGATCCGGCCGCCTTCGCCTACGGCTATGTGGGATCCCCCTGGGCCAAGGGCCGCTTCCGTTCGGAGGTGTTTCCGCGCTACGGACCGCATCTGGAGCGACTGGCGCCCCGCTGGGAAACGCGCCGCTTCTGCGACACCGTGCCCGAGGGCCTCAGCAACGGCAATGGCGGCCTCTCGATCCGCGACCGGGAGCTGATGCGGCGTATCTGTGCGGCCGAGGCAGCCGGCTCACCATCCGAGGAGCCCGAAGACATCTTCATTGCCCGCCACCTGAAGCGTTACGACACCAATCCGGCTTCGCCGCAGGTCGTGGAACGTTTCTCCTGCGAGACTGCTTATGAGCGAAGTGCCGGTGCACACGCCGCTTGGCGCTATCTGCCCGCCTCGGAGGTTGCGGAGCTCTTTGAGCGGCACTTGAAGCAGGTGATGGCACTCACAGCCGTGACATCGTTGTGTTCTAACTGATGCGATCCCCATCCATGGAGTAGCTCCTGGAGCGCTGATGAGGGTCAGGCCAGCGGAGATCAACCTCACTGCTCTGGAGATAGATAGCCGGGTTGGCTCTGATCAATGAGCGCCAATGGCTCCGCTAGCCACCAACGACATTAATGCTAGCTGGCGGGAAACGCATTTTTCAAGATTATACTGAGATAGTATGGTTTGTCGTGCCGCCTGGCCCAGCCTGGCGGCTAAAGCCCGGTTGCAGAGAAGCTCCGCCACAGCAGCGGCCAGTTCGGTGGGCTGGAAGAAATTCACCAACCTTCCATTCTCCCCATCCCGGATGACCTCCTGCACGGGAGGAGTGGCGGATCCCACCACCGCACAACCGCATGACATCGCCTCCAGCAGGCTCCAGCTCAGCACGAAGGGATAGGTGAGATAGACGTGTGCGGCACTGAGCTGTAGCAGGGGGATGAACTGCTCGTAGGAGAGTGTGCCAGTGAAATGCACGCGGCTGGGGTCATATCGGCCTTCAATCTCAGCAAGGAAAAAGTCTTTCCATTCGCCTTTCTTGCACGCGGCGCCATAACTTACCCCCTTGGTCTCACCCACGATCACGATCCTGACTTTTGGCACCAAGCGTTGTAGCTCAGGGATAGCGCGGATCATTGTGTGACACCCCCTGTAGGGCTCCAGGCGCCGGTTCACAAAAGTGACGATAAGCTCACCCTGCCGAAGTTCCGTGCCATCGCCAAGAGTAAGGGGTGCAGCATCCTGGTTCGGCTGTACATGCGTGGTGTCGATGCCGTCGTGGATCACGCTGATGCGTGACTGCCAGGCCTCGGGGAAGCTGCTGCGCTGGAACTGGGTCGGGGTGACACACCAGCTGCTTGCATCGAGGTTGAGCAGCGGATTCACGGTCTTGAGACGGATTCGAGCACTAGCTTCCCAGTCGGGATCACCTTGCAGCTCAGGATCGAAACCGAAATCAAAACCTCTGGGACGATAGAAGAATTCCTGATAGGTGAGAATCGGCACCTGGGACCAGATATCGCGGAGGAACAACATTTCCCCCCAACCGGGATGGCCACAGATGAGGTCGGGCTGGAAGCCTTTCTGACGCAGCCGATGGGCTGCTTGCCCGCAGGCTTCGCCGCGGATCGCCTTGGTTTCGACGTCTTGCACCCAGGGCTGGAGATCCCGGGAGCTGGCGCGACGGATGCCGTAGCGCAGATAGGTGACGCCATCAGGAATCTTTTCGCTGGGGCTCTCGATGCCGAGGGCCACCAGCTGATGTGATGCCTGGGCCGCCAGGGCCCGCACGATGTGACGGTACTGCCCGGGGAAGTTCTGATGGACGAAGAGAATGTTCAAGGCTGTCGGGGGAGGTGACCGTAGGATCGTCTGTACTAGCGGTGATCGGCGCGATGGTGAGGCCGTGCAGGGTGAGGGTTGTGATTCCCCACCACTTTTCAGCGGAGCCCTGCGAGGAACGATACGGCTCCACGAGCGGCAAGACGATGCGCCGGGCTGTTGCCCTCGGTCGTTGTTTGGGTTCGGTGCTCTCTTTGGCGCGCAGCGAGGAGGAGACGATCCTCGACATCGGCCATCAAGGCCTTCGCAGCGCTCCCCCTTCCACGATCCGCAGCTGTCTTGCTGGGGTGCGGATCGATTGCCACGTATTCGTGAGCGGAGAGGAATGCCTCTCCGATGTGCTCGAGTGCTTCGCCGGCAGGATCCAGGTGCACCACGAGGTGCTGGAGAATCCACGCCTGCTGCCGGCCGCCGCACGCGACTACCTGCTCAAGGTCGAGGAACCAGCCGATCTCTCCCTCTACCTCGAAGACGATCTCGTCATCCACGACCGCTTGTTCGTCGACAAATTGATCTGGTTCAGCGAACGCACGCAGCACAAGGTGGTGCTGATGCCTCACCGCTACGAGTGCAGCCGCGATCCAGAGCATGCCCGTCTCTACGTGGATGGGCCGCTGCGTGACGACTTCATTGGCCGGTACTACCGCCCGATGACGCAAGTGGCCGAAGGCCGCTTCTGGGATGGCCAGGAGGTGACCTTTGATGCCCCTGGCAACCCGCACAGTGGTCTGTTCGCGCTCACAGCCCCCCAGCGGCAACATCTGCGTGGCCGACCGCAACCGATTGACGGTTTCGTGGGACCTCTGGAGAGCGTGGCCACCTATACGGCCCTTTCGGTGTTTCCCGTCTGGAAACCTGCCTGGCACTGCCGAGACTTTCTCGCCATCGAGCATGCGTTCCCGTCGTTCTTGGGCTATCTGGGGCGATTGCCGCAACTTTTGGGCTAAGCCCGCCCAAGCAACCAACAGGCACAACCAATAAAAAAGCCCCCTCGTAGGAGGGGGCAGGAATGTGATGCGATCTGGTGCTATGTAGCGTCAGACGGTGACAAAGGTACCTTCGGTGATAGTGGTATTGAAGTTGATACCAGTGCCATCAAGGATGGTAACGTTGTTCTGGACAAAACCAAATGCAAATTCCGAAGACCAAACAGCGATATCTGAGCCAAGAACATCTATAAAGAAGTTTCCAGTAGAATCATCGTAGCTGCCGCGGACGGCATTGTTCTGTTCGATTCCATTGAAGATACCAAAGCCCAAGGACATAAAGTTGCCAAAGCCATTGAAGCTCAAAAGGCCGGAGATGCCGGTGTCCAGGGTGTTAACGGTACCGGAATTCCAGTCGGTGATCACATCAGCAGTTCCGGCTAAATCGGTGGTGATGGAATCACCAGTGGTGATAAGACCATTGCCGTCAAGGTCGTTGAAAAAGGGAAAACCGCCAGAAGATCCATCACGAATCACGAAACGGTTGGTTCCGGTTCCGCCACTGAGGATATCTCCTGTGAAATCACCGTCGTATACGTTGCCATCGTAAAAAGAACCAGTGATGAGGTCATTGCCCCTACCACCGTCAACGACGTCAGCGCCGTCGCTTCCAGCAAGCCAGTCATCGTCATCGTTGCCTTGGACGGAGTCTTCACCGGATCCACCAAAGATAGTGTCGTCTCCAGTACCACCAATCAGGGAAAGATTGCTGGAGCTGAGGGTAGCGTCAATGAGATCTTGGCCGTCACCACCGTCGGCGACTGATCCGGCAAAAGAGCCAAAAACGTCGAGGTTGATGACATCGTCACCAATATTACCAGCAATGCTGGTGTTGGTAACAGTAGAGTCTTGGAATGAAGTGGTGACTTCAATGATGTCATCTCCTTGACCACCCCAGATAGATGAACTGTCTACGGAGACAAAGCCAAATTGATCATTGACCGAGAGGTAATCAGCGCCGAGGTTCCCAGCCACTAGAGTGGATTGGATGGTCCCAGCAAAGATTCTATCTTCGCCCTGTCCGCCTTGGAGAGTGGAGAGGGTGGCTGCAATGCCCAGACTTGCATTGCCAATGGTGTCGTTGCCAATGTTGCCAGCCACAAAGCTGGTGGCAAGAAAACCGTTTCCGACAATATTCTGGGTGATCAGGTCATCGCCTTGACCACCTCTGATGGTGCTGTCGGTGCGTGTGCCTGAGTAGTTGATCGTGTCGTTTCCGGCTTCGCCTTGTGCAACGAAGCTGCCAAAGGCAAGAGCGTTGGCGTCAGTGCCAACGATGGCAATCGAATCGGCACCTTCAGTTCCTTGGAAGGTGGTGGGGGCGCCGTCGACGCCAGGAAGGGTTGTAAAAGCCACGTTTGGTTTGGAGGAGGTGGGTTGCTGAGCGCCCACTTATACTACGTGCTTCCGCCCAGCTTTTCAATTTTAACACCCTGCAAGTGGGACGGCAATTTACCTGGCACAACCCCAGGTGGGCAATGACAAGGGGCTATGCAGTAACAAAGTCGTTTTTTTATTCTCAGGGTGCTTCCCCACTGCTCAGGACGACACCCGATCAAAATTACTAAGATTTTGAAATCCTAACATAAATGGCGTTCTGATGTGACCAAACGAAGGAGGGGTGCTCATCAGATCCTTTTCAGAGACTCCGCCTTGTCGCGGAAGGAGCCGAGCAGCAACTGCAGATAGGAGACTTTGCGGAGCTTGATGTTGGCATTCAGTGACATGCCCACCTGTAGTGGAAGTTGCTGGCCAGTTTTCAGTTCGAGCTTTTGGCTGGCGAGCTGGACTGTCGCTGGATAGCGATATTCTTCTCCAGAAAAGCCTGCATTCTCGGCTTGGCGGTTACGCTCAGGCTCCAACGCATCAGATCCAATCCATTTGAGCGTTCCCTTGAGAGTGCCAAAATCAGTGGCAGGGAAGGAGTCAATGCTGATTTCGGCTGGAACGCCAACGCGCACGAGCCCAATTTTAGAGCTTGGAATCTGAACCGAAGCCTGAAGTTTGTTAAACGGAACCACCTTCATGACTGATTCGGTTGTTTGAGCCGAATAACCTGGTGATTTGGGTTTAAGGTCGAAGATGATTCCATCGACTGGGGAGCGCAGAGTTTGATAGCGAATGGTTACGTCAATCTCCGACAGTTGGCCTTGCAAGCTAGACAGTTCGCCTCGCAACTGCTTCATACTTTGCTCCATGATGGCAAGCTGTCTAAAGCGATCAATCTTTGCTTGCATGAGCTGTCCTCGAGCTTCTTTAGCTTTATTCGATTGCTGGAGATATTGGAGTTCAGAAGAGGCTCCTTGCTTGGCGAGAGTTTCAAGGCGTTTTAGGATAATTTCTTGAAGACTCAGCGACTCAGCGAGTTGCGTGACTTCTTGACTATTCATTTCCAGAAAGCGCTGAATCTCAACGTCCTTCAGGGCAAGCTGGTTCTTAGTAAGGCTGATTGTTTGAGCCAGGGCCTTTTGTTTTTGACGACTGGCCTCAGTGTCCATGCGCATCAAGGGCTGGCCTGCTTTAACTTGATCACCGTCCTTTACCAAGATCTCTGCAGCTACACCTCCTAATGGCATCTGAATATCTTTTACAGAACCTATGGGTTCGAGTTTGCCGCGTGCAATAATAACCTCATCGGTTTGCGCCAATGCAAGCCAAGCCAGGGAGAAGGCGGTAGTACCAACTAAGCACCAAGTAGTAGCCCGCATCCATGTATTGGACTGCTTCAGGCTTAACTCGTCAAAATAATTTGCCTTACCCTGCTTTTTCAATAAACTACGATCTAAGTTTCGCAGCTCGGGAGATGCTTTGGCCATCAACTTGCCTCCTGCTGGCGATAGAGTGCAAAGTACCGTCCCCGCAAGGCCATGAGCTCGGAATGTGTCCCAGTCTCAGCTACAGTTCCTTGATGCATCATTACAATTATATCAGCTGTTCGGATTGTTGAGAGCCGATGGGTAATGAAGAAAACAGTACATTGCTTGAGTCCATTGGAGAGATTTTCGCATACTCTGCGTTCAGTATCATAGTCAAGAGCGCTTGTTGCTTCGTCCAGAACAAGTAGCTTGGGGTTACTCAGAAGTGTTCTGGCTATGGCCAAGCGCTGTCTTTGACCGCCGCTGAGTGAGCCACCGCGCTCTCCTACAGGAGTGCTGTAGCCACTGGGGAGTTCCATGACAAATTCATGCGCGCAAGCCATTCTCGCTGCCCTTACGATATCATCACTATCAGCATCAGGCCTGGTCAGAGCAATATTCTCATTGACTGTTCCAGCAAAAAGCAAGGGATCTTGTGGCACGATGCCTACTTGACGCCTAAGCGAATACAGCTCTACTTTGTCTACATCATAGCCATCAATTAGAATCCTTCCGGTATCCGGATGGTACAATCTAGGCAGTAGCTTCATTAGAGTACTTTTGCCGCTACCACTTTGACCTACAATTCCCACAAAAGTGCCAGCAGCTATTTTGAGATTTATATTACTAAGTACTGGTTTTTGATTCGCTTGAAATGAGAAGTTTATTCCGTCAAAAACAACTTCTCCAGTAATTGAAGGCAGTGGGATTTTTGCTTGATCAACTTCTGTCGATTCTTGTGGTGTGTCAATGACGTCTGCAAGCCTCTCAAATGAGACCCTCAGCTCTTGAATGTTCTGCCAAATGCTAGATAGTCGCAAGAGTGGCTGAGTCACGAATCCACTTATGATGCGGAATGCAATCAGTTGCCCAAGAGTGAGTTGGCCATCTAAGACCATCGACGCTCCTACCCATAAAACCATTAATTGTGATAGTTTTTGGAGAACCTGGCTGAACTGATTAATGGCTGTTCCAGTAATTGTCTTCTCATATGTTCGCGCTATGTAATTGCCATATAAGTCTTGCCACTTCCAGCGGCTCACCATCTCGACATTTTGTGCCTTGACGGTTTGGATGCCACTGAGAACTTCGACAAGATGGCTCTGGGTTCGCGCATTTTCTTCTGCTGCTTGACGGAATTGCCGCCGAAAGAGTGGAGCCCCAAGAACTGTTACCCCAACTTGAATCGGCAGTACAGCTAAAGCAATGATGGTAAGTAGCCAGCTATAGAGTGACATCACTAAGATATAAATAACCGAGAACGCAGCATCAATGACTGTGGTCAGAGCTTGACCAGTCAGAAAGTTGCGAATCTTTTCCAGTTCGGCAACACGCGAACTAAGTTCCCCAACAGGACGACGATCAAAATAACCAAGAGGTAGACGAAGGAGGTGATCGATTACCTCAGCCCCGAGGCGATGATCTATTCGATTAGTAGTTTCTGCAAACAGGAATGTGCGCAAGCTGCCGAGAACGCCTTCGAGTAATGTAACCACTACGAGTGCTATGCCAATGACCTGGAGTGTGTCGAGGCTGCGTTGGCTGATCACCTTGTCGATGATCACTTGGATGAGTAATGGGTTGGCAAGTGTAAAGAGCTGAACAACGAAGCTGGCGATCAGAACTTGGGTAAGGACGCTACGATACTTTTCTATTGCAGGCCAGAACCACCCAGGTCCAAATTTGTGCTCAGGTGATCGGGTAGTCCGTTCAACAATAAGAAGTTCTAGTCCAGAAGTAAAAGAATTCTTTATCTCGGCTGGAGTTAGCTCCACCATGCCATCAGCTGGAGAGGCCAGGGTGATACCTTCATTATGGCTTTCTACGACGAGAGCAAAACCTCCTTTCCAAGAAAGAATCGCAGGAGTTTGAATCCGTGTACCTAACTCTGCCGGTACCTTGACGGACATTGCATGAAGGCCTAAAGAAGCAGCCAACTGCCCGCAAAGTTGGAGTGTCGGCGCCTGTCCTCGACTCAATGTATCTTGGAGTACCTTATCGATGGAATCCCGTCGGAAGGGAAGTTTCATTTCTTCAGAGAGCATTTGAAAGCATGCAAGCGTCTGCTCGCTTGGGCTTTCCCCTCGCACAAGTCGAACGGGTTTATTGCTACGCAGTTTAAAACTGAGATGACTGACTTCTGGAGACTCCGGTGCATCCAGAGGCTGTGTGTTGAAGTACAAAGACGATTCAGGGCTTTCCGGCGTGGAGGCCCGATCGAGTCCTTCATTCACCATGAAGATGGTGCTGGAAAGGCTCAGCAGTCGTATCCCGAAGGGAGAGACAGGCTTCGGAAGCTCATTGCTCCCGTCCAGGCGAAGGCCCGGGCCATGCCCTTCGGCGACGCTATCGAGGAAAACAACGCGACCTTCCTGATGTTCTCGCTGCACGGCAGCACGTTCTGGTTCCACGATCCTGGCTTGATCTACTGCTGTTGTAAGCACTCTCAGCAGTGACCGATCACTAGTGGCATCAAGACGATATTGCTCCTCTAAGATTGAGGCAACTTCCGCAGGCCATACGTTCGTTTGGCACCAACTTCTGAATCCTGGCTCTGTGCGATATAGTTCAACAATTAGTCGATCGTCTATTGAGGCCGCCAGGAGCTCTTCCGAAGCACTGACCGACTCACATGGCTCGCCACGTAAGAGTGACACCAGGCCAACGATATTTCCCGGTTCCAGCCTTGCTAGGGTGATGGTTCGACCCTTTTCCTTGCCAAGGAGGCGGGCGTGCCCCTTAACCAGTATTAAAACCTTGGCAGGGAGTACTGATGAATCTGTGAGGCTTTGACCGACCCGATATCGAAGCAAAGAAGTTCTAGTCTCAAGGAGCTCTTTTGAATCGGAGCTCAGAGAACGAAAGGCAGGATGCAGAAAGAGGGAAGCGGCGAGGGTCTTTGTCATTCCGTGGGAGAGTTGTCTTTAAATATGGGAAGTTTGGCAAGTCTACGGCTGGTTTCTTCCTGCACCCACAGTTCAAACAACTCTCCAGCCATCCGTCCTGCTGACTTCTCGTCAAAGGTTGCTGGCTGAAGACTTTCTAGTCTCAAAATGAGCCACCAGCCTTCAATAGAGATTGGCTCTTGGACCTCGCCTGGAGTACTGGTTCGCAATCGCTCAGCGAGCAATGGATGTGCTCTGGTAAGAGGGGCTGGTCCAACAATTCCCCGCGTGCTTTTCTCCATACCTTCGGAGTGTGTGGAGGCAAGTTCTGCAAAATCTGCCTCTCCAGCGTCAAGGCGAAGATAGAGCTCCCGTGCCAGATATGGATCTCTAACCCTGATGAGGCTATAGACAGCTTGATCGAGTTGGTTCTTCCGGCTCAGAAAGTGCGACTCTGCTTTGCCCATGAAGTGCTCAAGGCAGTGACGCTTGATCTTGCTGGGGAGTTGGATCTGCCACTCCAAGGCCTCCTTTGTTAGCCCCTGATGTTGAGTGAACGTAGCGATGGCCTCTTCGTTTTGATTGTTGAAACGCTGACGAAACGCCTTGGCGGCCTCTTCTGCTTCCGCGTCGCTCAGAGCCTCAGTGCCGACGGCGGCCTGGACGACCTCGGCTTGGACTAGCTTGCGAAGGAGGCTGTGGCGGCTGAGCAGTTTGAGCACTTCAGGGGGCAGTTTCTCGAGATGGGGGGTCATCCTTCCTAATTTACCCCCCCTCCATCCCCGTACCCCTGGGATTTGACCCGGGGGGCCTCCATGGGGCATGATTCCGGAGTGGGCAGCCACGATATGCGGATGTAGCTCAGTGGTAGAGCATCTCCTTGCCAAGGAGAGGGTCGAGAGTTCGAATCTCTTCATCCGCTTAACCTCGTTGATCCTTGGTTGATCACCAGCAGGTTTTGAGTGCCGACTTCGTTGAACCCAAGCTGGCGGTAGAAGGTCTGACCACTGGTCGTCATCAGGTACACACGTTCGGTTTTGACTAGGGCAGGTGCCTCCAGCAAGGCGCGCACCATGAGACGCCCTATCCCCTTCCCTCTGTAGCTGGCAGATACCACAACATCCCATAGTACCGCCCGGAACAACCCGTCACTGGTAGCTCGCCCGAAACCCACCAGCTGAAGCGGCTTGCCATCGCTGATCGCAGAGGATGTCCAGGCAGTTACCGCAGCGTCACTGCCTGCCAGCATCCGTCTCAGCTGGCGCACACTGCGTCCCCGGGCCCAGAAACTATCCTGATCGAGTAGGCATTTCAGTTGCCGCATGCCTTCCTGTGGACGGCCTGCAGGGCCCAGGCCCAGGCGCAGGCCAGGGGAGCCCGGCAGGTGACGGATTAATTGGATCTGACCCGCCCGGTGGGCGGTGGCTGGTTTTGCTGAGCTCAAGGGCTGGTCGATCAGTCCACTTAATGATCCTCTGCCTCGGGCACTCCAGGGCCGAAGCGTGGGGGGTCCTGTGGACTGACTAGGGCTGGGGTGGCGGGGGTGTGAGTGAGGGCTGCGGGTAGCAAAACCCTTGCCCCAGCTCACTTCTCGGCAGCAGGGCCCTAGCCTCCGATGTTAGGCTGGTCCAACCTGGCCGATGGAATCCATGCTCAAGCTGCTGCTTGGTGATCCCAACGCCCGCAAGCTCAAGCGTTACCAGCCGATTGTTTCGGACATCAACCTGCTGGAGGAGGAGATAGCCCCCCTCAGCGACGATCAGCTGCGCGGCAAAACCGCCGCGTTCCGCCAACGGCTGGAGAAGACCGCCTCCACATCCAGCCAGCGCCAGCTGCTGGATGAGCTGCTGCCCGAGGCCTTTGCGGTGGTGCGTGAGGCCGGCAAGCGGGTGCTGGGCATGCGCCACTTCGATGTGCAGCTGATCGGCGGCATGGTGCTGCACGAGGGCCAGATCGCCGAGATGAAGACCGGCGAAGGCAAAACCCTGGTGGCCACCCTGCCGGCTTACCTCAACGCCCTCACCGGCGCCGGTGTTCACGTGGTGACCGTGAACGACTACCTCGCCCGCCGCGACGCCGAGTGGATGGGGCAGGTGCATCGCTTCCTAGGCCTCTCCGTTGGCCTGATCCAGCAGGACATGGCCCCGCTCGATCGGCGCCGTAACTACGCCTGTGACATCACCTATGCCACCAACAGCGAGCTCGGGTTCGACTACCTTCGCGACAACATGGCCAACGACATCGAGGAGGTGGTGCAGCGAAATTCCAACTACTGCATCATCGATGAGGTGGATTCAATCCTCGTGGATGAGGCCCGCACCCCCCTGATTATTTCCGGTCAGGTGGAGCGTCCCCAGGAGAAGTACATGCGTGCGGCCGAGATTGCCGCAGCCCTGGAACGTGCGCAGGGCATGGCCAAGGACGGCATCGATCCGGAGGGCGATTATGAGGTGGACGAGAAGCAGCGCAATGTGACCCTCACCGATGAGGGCTATGCCAAGGCAGAGAAGATGCTTGGTGTGCTCGACCTGTTCGATCCCGCTGATCCCTGGGCCCACTACATCACTAATTCCCTCAAGGCCAAGGAACTTTTTGTGCGTGATGTGAATTATATCGTGCGTGGCTCCGATGCCGTGATCGTTGACGAGTTCACTGGCAGGGTGATGCCGGGCCGGCGCTGGAGTGATGGGCAGCACCAGGCGATCGAGGCCAAGGAGGAGCTGGAGATCCAGCCGGAAACCCAGACTCTTGCCAGCATCACTTACCAGAACTTCTTCCTGCTTTACCCGCGCCTGGCCGGCATGACCGGCACCGCCAAAACTGAGGAAGTGGAATTCGAGAAAACCTACAAACTCGAGGTCACGGTGGTGCCCACTAACCGGCCCCGCTCCCGCCAGGATCTGGTGGATCAGGTCTATAAGAACGAAGCTGCCAAATGGCGCGCCGTTGCGACGGAAACGGCTGAGATTCACCAGTCTGGCCGCCCGGCCCTGGTTGGTACCACCAGCGTCGAAAAGTCCGAATTGCTCTCTGGGCTGCTTTCAGAGCAGGGAATTCCCCACAACCTTCTCAATGCCAAGCCCGAGAATGTGGAGCGCGAGGCCGAGATCATCGCCCAGGCCGGCCGGGCTGGCGCCGTGACCATCGCCACCAACATGGCTGGCCGCGGTACCGACATCATCCTGGGTGGCAACTCCGATTACATGGCCCGCCTCAAGTTGCGGGAAGTGCTGTTGCCGCGCCTGGTGCGTCCTGAGGAGGATCATCAGCTGCCGGTTCCCATGCCGCGCCAGGCTGCTGCGGCCGGTTTCGGCAAGGAATCAGAACAGGCGCAGCCGGCGGCCCCGAGTGAGGCGCGGGCCATCGCTTCCCTCTACCCTTGCGCCCTCAGCGACGACAGCGAACATGAGCTTGGCGAGCTAGCCCGGGAGCTGGTGAAGTCCTGGGGTGACAGGTCTCTAACGGTTCTGGAGCTGGAAGATCGCATCGCCCAGGCAGCCGAGAAGGCTCCCGCTGAAGATCCCCAGATTCAGCAGCTGCGCCAGGCGATCGCCCGTGTGCGCGGCGAGTACGACGCGGTGGTGAAGCAGGAGGAGGAGCAGGTGCGCCAGGCCGGTGGCTTGCATGTGATCGGCACCGAGCGCCATGAGTCACGCCGGGTCGACAACCAGCTGCGCGGCCGCGCCGGCCGTCAGGGCGACCCCGGCAGTACTCGCTTTTTCCTCTCGCTGGAAGACAACCTGCTGCGCATCTTCGGTGGTGATCGCGTAGCCGGGTTGATGAATGCCTTCCGCGTCGAGGAAGACATGCCGATCGAATCCGGCATGCTCACCCGCTCGCTGGAGGGGGCCCAGAAGAAAGTGGAAACCTACTACTACGACATTCGCAAGCAGGTGTTCGAGTACGACGAGGTCATGAACAATCAGCGCAAGGCCGTCTATGCCGAGCGGCGGCGCGTGCTTGAAGGCCGTGAGCTCAAGCTGCAGGTGATCGGCTACGGCGAGCGCACCATGTCCGACATCGTTGAGGCTTATGTGAATCCCGACCTCCCCCCCGAGGAATGGGATCTGGGCCAGCTGGTGGCCAAGGTGCAGGAGTTCGTTTACTTACTGGAGGATCTCACCCCTGACCAGCTCGCGGGCCTCAATACCGAAGAGCTCAAGGCCTTCCTGCGCGAGCAACTCCGCAATGCCTATGACATAAAGGAGAGCCAGATTGATCAGTCCCGCCCTGGTCTGATGCGGGAGGCTGAGCGCTTCTTCATCCTCCAGCAGATAGATACCCTCTGGCGCGAGCATCTCCAGGCCATGGATGCCTTGCGCGAATCCGTGGGTCTGCGCGGCTACGGCCAGAAAGATCCCCTGATCGAATACAAGAATGAGGGCTATGACATGTTCCTAGACATGATGACCTCAATGCGTCGCAACGTGATCTATTCGATGTTCATGTTTCAGCCCCGCCTTGAAACCTCAGCTGCAACTGCCTGAGTGGTCGGGTGAATGTCCAGCTTCGGGAGTTCCGCATCGCTTTCAACTAGTTGTCCCGTACGGTGAGCTTGGCTTGTCAAGCGGTTCTGCTGTGTGACAGCTTTGTGATCAACCCATGGATTGTGCCACTGCCGGGTTTGGCGTTGATGGAGCTGGTCCCGATGCCACTGGCGCTGGATCCTCATCTGACCAGGGCCTGGTCTGATTCAGAGTTCTAATCAGGGCTTGGTTCCGGTTGTCTTATCGCCATCGCCAAGAGCGTCGTGATGTTGTGAATCACCGCCTGCCTGCCCGGATCGTCTGAAATCCAGCCATCCGGCCAAGGTTGAGCTGGAGGCAGAAGCCGCTGCAGCCAAGCCCGTCGGCGCCAGAAGCAGGCGGAAGCTGCCGCCAAGGAGGCCGAGCAAGGCGACGACGACAGCAAAGAAAAGCTCAGCAGCCGGGTGCACCAGAAGCAGCAACGCGCCGATACCGCACGCGAGCTGGCACTGCAGAAGCTCCAGGAGCAGAGTCTCGACGCGGAAACGTTGGGACTGGGGGCAGCCGATCCACTGGCCATGCCAACCCGGGGACTACTGCCTGGTGTCAACTACGTAGGCGGGCGCGTTGCCTCACGTGATTTGTTACCCATCTAGTTGACGCCTGGTCTGCAGTGACTTCTTGCTGTTGAGCTGGCTGTTTTCCTGGTCCCGGATTGCCCCCATCTGCTGGCCGACCACCTGTTCGGCATGGGTAACGCGCCACTCACCCATCCGCCTCTGCAACGTGCGCAGGCTGCCGAGATACAGCCCCGGGTGCTCCTGCTCCAGCCGTGGCATCGCCTGCTGGCCTGTGAGCAAGGGATCGGCCATGAGCCCGGCAACACCAGGGGCCAACACCCCAGGGTCGGATCCACCCGCGTGCGGTAGGTGCGCTTTGGCACATCCCAGCCTCCGCGCTTGGCAGGTTCGCTCTGCCGCCACAGCAGCCGTAGGCTGCCCAGAAAGGCGTTCAGCTCCTGATTACTTGCTGATCGATCGGTCTCGCTGCTCGGTTCGCTTTCTCCGTCCACCTCACTCCACCGGTTTGGCAGCCTCGGCGCACCAGCGCTCAAGCTCCTCGTTCATGAATGCCGTGTCGTTATCCACGTCGAGACCGCGCAGCGGCAGTGGCATCAGCGTCTGCAGCTCCTGCAGCGCAGAGCGCACCATCAGCCCATCGCGGCTGGGCAAGGGCACACATTCGCTCCAGCCGCTCGCCACATCGGTGAGTACCAGTGTCCACAGGAACGGGCCCTCCATACGCCCGCCGCAGTGGGCCACCAGGTCCATCTCAAACCAGCCCGGCTCGACGCCTTTCCAGCCGTTGAACGTGCGCACCGTGGTACGCCGCCGTACCCCCGTGACAACGCGTGTACGGCGGCGGCGATGCTGACCGCCCTGGGCAGAGCGGGCGGGTGCCAGCAGTCGATCCATCGTCGCCGGGCTGATCTGCAGCAGCTTTTGCCGTAGATCCGAATCAACTTGCCAATGGCCATGGCGCTCCAGCGCCGTCATCAGTGTGGGAAGTACCGCCGCCAGGCGTTTACCGCAGAGATGGTCACTCGCCTCCCAGAGCGTTTCCAACAGCTGAACCACCTCCGGGCCATAGCGGCGGCTCCTGCCAACCTCAGCTGAATCGTGACCAGCGTCAGCACCGATTTGCGGTGGAACCCGCTCAGCTCAACCAGCTCATCCACCAGGGCACCCTTCTCCTGATAGCTCAAGGTTGGGTAACGGCTGCGGGCAGCCTCCAGAAGCTGCTGGCGCCGCAGACGCTGGGCCCTGGGATCAGCTGATGTCGAGCGATCCACAAAAGGAGCATTTTCAGTGAGTCAACACAGATCCTAGGAGTAACAAGACTGACGAGTCAACGCGCCGCCTACGTAGTTGACACCGGGCAGCCTGCGGCGCTTCCTGCTGAGGGGGCGTCAGAAGGTGAACGGAGAGTGGTCGCTGATGAGCACAGGCCACAACCTCCTCAAGTTGTTCAAATTCAGCTGGACGTTGACATAAAGGCCCCCTGGCCCCCGGTGGCTCCCGCCGGGGGCTGCCAACAGATGAAGGCGCCGTAGTCAGAGCGCCGACGGTGGAATCGCAGCAGGTCCGATCCACGCCAGGGCTTTCACGGCAGAGGTGGACTGTTTATTCGTGCAACGGCCTCCTAGCACCAGTCGCAGCAGCCCTTCTGGGGTGGTGCGACTGGTGCTAGGAGAGAAACAGGGTGGCGGCTTGGAACGGCTGGCCGTCGCGGCTGCCGGTTTTTCTCACCTCAACGATCCAGCTGGCGCCGAGCTAGTTAACACTGACGTGTTCTTGGTCTATTTGGCCCTGAGCGTCCAAGTGTTGTCGCGGCCATGGCTGATCTCGTGATCCGTTGCCTCTGAAGGGATGCGCACGCGCCTGGAGGCAGTGAAGAATCATTGGATATTAAAGATAAGATTGGATAAGGTTAGGATTTTGAAGGAATGCATCAGGGGTAAGTTTGCTAAACAAGTCGTCGGCCGTGGTGCCAGTGATAAAATTAGCACTTGATTGGACTTGTTCTAACGTGACATTTCGGATAAAGCATAAATATTTTTGAGAGCCGTCAATTAAGGCTATTACTGATACGCCCGGGATGTTGTCATTCTTCTCGAAATTTCCATCAGGCTGTTCTTCGAAATCTGGAGCTGTCTCCTGGATGAAGGTTAAATCAAAAAATGAGTTAATACCTTTAATGGCAATCCGGTCTTGACCTGCAGTGAAGTCCACGATATGATCAATTTTATTTATGTCTCCAAAGGCATCCGTTTCTGTTCTTATTCCAAAAATATCCCTACCCTCATCTCCTCTCAAGTCGTCATTGTCAAAATCGCCAGTCAGTATGTCGTCGCCGCTGCCCCCGTAGAGCAGATCAAGGCCTTGTCCACCTCTGACTACATCATTGCCATCACCTCCTCTTACTGCATCGCTTCCAAGATTGCCGTTCAGGAAATCATCGCCTCCAAGGCCTGAAACAAAATCATCCCCCTGGCCTCCAAGGAATTGATCTTGAAAACTGCTTCCATTTAGTACGTCGTTGCCTTTATTGCCGCCGACACGGTTAGCGTAACTGCCAGTAATTTCCTTCTCAGATGCGATAACTACGTCATCGCCATCAAGCATCGCGACTAGGCTTCCGGTTCCATTGGTTACTCCAATAAAGTCGTTCAGGTTGACATCGTCGCTTTCTATGGAAAATCTAACGACGCCATCGTCTCCAACGGCTGGGGTATTTCTGACGGCGGATGGAGTTGAAGCCATGAAGCATTACTTACGCAAGCAATTTCATTATTATCCGAGAAATGGGTTGTTAAGTAAGAGATGAAATATTTCTTGCTGATTAGATAGTAGGTTGCTTGAGCGGCCTTTCGGAGCCTAAGCGGGTGAGGTGGACTGGGTTTTCTGGACAGGCCCCATCGTTAACCTCTGAGGCGGGGCACCGCCCCTGAGAAGGGGCTCCCACCGTTGGCGACGCCTTCTCCGAAGGAGTTGAGCAAGCGCCGCACGCACAGCCCCGAGTTCAAGGCCAGGGTCGCCATGGAGGCGATCAGCTGACTGCCCGACACAAGTCTGAGGACCCTTGCAACAGCATGCGTCTCAGTCAATGGGGTGGGCAGGGAGCCATGGGAGCTTGGGGCTGCGAAACCAATCCAATCCCCAGTGGATCCCCAGACCCGGCTCCATCGTGAGCTGATCGGCCTCCTGCGTCAACACA